>JAAEQF010000661.1 GCA_024231695.1 FCB group bacterium
AACTTAATAATAGAAGATCAATTTAAATAGGTCAAACCGGCCCATCAAAATTACCAGCCATAATAAACACCTGTTATAATTCAAAAAATCTACGGATTAACAAAAAATATTACATGGTTATATAGGCCGCTATGATAAGGGCCGGCTTCCAATATTTGTCATTTTTTTCAAAAAATGTCACTCAAAAAGCCGAAAAACACAATTTTCCGGTTCAGTAAAACACCCCTATTCTCTTTTTTTCCATAAATAATTTTTATTTTTGAAAAAACCTCAGGCTTAACAACAAGAAAAACTACAATAAAAACAAACATTTAAACCGAAAAATCTATTATCGTCGGGACTGTTTTAATCGTTAGCACGCTTCCGTCGGGTCATCAAAAAAAATGGTATCGGGCTTGCTAGAATATCCCCCTGCACTCAGAGCCTAAGAACCGACCATGCCTACACAAGCACACCATTCACCTCTTCGAAGGTTCTATTCAGACAATTTGGGTCGATATCATAATTTACACCTCGAAATCCGAAATGGCCCGCTGGGGCAAAAAAAATAGTATCACGGTTAAAGGGTTAAATTAAACAATCCAAAAAAGGATCAAAATATGATCAGCAAAAGAAAAAGCACAACGTTTCTAGCCCTTGGCGGCCTTGGACTCCTGATCTTCACGACTATGGGAGCGGAAGCCTTTGGCCAGGCTGTCTCTAATTCGAATCAGATAGCAGGCGTGGTTGAGTTCACGAATGCTAACCCGGCCATCCTGGATATACTGAGTCCTACCGGCGGAAACAAGGGGTTCACTTATGCCTATATCCGGGCGGACAGCATCGGTGTCTCACCTACCCTCAACAACTATACCTATCCCCAGGCCGATTCTGCGACCCGTACCAACTATGAAATCACAGTAGAATCATCCGCCTCGGGGATTCCGTATCGGGTTCAAGCGGAAATCAACCTAAATTCAAACAGCAGCCGGTATCGCTTCGGGTTCATAAAATCAGCCCCCGTCTACCCGGAACCGGCGGCTAACGTCTCTCTCAACTTCAGCCAGTGCGCCGGGCTGTTAAACATCAAATTTGTCAATACTGAAGGGGCGCCCCTGTCGGTAAACGGCGGTTATATCATTGCTTATAAAGAAAGCTCACCCGGCTCAAATCACTATAGCTATCAGGCCCAGAATTTTCGAATCCCAAACGGTGCCAGTCAGGAATACCTGGCCGTAGAGGGCGATGGGTCCCGCTATCGGGTAGATGTTATCTTTGAAGCCGGAAATGACCCTTATTCAAGTCAGGTCCGGTCATTGTGCCAGCATTATGTCACGGTTGGCTGCGATGAGATAATAGAAGTTGTCTGTGTGATATCCCCTGGGGAAAACCTTGGCGAAATCATCGGAAATATCGATATGATTGGTGAAGATGAACATCAGCAAAACTCCTTGACCCGCATCAGGGCTTTTGACGGCCCTCTTAAAAATTTTCGTTATCAAAGAATCCTTGCCACCCCCTCACAGGGGCCATTTACACTAAAAAATCTCGTTCCTTCGGCGGCCGATTCTCCGGCCAGAGGCTATACGGTCTATGGCGAGATGACCTTTCGAACCGGCTACCGGGCCGAATACTTCCGCACGCCATGGCTGCATAGCTCATACAATGGAAGGGTCTATGTTAACGCCGGCCAAAGCACGGATCTGGGCGACACCTTTGTCATGAATCCCGGCTACGTTGTCGGAGATATTCTATTGGCCGGACCACCTAGTGAAACAACCGGTTCATGTCTTGAAGATATTGCCCGTGATGAAGATTACAGCGGTGATGGGCTACCGGAAGCAATAACCATTTCGAGCTCCAGCGTGGCGGCCAGCGGCACCAATAAGCTTGCCGACGGGGCGACGATGAAATCATGGGGAGGAACGGCGCGGGCCATATTTACAGGGTCCTTCAACGAAGAAACAGATAATTTTGAAGGCGACTATGAGCTGGCCCTGGGCGGGCTTAAGGGAGAGCCGTCAATCTGGCGGCCTGACACCTTAATCTTGTCTTTTAGAGATAGCGACACCCCGGAAGGGCCGCCAACCTATCAATATTCCTGGTACCGGATTACCAACAATAATATTGGAGACCGCACCATCGTTCCCGGACAGACCATCGAGATAGATCATGCTTACTGTATGAGCGAAATCCATATCTCTTACAAATCGTTGTCAGGGATACTTTATCGGCCCAACGCCACCGGCTATGGCCGCTTTGTCGGCTCAGACTTCCAGGAAGCATCGGCCAATTACAGCGTTTCGATTTCCTATGCCAATGGGACCCCGACCAGCCTTAGTTCCGCGTCGGATCAGGGGCTCGTAACCCTGACCCTCCCCCAGGGGAGCTATACTTTAACGCCCAAGATAAATGCCGTCAATCCCAGCGGAGGCATAAGTTACACAGAACTACCGCCGATTACGATCGAGGTCGGCTGTAATCAAAGCATGAAGATGACTACCGAGCTTCAAATCAGCCTCAATGACCTGCCGGGGGAAAGCGCGGAAGAGACCATCGATATATCCGGCACCATCAACAGCAGCGGCAAGGTAACAGAGATTGCCCATACTCTGAACGAAGGCCCCGAGACCCGAGTCTGCCGCGATTGCGGCGAGGACCCGAAATTTTCCTTTGAGCTTACCCTGGAGGAAGGTGAAAACAAGCTCACCGTTCAGGCCACCGATGAGTCCGGCAGCGAAGCGTCTGTCACGGCCTATATTAATTACAGCGCCCCGCCGGCAGAAAACGATTTCGAAGAGATGACCATTATAGACACCGATTCAGACACCCTTGACTTCTGCGACGAAGAGCCCTTTCTGACCATCTCTCTCGTCTCCGGCGCCGTCAAACAATATTCCTGGCAACACGGTTTCCTGCCCGGGGCAGACGCCTTGAGCCATCCTGAAGTTTCACCTGACCAGGGCCATGGGTGGTTCTCATACACTTCACCTAACCTCATGGCCATGACGCCTGGGAGGAATTGTAAAACCCGAACGGAAGGGGCTACTCCGGAACATATCGTCGGCCTATGGGTAGGAGGAAACGGCTGGGATTTCCAGGGCCGGGCGGATAATATCGTTCTTTCAGGCGTCAACAATGGTACGACCATATCAAACCTGATCCAGAACGGCACCTTTGATGATAACTTTTCTGAATGGGAAAAGTCCTCCAGCAAGCGTCCGGAAAATCCCAGTAAATTTTTTTGGACCATTGACCCCGATGACGGGTTGGAAGCGCCCAGCTTTAGCTTCAGAAGGACCGAGGCTATAAATGACGGCGGTTCGGTCGGCCTGTTCCAACAGCTGAATCAATCGGTTATCGGCTGGGATGTTCTGCAAGTGAGCTATAACGCAAAAATCATTTCCAATACCCTCCAGGACAGCGGCTGGTATTGGACGAGCTATGGCGGATGGGGCGAAACCCCCTGCCGCATTGTTATCCAATATCTGGTGAATACCGGCTGTGAAAA
>JAAEQF010000662.1 GCA_024231695.1 FCB group bacterium
CCGCCCTTTTGCCTATGGCGAAGAATTGCTCAGCGCCAATCAATAATATCGAGTAGTTATTAATATAAAGATATTTGTTATTATTGTCGGTAAAAAATCGGTAAAAAGATGATGGATGTACCGCCGAGACCATAAAATAGGGCTTCCAGCCTATAAAATAACCCTTTGAAAGCCAATATTTTATTGTTGCAAAGTCGTATATTATATGTCATTTTTTGTTGACAGGCAAAGGTCAGAAAGGCACTTTGTCTAGATCAGGGATAATTGTACCCATTGGAGGGGTGTCCCTGCGAGAGAAAGGAAATCATATGGATATGATGGATAAGGAACTACCTCCGTCTTTTAATAATATTACGTCTAAGGGGGAAGCCTATGAGAAAATTCGATAATGTAATTTTTGAGGGAGTAAAAACGTCAATTCCACGGACAAAGGAGGAAAACTACAGCATGAAACTCAAAGTTTTTTTGATGGCATGCTTGATTGCATGCCTGCTAACAGGGTCCGTGTTTGGTGCGGTGACCGGTAAAATTACCGGTACAGTGACCGACGCCCAAACAAAGGACGGACTTCTCGGCGTTTCGGTGGGTATCAAGGGAACCACCATCGGCGCCAAGACGGACTTGGACGGAAAGTATATTATGCTGAACGTCCCGGTTGGAACCTATACGGTCGTTATCAGCTCGGTCGGCTATGCCACGGTCGAAGTTGAAAACGTTCACGTTTCGGTCGATCTGGCCACTTTCCAGGACATTGATCTGACCACCGAAGTGACCGATCTCGGCAAAGTTATCACCGTTACCGCGGAACGGCCCATGATTATCAAGGACCGGACCACGTCGGTTGATATCATTGAACGGGAACAATTGTTGGCTATGCCGACGCGAGGTTTTGAACAGGTTGTTGGAATTCAAAACAGCGTCGTGCGGATGAACTCCAACGTTGACACTCGTCAGCGCGGTGGCCGTGAAACATCATCGGCTACGGCTTCTGAAATTAACCTTCGCGGCGGCCGTCCATCCGAGGTGGCGTACTACGTGGACGGATTCTCACAACAGGATCCGCTTTCAGGTATATCCACAGCCAACATCAACAACAATGCCATCAAAGAAGTCTCGGTGACCTCCGGCGCCTTCTCGGCCGAATATGGTCATGTCGCTTCTGGTGTTGTTAATGTCACGACCAATTCCGGCACCAGCAATTATCACGGTAATGTTGAATTGGTCAGCGACAATGTGGCCGCGCCGTTCGGTTATGATAGCTATGACCAGAATTGGTATTCTGGTGATATCAGCGGCCCTGTCCCGCAGCTGGAAGGAGCTTATTTCTTCTTCTCCGGCGAACGGCGTTATTTGCGTGATCGAGCGCCGTCGATCAAGACCAAAGACGTTTACGAGGAATTCGGACTTGACGATATCTACGACCTGGATGAGTCGCAAAGGATGCCGTTTAATTCAGTCAGCGGCTGGTCTTATCAGGGTAAGATTGACTTTGAACTGCAAAAAAATATGAAGTTGTCGCTCAACGGCAATGGCTCTGTTGATAAATGGCAGGAGTATCGTCACTTTTACATGAATCCGGCTTTTACCAGCCAGCTTAAGCACTCGCCTCGGTATGAAGATAAAAACCTCGGCCTCAACGCCAAATTCACTCATACCCTGAGTCCTGAGTCGTTCTACAATCTCAGTTTTTCCTATTTTACAACTGAGAGATTCCGCGGCGACGGCGCGATCTTTGATGATTTTGAGGCTTATGAACGGGAACTGTCCAATCCGGAATTTGATTTTGAAAATTTATTCCGGGAAGGCGACAGTATTTTCCTGAGCGATCTTGACCCTCTCTTCGATCCAGAAGTGGACGAGGACTCGTTCGTCACTTTTTATGAGTCCTATTGGGCCAATTATCTACACCGCAAATCGTCATATATCGGCGCCAAAGGCGATATAACCAAGCAGATGATGACTCACCATACGGTGAAATTAGGTTTTGATTTCCAGCGGCATACTCTACGGTATTTTGAGAATCTAAATGCCACGCAGGATTTCAACGCTAACCTGTTGAACCGTTATGGCTTCGATTCACTGGGTAACGAATCGGATAACGAAGGCGTCTTCAATGACACCAAACATCCGATCAACCTGGGCCTTTATCTCACCGACCGTTTCGATTGGCGCGGCTTTATCGTCAATGCCGGTTTGCGCTTTGACTATTTTGACTATAAAGCGTTGCAGTTGATAAACCCCTCCAGCCCCTATGATGCTGATTCAAGTCAGACTGATGCACTCGATAGTGAGTTGGATGTGGCCGATATGGAAGATAGCGAGAAATTCACGCGCGTTTCGCCGCGAATTGGTATCGCTTTCCCCATCAGCGACAGGACGCAACTATACATGAACTTTGGTAAGTTCTACCAGCGTCCCGACCTGCGGCGTCTTTATGTTGGGTACGACTTCTTTGAGGCCCGCGTTACGGCCGGTTCGTTCTACACCTTCTCAAACCCGAATCTGAAGCCGGAAAAAACAACGGCTTATGAATTCGGTTTGACTCATATGTTGGGCGACAATACGGCCTTTGAAGTAGTGGCCTACTACAAGGACGTCACCGATCTGGTGCAGACCTTTACTCAGACTCCGGCGCTCCCGAGAGAGTATACCGTTTTCAGTAACACCGATTTCGGCACGATCAAGGGATTTGATTTCAATTTAAATATGCGCCGGACTCGGAACTTGACTCTGGATATCAAGTACTCCCTGAGTTATGCCTCTGGCACCGGTTCGTATGCCACGTCCAATTTCAACATCGCCTGGAAGAATTCTCAGGGTGCGCCGAAGGCAACCAACCCGCTTGATTATGACCAGCGGCACAGCATTATCGGCATGTTTGATTTCCGTACCAGTAAAGGCGAAGGTCCGGTGATCGGCAATTCGCATCCGTTCGAGAATATCGGATTGAACGCCATTATCCAATTTGCCAGCGGTGTGCCTTTTACTCCAACGAACATTTACGACGGCGTCAGCCCCAACGTTTCGGTTCAACAGGAGCCGACTGGTGGAATCAACTCCGCCCGTCAATCCTGGACCACGATGGTTGATGTCAAACTGGAAAAAATGATCAACATCAGCAAATATAAATTGGTTCCGTATCTCTGGGTTCGGAATCTGCTGAATACTGAAAACGATATTGCCGTATATGAAGGTACCGGCAAAGCCAATACCTCGGGCTACTTGGAAACACCGGAAGGTACGACCAAGGCGTCCAACTCGGATATGGGCAGTACCGGAATATCTCGCGGCGAAGAATATGAATATCGCTACGATCTGGCACAGAACAATCCGAAGAACTACGCCCACCCCAGAATGATCCTGTTCGGATTGCGGATGTCGTTCTAACCGGAAGATGAGGGAATTGAAAATGAAAATAAAAGTCTTGGTATCTTTACTACTGGTTTTCCTCTTCGCGTTGCCGGTCATGGCGGCGCCTCCGAAAGGAAAATCGGTCAGCCAGGCCCAATCAGTCGATAATACGACCTATATCGACGCCAACCGGATTCTGATGTTTGTTACCAACCACGGTAACTTCGGACGAGATCTTTCCGGTTTTTTTGGGTACGACTACGGAACCTGGTTTCCATACCCCGGTGATCCGGATGATATCGATAATGATGTCAAACAAGCCGGGCAGCATTCACCATATTATGCCGGTGGCTTGTGGGTCGGAGCTGTCGATTCGGCTACCGGTGAAGAAAGAGTTATCGTCGCCGAGTATAGCGACGAATACGTCCCCGGCCCGATGGAAAATGGGACATTCATGGCCGACCGTCCGGCTTTCAAAGTCTATAAACTGTACCGCGACAGCCTGGCCGGTAATCCCAACGACGATTACCTGAACTGGCCGGTGGATCAGGGCGCTCCGGTGGACACCCTGGGCAACCCGGCCATGATCGGCGACCAGATGCTCTGGTCGGTGTTCAATGATGCCGATCCGGATCAGCATGTCAACAACTCCGGTAATACCGAACCGTTGGGGCTGGAAGTCCGGCAGGCGACATTTGCCTTTGATCGTCAGGGTTCATTGGGGAATATCGTCGTCCTGCGGATGCGCGTCTATAATAAGGGCGCCAACACGCTCCAGAACTGCTATTTCTCGATCTGGTCCGACCCTGATCTGGGCAGCGCCGGCGATGACGTGGTCGGTTGTGATACGACTCTGGGTCTCGGTTATGTTTATAACGACGATAACGAAGACCCGCAGTACACTAATATGCCCATACCCTGTATGGGCATCGACTTTTTCCAGGGTCCTCTGCAGCCCGGTGCTCCGGAAGATAGTGCCAGGATGTGGGGTCAACGTTGGCCCGGATTTACCAACATGGGTATGACTTCGTTCAACAAGTATATCAACGGAACCGACCCGGATAATAATGAAGAAACCTACAACTATATGCGCGGCCTGACTCGTGACGGCGGCGATTATATCTATGATAGTCAGGTGCTGAAATATGTCCATACCGGTGACCCGGTAGCGGGCACAGGCGATCTGGACATCGATCCAGCCGACCGACGCTGGATGCAGAGCACCGGCCCGATTACCTTCCGGCCCGGCGATAGTACCGAGATTTATGCGGCTATCGTTATCGGTCAGGGTGCGGACCGTTTGGGTTCGATCACGACCATGAAGGAAATCGATAACTTCGCCCAGAAGCTGTATGAGAGCGGCTTTAACCCGCCGAAACCTCCGGCAGCTCCGGTCGTGAATTTGACCGAACTGGAAAACCGCATTCTCTTCACCTGGGACGACACTTCCGAAGTCGATCCCGGTGATTTCTTCTTTGAAGGGTACACGATTTGGCAGGGTGAAACCAAAGCCGGTCCTTGGACCGAGCTGGTCACTTACGATGTCATCAACAGCTACGACGTGGCCTTGGTTGACACAATCAGAGATAACGCCTCGCAGTTGCTGGTCCCGGATATCAAAAGGGTTCTCAGTAACTCGGGCATGGCCTACAGTTATAGCACCACAGTGGACGCCATCAATGGCGGAGAGTTGAATAACGTGACCGATTATTTCTACCGCGTCACGGCTTTCTCCTTCTCCTATCTTGATTATCGTGATGACCCGCCCAGCAATGTGCCGAATGCTGACCGCTTCCTTGAGAGCCAGACGGTATTTACCGCTGTACCTCAGGCACCGGTCGCCGGTGAACATGTGGCTATCGATGCACGGGAGATCGTCTCGGTTGTCCATATCGGCGGCTCGGATGGTATCGTCGCTCCGATGGTTACCGATCCGATGGCCTTCCTGGGCGATAACTACGTAATCGATTTCGGCACCGATACAGTGGCTGCATTCCACGATGACGTTGAAATTACCAATTACTTTACCTACGATGAACTGCTCGATACCTGTGATGTCGATTGGGATGTGGATTCAGTTCTCGTCACTTTCTGTGTTGATACGATCCTGGATTCAGCTGATACGGATGATTACAGCTACTGGGATACGACCTACAATACTTTCTGGAATCTGGAAAACACCACCTTGGATACCATGTATGTCGAACGGAATTTCAACATCTCCGGCGACAACAATTACCAGATTTTCGACGGTATGCAGATACTCGTTTCCGGCCCGCCGCTGGAAGGGGCAAGTCGCTCCTATACTAGCTCCGATCCGGTAAATATCAGCCCGGTGACTATGGTCGAACACCCTTCATATGTAACGGAGAGAGTGGATTACACCGGTCGCTGGTTCACTGGCGAAGGTAGTGGTGAGCTGCTCTTCGGCGGTGTCTACCTCGGTCCGAATTTCCAGGGCTCAACACTCGGTGCTGCCGATTATGTGCCGATTGAGGTTTACTGGCGTCCTCTGGAAAGCTACACTGACCTCGACGGTAGTGGAACATTTACTACCGGCGAACCTTATGTAGCTGGTGAAGGATCCGATACTTCGTTTGCCTTCATGTACTCCGGTTGGTCTGGTTCTAATTTCGAAGGTTTCTATGAAATACCATTCACGGCATATGATGTTTCTGATCCGGACAATCCGCGCAAGCTGGTGGTGGTAGTCCGTGACCGCGATCAAAACCTTCAATGGGATTGGAGTTATCTGGCCGATCCGCCTGATCCGTTGTTACCCAATAATGGCGATTTGCAGTATAACTACATCTGGGTTTTGGATTATGACTATGACGCGACGGGTACAATGTTCGATGATGGATCCAGCGGAATTGATTTCATGGGCGACGATTACTCCGCCTCCAACCCGACTCACTGGGCCATGTGGCTGGGTGATCGCGGTGTCGGCGGATTTTTGGCCGAAGAAGGAACGCTGGGTCTGGTTCCGAACTATGTCATCACTCCGGGGGACACGTTTACTTTCACCGCTGAAGCGCCATCATTTACTTCCAGTGAGAGCGATCTAAGCGAGATCAAGGCTGTTCCCAATCCGTTCTATCTGTATGGCAGTTACGACCCCTCACCGGGTAGTTATGCCATTCGTTTCCACCATCTTCCTGAAGAGTGCGAGATCAGGATCTTCAATCTCGCCGGAGATATGGTTCGGACGATTCAGAAGGAACGTAGCGACGCCATAGCCGAGTGGGATGTTCTTACCGAACAAGGCTTACCGGTAGCATCCGGAATCTACATTTACGTAGTCGAGGCACCCGGATTCGGCACCCAGACGGGCAAATTGGCCGTCTTTGTCGAAGACGAAGTGCTCCGGATTTACTAAACGAGGAGGATGAAAGAAATGAAACATAAAGTCATAATCTTGATGATAGTTCTCCTTGTTGTAAGCCTCAGCTCGGCTTACGCGGGGAACGATCGGAGGATCGGTACCGCCGGCGCCCAGGAGCTGCGTATCCCAGTTGGATCACGCGGTACGGCCATGGGTGGTTCGGTGATTGCCGATGTTTCCGGCGTGGAGGCCATTTATTGGAATCCCGCTGGTCTGGCCTATACGACCGGTACGGAGGCGATGTTCTCGCATCAGCCTTACCTGGTTGATATCGATGTCAACTTTGCCGGCGCGGCTACGACTATTGAGGATTTCGGAACCATCGCAGCGGCAGTCAAAGTCGTTTCGATTGGCGATATGGAAGAGACAACCGATGATGAACCAGATGGCACGGGCCGGATTTATAGTCCGACGATGTCCGTATTGTCGCTTTCCTATTCGCGCATTTTGACCAACCGGGTTGTTTTTGGAATTACCGGCAAGGTCGTTTACGAAAACATCTTTGATGTTACCGCCACCGGTACAGCCTTCGACATCGGCTTTATCTATAATCCGGATTGGCGTGGCCTTAAAATCGGTATGGTCATCAAAAACTACGGCCCGGAAATGAGATTCTCGGGACGTGGTTTTGAGACTACTGTAGACAGCCGTCAGGCCAGCCCCAAAGGGGCTTCCTTTGACCTGCCCAGCTCTTTCAATCTGGGAATTTCGTACGACTTCATCAATCAGGGCCAGAACCTGGCCACCGTTTCGGGGAATTTCGTTTCCAACAACTATTCCCTTGATCTGTGGCAGGGCGGCGCGGAGTATGTCTATGACGACAAATACGCTCTGCGGGCCGGTTACAACTATTCCACTCAGGACTCATGGTTGTATGGATTGTCCCTTGGCGCCGGAGTCAAACTTGATTTCCAAGGCACGACCATCGGTATTGACTATTCCTGGACCGAGACTGAAGACGTCTTTGACGCTAATCAGTACATCACTTTGAAGGTTCAGTTCTAAGAAAAGACCTGCTTTAAGGTCGAAAAACAGGCCGGGCAACCCAAGGGTTGCCCGGTTTTTTTGCCGATATCCTCATTTTTACCTCAATTTTGCCTGAATTGGCCTTAGAAAATAAATGCATTTTAATGCAAAATCGACCTTGACAAGCAGGAAATTATGTTGTTACTTGCGCTTCAATCAATGGGATATATCTCAAACCCTCGGGGGTGTATTCTATGTTAAAACGAGGGACAGAAGTAAGGGCTCTTCGAGAGCCTGAGGAGAAACACGTGGCTACAGGCAAAGTAAAATGGTTTAACGATCAAAAAGGCTTCGGATTCATCACTCCCGATGACGGCGGCGAGGATCTGTTTGTCCATCACTCCAACATCAATTCTGAAGGTTTCCGGTCATTGACCGAAGGCCAAAAGGTTGAATACGAAGCTGGACAGGGACGCAAGGGGCCGGAAGCAACTGATGTTCGACCTGTTGAGGGTTGATCTAATCAATTCCAAAAAAAATCCCGGCTTTGACCGGGATTTTTTTTTGCCCAACACCGGGGCAATCCTTCAATTTTTCTAAATACTAAAAATATATTTCCGAATGAATCTGGCCTTCGGCTCGCCGAGTATGCTCTTGAAATCCCTCGGCTTCAAGAATATTAGTCGTCTCCCTAATCATCTCCGGGTGGCCGCATAAAAACACATGAGTGTCTTTGTGAGTGGGGTGGAAGCCCCAGAGCTTATCCAGCAGGCCACCTGTCCAAAGGCTTTGAGCCAGCCCGACATCGCCTTTCCAGGGGCCCGGTTCGGCCTCCGGTTCATCGATTATGGGCAAATAATTGAACGATTAGCTGATTGAATCGAGCAACATCAGCTCGGAATGATAATCCAGATCGGAACTGTGGCGGGCGCCATGGATTACCGCAAAGCGGCGGTTGAGCCCCCCCGAAATTTCTGTGCGGATCATGCTCATATACGGAGCCACACCGGTGCCGGTGGCGATGAGAACAACATTGAATTCAGCCGGAACGGCATCGAGGGAAAGCATCCCCAGCGGTTTCTCCGATAAATATACGCGATCTTCAGGCTTGAGATGGAATAGCCGGGGTGATAACGATCCCAACCGAACCAGACCGATATAAAACTCAATATATTCTCTGGTTTTCGAGGAGGAGGCGATGGAATAGGAGCGGGGGATGAACCGGTCAGGATCTTTGCCGGAAATATCCTCCGTATCGGCAGTATGATAACGTCCGTCGGACCACTTCATCCCCAGCGTAACATATTGACCCGGAGTGAATTCGGGAAGTTCTCAGCCTTCCGGGGCAATACGCAGTTTAATCAAATCGGGCGTAATTTCAATTCCTTGGGTAACAATTGTGTTTTTTTCCTTTACCATTTTGCCACCAGTCCTTTGCCCCACAATTGCCTTTTCATTCATACCGAATCAATATTTAGTATCGTCCAGGTATTCCCGAACGAATGCCCCAATTGTAGTCTCGGTAAACAATCCGTTGCTGAAATTATAAAATCTGATTTTGGTTTTGTCCGGTTCCATCTTCTTGATATTCGGCTGACCATCATTTAGAATATTCAAGGTCCCCAAGCTGAAAGCCCGAATGATCGGGTCTGCCTCAGCCAGACCTGCTTCCACATCGGCCGCAAACTCCCGAAAGGGGTCAGCGTCGACCGAGGCGGCGCGAAAAACAGCCATAAAGGCGCCGCGTTCAAACGGTTCCTCCCGAAAATAAGCCGGCAGCAATGGTCCGTATTCCGGTATAAGCGCCGGAACGTTGACCAGGATTTCACCGATAATTTCCGGCGAATGCCAGCCCACTCCACCCGACTCGTCACTCATATGCCACAACAGCCGGCGGATTGTATCACGCACTTTTTCAAGATTCTTTGCCGCCATTAGGGCGGCCACCCGACCAACCCCCTCAATTGCCCGCCAGGCGATTAATTCATCGGAGTCATAGGTTAAAGACACAAGCCTTCTCAAAGGACTGGAAAGGGTTGTGGCCCATTGCTCCAGAGCATTAAAATCCCGCTTGGTCAACATCTCCCGGATATAAGCCTTCTGTTGGTTGAAAGTTGTTGTCATATTCTGTCCTGATTTAAGACGGGACGGTTAAGCGTCCCGTCTTTGTGAAGATTCGTCCGGTCCTGACTTGAAATCGCTTAAACGGTCTGCCATAAACCGTGAAGATTGCAAAATTCCCGGACAGTTATATTTTTTCCTTCAATGGGGAAGAAAACCTCCGGGGCGTCACCGGGATTTAAGAATTGGCGATATGCTTTTCCATCGACAATCGCCTCAATCCATTCAATCGAATGTTCTTCTTCCATCGGATGGGCAACGGAGCCAACGGTGACCTTGATACCGTCATCGGTTTTCACCACTACCGGAACATGTTTTTCCAGCGCAGCATCGGTTGAACCGGCATTCAGAAGTTCCATCGGCTGATTACAACAAACCAGCTGTCCGGCTCCGGCATGAACCATTTCCACCATGTTGCCGCAGGCATTGCATTTATATACCTGAAGTTTTTCTGTAGCCATTTGGTACTCCTCCTCAAAAAATTCCTTGATTACTTTGCTCATGACCGCCATTTCCCCCCGGTTAAACCGGGGGAGAAAACAAATTTTAGTCAGGCCGCTTAGGCATGCTTGGCCAGATAATCGGCAACCCCTTCGGCTGTCGGTTTCATGGCCTCTTCGCCGTCACGCCAGTTGGCCGGGCAGACTTCACCGTGCTTTTCGGTGAATTGGAGAGCGTCGAGCATGCGCAAAGCCTCATCGACATTCCGTCCCAAACCGAGATCATTGACCAGTTCATGGCGGACAACTCCTTCCTTGTCGATCAAGAACAGACCGCGCAGAGCCACCGCGCCGTCGCCGGTCAGTACGCCGTAGTCGCGCGATATATTTTTGGTCAAATCGGCCACAAGCGGATATTGAACATTGCCGATTCCGCCGTTTTCGACAGTCGTGCTTTTCCAGGCCAGATGAGTAAAATGCGAATCAACCGAAACGCCGATCACTTCCGCGTTTCTTTTTTTAAACTCGGCCAGCTGCTTGTCGAAAGCGATGATTTCCGAAGGACACACAAAGGTGAAATCAAGCGGGTAGAAAAACAGCACTACATACTTCCCCTTAAAGGAGGAAAGATTAAGTTCCTGAAACTGGTTGTCGGCCATCACTGCCTGAGCCGTAAAATCCGGGGCTTCTCTGGTTACGAGTGACATGATAACTGTCCTTTCTTGTTTTTTTCTTTATTCCAATTATTTGTTCTGCAAATTTACACTGTCGGTTCGGCCGGTACCGGCGCACGCTGGCTCAGTTCGCCGTCGAGCATGAAACGCGCTACTCCGTTATCGCCAACCATTTTCATCTTATCCACGATTTCCTTGACATTGGCTTCCTCTTCCACCTGCTCGGTGACAAACCACTGCAGGAAGGTGACGGCCATATGATCCTTTTCAGCCATAGCCAGGTCAACCAGATCATTTATCAGGCCGCTGACCAGCCGTTCATGCGCCAAGGCCTCTTCAAATATCTCCAGCGGCGAATTCCACTCGGTCTTCGGTCCCTCTATCGCTGTTAAGATAACCTGACCGTCGCGATCATGAATGAAGTCGTAGAATTTCATTACATGCGTCATTTCCTCCTGCGCCTGAATCCTCATCCAGTTGGCCATCCCTTTCAGGTTTCCCGATTCCAAATAGGCCGACATGGAGAGATAGAAATAGGAAGAGTACATTTCCGCATTGAGATGAGCGTTGAAGGCGTCTTGTATTTTCTGGTTCATTTTGATAACACTCCTTTTCCAAAACCTTAATTATCTGCTTACTGCCCCGTTTTCCAGAGGCTTTCCCGAAGGATCCAGGCCTCTTTAGTGGTCACTATTATCCCCTGCATCACAACCTTTTTTCCTCCCCCGCATTCTGCCGGTTACGGCAGGAGGGACAAAGACCGACGAATTCAAAATGATGATCCAGAATTCGATAACCTCGAATTTCCTTGATCTGAGGTTCCGTCTGACCGGCGGGCAGAGCATTTATATCGTCCATCCGATGGCAACTGACGCAGCGGATATGATGATGTTTTTTGGTATTGCCGTCGTAGCGTGATTTGGAACTGCCCATATCCAGCTTGTTGATCAGGCCGTTCCGGACCAGAAGATCGAGGTTTCGATAAACCGTGCCCAGACTTATGCGAGGCAGGCGCCGGCGAAGATCCTCGTACAACTCGGCGGCGGTCGGATGATAATCCGGCTTATCCAGTACTTCCTGAATCATCCTTCGCTGAGGAGTAATTCTCTGTATTTTACCGTTCGCCATATCCAAACACCTTATTACTAATAATTACTATTACTGATTAGAACAGAGATTTCACCAATTTGTTCCTCTCTGACCAGACATATTTAAAAAAAATATTCTGCGCCCCCAAAAACCTCGTATGCTATTAATACACAACGGTTTTGGTCAATATGATAGGCCCGGGGAAAGCAGTCCCACTGTTGTCAAAACAGCATGAATCTTAACAATAATTAATTACCGTGTTGTATTAGTTATGGCGTATGAGTTATAGCAATTTGATTATGTGGGATCGAAGTGCTTGACGGCTGATATGCAACCTCAGTGAAGATTGAGATAATCAGGATTTCTCAAATATGGAAGTCCTTGGGAACTTTAGCCATAAAGCGGTGGTTGTAGATGCTAACAAGATGGATGAAAAACAACCAATATATAATAACGAACAATAAGGTTTGGAGGAACTGAAAATGTCGACAAAAGAATTACAGCAGGGGATTATCGATAACATGCGCCGCTGGCAGAAGATTGAAAATGTGTCGGTCACGCAGTGCAGTGAAATCATAGCCAAAACCAACAATCCGATTATTCGCATGGTCATGGAAGTTATCCTGGCCGACTCCCAACGGCATTATGCTACACAGGAACTGATTGCCACCAGTCTGGAAACCGGCACTATTTCCGTTACTCCGGATGAGCTGGCCGAAGTCTGGGATTTGATCCAGACGCACATTGAAATGGAGAAAAAGGCCGAGGAACTGGCCAGGGAGAGTCTGGAGATGCTCAAGGGCAAGAAAATGGTCGTTCAGGAATATCTGCTGGGTTATCTGATGAAGGACGAAGCCAAGCATGATTTTCTACTGGAAAATCTTGAGGCGATCAAAAAAGGAATGTACCCGTACGGTTGATCATAAAGCCGATGCTTACTGATTTTGTTCCGTGAGGGGGTCAGTTTTTGCCCGTGATGAATGAATTTGAGGAGGATTGAATGAAGTTGAATACAATTGAAGAGATTCTCGATTTTGCAATCGAGCAGGAACAACTGGCCTCGGATTTCTATACTGATCTGGCCGGGCGTATGGATAAGCCTAACATGAAGAAAGTGTTTGAGGACTTCGCTCAGGAAGAACAGGGCCACAAGAAAAAACTGCTGAGCGTCAAGACAGGCAAATTTTCCATGCCGACCCGACAGAAGGTTCAGGATCTGGGTATTGGCGATCATCTGGTGCAGGTCGAACTGACCGCTGATATCGATTTTCAGGATGCTTTAATACTAGCCATGAAAGCCGAAAAGGCCGCTTTCAAGCTTTATGCTCAACTGGCCGAAGCGGCCGACGATGAAAAGGCTAAAGCCCTCTTTCAGTCACTGGCCCAGGAAGAAGCCAGGCACAAACTGCGTTTTGAGATCGAGTACGACGATTTTGCCTATCAGGAAAACTAAGCGATAGACCAAAGAAAAAGCCCCGGCCGAAAAAGGCCGGGGCTTTTTTTGTGCGCCTTGGCGCTTATTTAAAAGTCACTTTGTTCGAATTGACGATCATCTCATTGGCCGCCGGCGTTTTCACTCGCACTTTGGCGCCTGCTTCGCCTTTAAGAGTCTCGTTTTCACCGGCCTTGATGCGGTAATAAACCACCGCTTTCTGGCGAGCGTCCAAACGACCGCCGTGAATCACCAGGTGGCCGTCTTCGACTTCCGCAAAACCGGGCTTGTCGTTGACGATGACACTGCCGGTGATGAGAAGGGCTCCCTGAGGCAGGAGATCCTTGATCATCATATCATCAGCCGGAACCGAACTTGTATTTTCGATTATCAACCGGACTTCCCAGACATCCTTCACTTCGCCCTGCGAAGCAGTCATCAGGGTATCCCAGTTATACGGTTCCAATTCCAGTGTGGTCGTATCCACCCACCGCCTGACGGCTGCAGCAACCGGAGCAATATGGGCTTTGGTGCGGCCGGTGATGAAGGCCTCAACCCGGCGGTTGTGCGCCAGTGCTTCGACAGAACGTCCGGTATCTACCGGTCGAGTGGCGGCGAACCGTTCATAAGACATATTGGCCGCCTCAATCGTCCCCTCGGCTACGAACCAGTCATAAACAGATTTGGAGCGCGCTTCTGAGAGTTCCCAGTTGGAAGGGAAGAGCATGCGGATATTGCGAATGTCGGCGTGACCTTCGAACTTGCACAGGAGGTTCTCATAGTTTTTCATCGTATCGGCCAGAGCCTGCATGCGCGGCACATCTTCCTGCCGGATGTCGGCCATGGCGGTTACGAAGTAAGCGACAATGAGATTGGTGTCGATGGCCCGCGCCGGAATTCGGGCGAACGGTCCCAGCGGTAATTCGGCCAGCGGCGAAACCACCGGTGCGGCGGTAACGGCTGCCGGAGCGGCCAAGCCGGTCGGTTTAGACGGGTCGGCTTCCAGATACAGACTATTGGTCAGATACCGCTGTTCGTCATCGGGCATGTCTTTCAGCGAATACAGAACTTTCTGTTCCAGCGGCTGAGGTTCCCGATTGACATCATAAACCAGCTTGTTGTCCACCTGCTCGGCGGGCTGATCCTGATTATCATGTACAATACGTTGTGCCTCGCCGGGGAATTGATCGATGACACGCGTTCGTTCAGGATCGATTTCCTGATTGGGTTGAAGCGTAACCTCATAATCGATGACGACTTCATCGTTGTAAGGATCGCCCTCAGGGCTTAAGGTGGCCACTTTGGTCACCAGCACCTGCGGTACCCGGGCCGCCATCTTGTCAACTTTCAAACGCGGGGCTTCGGGGCATATCCTGAAGAGAATATAGGCTTCACTGGTTTCGTGGACGTGAGCGAAGACGGAAGACGGTTGGCCCTCGGCCATCTTGTATCCATCCAGATCACGTTCATCAAGAGCCACCACCCGTTCACCGGCCCTGACGGTATTGAAATAGAACATTCCCTTTTCATTGGCCTGCGATTGCGAACCGTCGTCAAGATAAATGTCTATTCCGGCCGGGATCGAATCCTGTTCGGCGACACCGTCGCCGTCACAGTCCACGATAACCTTGCCACGGATCGAGCCGGGCAGGACCTTGGACAGGATATGAACCACGGCTCTGACTGTATCCGATCCGATCGAATCGGTGCCGATGGTGGTCATGGCCCAGGCTTTGTTTTCATTTGGGCCCGGGGCCGCGGCCGCGCCGACTACCGCCGTATATTCGATAGTGATTATTTCGCCGGTGGGTAGGTCACCCAAAGACCAGAGATAGGGATCGAGAGGGTTCGGGTCGGTATAAGCCGCGCCGTCACGACTGCAACTGCTGTCGATATAATAAATACCGACCGGCATTTCATCGTACAATTCGACACTTTCGGCCAGAATTGGCTTTTGATTCTCGACGGTAATGGTGTAATGGAGGAAATCACCGATCATGGCCGTCGTCGGGCTGACCGCTTTGGTGACGATTAGATCTGGATCACCGAGGATAACCAGCGTTTCCACCGGACCGTAACTCTCCGCTTCACCCATTTCGTTTCTACCGTCGATCCGGGCGATATTGACATAGTCTAAATCGCGGTTGATATCCTGCGGTACGGCCACATCATAAGTGATTCTTACCGTGTCATTGACATTGAAAGTACCGATGGTGACCGTATCCGGATCGGTTTCGGTGCTGGTGGCAGTAACATCGTTCAACTCGGTCGTGCCGGGAACGAGTTCGAAATCATCCGGCAGATCATCGATTAACACCGCTTCGTACAGAATTCCGGGGCCGTTGTTGGTGGCTACGATGGTATAGGTGACCGTATCGCCCGGCCTGACGGCGGCCGGATCGACCGATTTTTCGATGACGACATCCGGCGACAGGAAACTGATACGGGTAACCGCATTGTCCCGCAGCACCGGTTCGGGAGCGATGATATTGGCCCAGTTGGTAATGATGGCTCCATCGGGAGCGTCTGGGTCAACAATGACGTGGAACTGGAATTGCTCGAAACCGGTCGTTATCGAAGGGATATCCCAGGTGATAGTGTTGGTACCGGGATTGTACTGTCCATATCCGGTGGCCGAACCGACAATGTGACCGACCAGGTCGGGAATGGTGTCGGTAACGACGATGTTGTTGATCGGCAAAAATCCCAGTTTGGTGACGGTTACGGTGTAAACCAGCGTATCGAACGGCCTGGCTATACTGTCACTGACGGTTTTGGAGATGAGCAATTCATTGGGGACGAGCTTCAGAACGAAAGTCTTGACCTCATTGCTTAAAACCGTATCGGGCTCGATGATGGCGGCCTGATTGACAATCGAATCGCCGGTTTCCGCGAGCAGATCGACAGTAACCTTGAAGACCAGAGTATCGATCTGGCTGGGCTGCAGCGACGGAATCGTCCAGTCAAGCCGGTTGTTGATAATATTGTAATCACCTAAGGGATCGACGCTTCCGCTTACATAGTCGGACAGATCGGGAATAGTATCGATTACGGCGATACTGTCAACCTTCAACACTCCTGCATTTTTAACAAAGAGGCTGTAAATCAACGTATCTCCCGGAGAAGCCAGCGTATCTCCCGGAGCGGAATTGGCGATAGTGACGGCCTTTTCAATCTCCAGCTTTATCGGGGGCAGAGGAACTATCAGCGTTTGCACCGTGTCGCTGATCACCGAATCGGGCGAAATGATCCAGGCGAAATTGTCAATCCACGAGCCGTCGGGAGCGGTTTTGTCGATGACCACCTTGAATTCCAGTTCGACCGAATCACCGGGCGCCATGGAAGCGATCGGCGGCCAATTGACCCGCTCATTCACAGGATCATAAATTCCGCCGGAAGTGGCGCTGCGATCGGTGTAGGCGGTCAACAGGGGAATATCATCGGAAACTTCCACGTTGTCGACAGTCAGAACGCCCTGGTTGATGACGTTCAATGTATAGGTGAGCGTATCACCGGCAAAGGCGCGGGTGGAATCCACCTGTTTGATAATTGCCAGTTTGATCGGCGGCGGCGGTTTCGGCAACACCAGAGTGTGTACTGTGTCGCTGGGCACGGAGTCGGGATAGATAATCCAGCCCATGTTGTCGATCCAGGAACTGTCGGGTGCGGTCGGATCAATAACGGCCTTGAACAACAATGTAACCGATAGCTGTGGGGCCAGGGCCGGAAGGGTCCAGTTCACCGTGTTGCTTTGCGGATCATGACTGCCGCCACCGGTGATGCTTCCAGCCGCATAGGTGGTCAAAAGAGGGATGGTATCGACGACATCGATATCAAGAACAACCTCCGAACCAAGATTGGTGACAATCAATTTATAGGTCAGAGTATCACCGGCATAAGCCCGAATCGAATCGACCTCTTTGTCGATATCGAGAATAATCTCGATAACCTCGGTCTGAACCGTATCACTATATACAATAACGGGTGCGGAAATATTACCGTGGTTGTAAATGATAGATCCTGCCTGAGCTGTCGGATCAATAACAACCTTGAATTCCACGGTCTGCTGATCACCGGGCAAAAACGTCCCCAGATTCCAGAGAACGCGGTCGTTTTGGGTGTCATAAATACCGCCCAGGGTAGCGCTGCCGGCCGCGTAATCGGACAGGGCCGGGATAGTGTCGAGAACCTGAACGTTGTCGGCCGTAATATTGCCGATGTTTTCAATCGTCAGGGTATAGGTCAGGGTATCACCCGCATAGGCTATAACCGAATCCACCTGTTTGGTGATTTTCATTTCCGGCTTCGGAGGCGGTATAACCACAGTTATGGCCGTGTCAAAAGCTGGAACGCCGCCGGGCACATAAGCTTTGTTGATGATAGTATAGCTCTGAGTGATCGGCGTTGGATCAATAACGACCTTAAACGACATCATCGCCGTATCAGTCGGGGTCGTACCCGAAGCCATCCAGTCAATATAAAAACTATCAGCAAGCTGATTGTATTTGTAAAAGGCGTCGGTTCCGGTAACGCTTCCCGGGACATAAACGGTTCGTGGCGGGATGAAATCGAAAATCTGATTCGACCACTTGCCGCCCGTGGGCATAAAGGTCGTGGCGACTGTATAAGTCAACGTATCGCCCGGATAGGCGGTGTCGACATCGACATTCTTCTCGATATAAAATAACTGTGACTGTGCGGCGGCTGTCCCCGGAGTAAGCAGACAGACGCTCCAGATAAGCAGGAGCGAGGCGAGAGTGCGCCACACGATACCTTTTCTGTATATATTAGTCATGGCCATCGCTCCTATATTTTCCCGACCAGCCGAATGAACGGACCGTGGCCGCGATAATCGTTTGCAGGGAAATCTTCCGATTTAGCTTCTATATGCTCATAGCCGATCGACACGCGGAACCAGTTGGCTCCCTCGTAGCCGACTTCGGCCTGAATGAAATTCTTTTCATCTTCGAGAGTCTCGCGCAACAGAAGACTTTTGACCGAGGCGCGGGCGAAGAAATTCTGCGTTATGGACATCGAACCGCTGAGAAGCAGAATATAGGAAGTGGAATATTTATCCGTATTTTCATCGGTTTGTCGGCGGCGGATCATCCCGGCCGTTATCTGATTGAAACGATCCTGATTCCAGTTGACCTTCAGACCCAAATCCCAGACGGAACCGCGGGAGGTAGTCCCGACCGTGCGCCTGATCCGGCGGCTGTATTCGCTGGTGCCGTCGAAATAAAGGTGGTGAGTGAAGAAATAAGTCAGCTGCCCCAGAAGGAAGTCATTAGTGTTGCGGGCCGTCGAATCAACCTTGTAAATTTCCGTCTGCTGACGGCCGGCCTTACCCAGAACCTTGATCTTACGTAAAGGCAGATATTCCATGGCCGTTGTTGCCGCCCAAATAACTTGATGCGGATCACTGATCCATGAACCGGTCGAGGTGTCCGAGCGGGTGAAACGCTTGTACTCAGCCGTACTCAGGCTACTGAAATTCTGGTGCGGCCGCGTATGGAAACGAACGAAAGTCGCATCTTCGCGATCATCTGGCTCGTTGGAAACGGTGCCCCGGCGAAGGCGCAGTTTCTGTATCAATTCAATCTTGCTTGATTCCACCGGGCGACTGGAAAGACTCAGGGCTATCTGATTGGTGTTGGTGTTGCTACTGTCCGATACGCCGCTGCGATTGTCGCGGAAGGTGAAATACTCGTAATGCAGGCCGTAGCCGAATTCTCCGAGGAAAGCGAAATCTTTTTGGAACCCGTCCAGATCGAGAATGGCCCGTTGCCGTTGATACTTCTCATCTGTCGGATCGTCAGTGTTTTCGACATCGCGCTGTTCCAACCGAAGGCCGAGGTTGAGTGATTTGCTCAGGTGATTTTTATATCCGAGACCGATAACCTGCTCTTCGCGTTGGCCGGCATAAGGGTTGAAGGTGCCGCCCGAGTCGATGGTTTGCAGATTTCTATATCCGGCGGATACGTTCTGATCGTCGGTCAGATCGAACGTCCCGGAAACGTCGATTCTTTGCTGGTTTTTATTTGGATTCAGATCCGAATTTGTAAATGAACGAAAATCATCGTCGATTTTCTGAAAATCGGCCTTGGCTGATAAACGATCGATAATTTTTCCGTTCCAGCCAAGGCGCAGGGCCGTATTGTCGTCGCCGGTATCTTCAGCTTCGGAACCGGCCACCTCGACATATCCATTCCCGTACTTTTCCGATTCGAAAGACATATCAGCGGCATAAAGATCGTCCGGTTCGTCCACACCATCGCCGAAAGCGTTGACATCCTTGTTCCGATGAAGGTAGGCTACACCGGCGCGGGAGTTTTCATTAGGTAAAACCCGAGCTCGGCCGCCATAGAGATCGTCATCGGCTGTCCGCTGGTAATCGTAGGTGATGACGATATATACCGGATCAGAGGCGGTCGTTTCGGAACTGACCGGTTCGTTAAGCAGAATTCGGCCTCGGAGATAGTCGATATCATAATCGATTTCGCTTTTCAAGATCCGGGTCGAGAGAACAGTAGTTTCGTCGAAACGGTCGCGAACCTCGATTTTGATCTCCTCGCTGCCCCTGGTCACGGGCGCGTTGGTCAGATCATATGGGCCGGAGGTTCCGTCGGCGCGGATACCGACAACGTCGCCTTCTCGAAATTTCTTGCCTTCGAGCTTTCCGGCAACGCCTTCAACCCCGACCGGGCCATTCTCCAGGTCGGCAAAAACTCCGAACAGGGAGCGCTGGTTGAGACTGAATCGGGTATTGGCAAAACTGGGGCGAAGTGATCCACCCTCGATATAGCCGTATTTGTCCGATTCCAGCCTGGCCAGGAGTTCCAATCTCGATTCCTGCTGAGGTTCGGTCAATAGCCGGGTATCGAGGTTGGCCATTTCCCAGCGTCGCTGGGGATCATAAAGACCTTTTCCGGTGAACCGCCAGCTATCCCAGAGTGGTTCAGTCGATTCGACCGACATCCTTAGTCGGAACACCGAAGGGTCATTGGTCCTGTATTCATCATCAATACGGGAGTCGATTATAGTCGTGCCGTTGATGAACAGACTGCCAAGGTTACCATTGGCGAAAATCGAGGCTCGATAATTGGAGGCAAAATCCTTTTTAAGCCAGGGGTTACCCCTTTCGAAAGCCTCCTCCGCCAGCGACTTGTTGCTGTTCCCGCTGACACTCATGGAATGCATGGTGATTTCGCTGAAGCCGATCAGCAATAAATCCTGTCGCCCTTGGGCGCTGTCATAGCGCATGATAATCTCAGCCGTTGCTGTCTGCGTTAGCAAAACAGCGACAAACAGAATTATCAGGGAGACTCTTCGCCTGATGGAAGGCGACGACATGGAAACGATATTTGGTTTCATAATCAACCCTTATCCGTATATAGGAACCAGCCGAAATACTATAACTCAATCAGACCTCGGCGCAAAATCCGTGCCGTATTTTTTGTTGTTGTTACGCAATAAGTTGGCAGGATAAGCTGCATCCATTTGCCGTAAAACTACTTTCTGATGCACAAATATAAGGAATTACTGCGTAAAATCAACCTATAAATCCATATTGGATAACTGTTGTATTATATCTACGAATCATCCATGATTAGCTAATTCGCGAAAGGCAGATAATCCCAATATGATACACTAATAATCCGAATTTACTTGACTTGTCATGCGATACGGCATATAATTAAGGATACATTATCGTGCATTGCGGAGATGGAGGGATCAGCGCAGGCTTCACGATTTACCTATTTTACATATCAATTCGTGAATCTCGACCAATTGGCCTTCAGGCCGGTGGTTGAGTGTTGCTTCGTCGATCCGACAACATTAAAACTTAAAAATGCAGTCTCTTGGCTGATAGCGGTTTGATCTGATCGTTCGAATCAAGTCGGCCATTGGCGTATGGAGGCGGGGGGAGATAGTTCTTTTTATCGGCCATATATCCGGTTATCGATTCTATTCAATGAGGATAAATTGTATTCAATATAGAGGCATGGGGAAAATTTACTCACCGCATGGAATGGGGAGAGAAGCATGAGACACTTCAAATTGAAAACAGGTGTTTTCTTTGCCGCCGTCCTGATTTTATTCAGTGCCGGGAGCACAATGGCTCAGAATTCACCTCCGGAATTAATTGTTGATCCGTTGACTTACGGGGCCGAAGGCGCCTTGGTCTCATTTGATGTATCGGCCACGGATCCGGATGGACCAGTTGATTCGATTTGGGCCGAACATATGCCGGATTGGGGAGGCTTCGAGTATTTTGGAGGCGATTACGGCACCTTCTCCGGGATACCCGAATATGATGATTATGGCTATTATCTGATACGGTTTATCGCCAGCGACGGCGAATTGACCGATACGACCATAGTTTCAGTCATTATCGCCAATTCCAACGAACCGCCCACGATAACGATTCCCAATGATACGATTATTGACGAGGGGCAGGAAATCGTTCTGGAAGTCAGTGGTATTGATCCGGAGGGAGGTTCGGTTTCGTTTTCTGTCGAGGACGGTTTTGAAACCGCCGAGCTGGTTGACAATGGCGAGGGCTTGGCGATTTACACGGCCACTCCCGGTTGCTATGACGCCGGAATACACAATGTGCGCTTCATTGTCACCGATTCCGCCGGAGCGACCGACCTCGGGATTGTTAATATTACGGTTAATGATGTCAATGCCAAGCCGTACTTTCTGACCGATGACGCCTGGATCAACGCACCCGAAGACACCATGATTGTCTTTGAGGTTGAGGCGGCTGACTCCTGTGATGGCACTATTCCGACAATAACTCACGGTGACATGCCCGACGGAGCCACTTTTTACGGCGGCTATGGTACCGGCACTTTCGTCTGGACACCGACCTTTGCCCAAAACGGCGCCTATGATATCAGGTTCTATGCTTCCGATGGCGAGAAAACCGACAGCATATATCTGGTCATTTTCGTCAACGAGACCAATGAGCCGCCGACCATTACCGTTCCCGGTTCACAGGCCGTCGATGAAATGAATACATTGACCTGGACCATTGATGGGTATGACCCCGAAGGCATGGATCTGAACTTTGCCGTGATTGATGGCCCCGATTGGGGGGAATGGATAAATGTCGGCTCAAACAGCGCCGATTATATCGTCAGTCCCGATTGCTATGCCGCCGGTACTTATTATATCGACTTCGAGATATGTGATCAAGGCGGATTATGCGATACGGCGACGGTTCAACTGGTCGTGGGCGATGTGAATACGCCTCCGCATTTTGCCACTCCCGTGCAACTCCTTATGCTTCACGAGATGCAATATTTCTATTTCCCCATAGTGGTTGCCGACACCTGCGATAGTGATCTGCTCACGATTACATATAACAGTATTCCGGAAGGTGCCCAGTTTTATTATTGGGGCACCGATACGGCCTGGTTTGTATGGACACCGGATTACGATCAGGGCGAGCAATGGTATCTGATGGAATTCTACGTTTCCGATGGTGAGTACGCCGACACCATGGACGTGGCCATATACGTTTACAATACCAACGAACCGCCGACGATTATCATGCCGGCGGATACGACTATAGAAGAGGGGCAGTTCTTAGAGTTGACCATCGATGCCACCGATCCGGAAGATGACGATCTGATCTACTTCGTAGAAGAGGGTCCGGAGTGGGGCAGTTTGGCCGACAAGGGCACCGGTAGCGACGATTGGACCGGACTGCCCGACTGTTATTCTTCAGGCCTTCATGAATTGCGGGTTATTGTCAGCGATCCCCACGGCAACAGTGATACGGGATCGATGTTTATTAACGTCCTCAACAATAATTTCCCGCCGCAAATCGAAACGACCGACACCATGATAACCTCTCCGGAGATGGATCAAATCGATGTATATATCACGACCTCCGATTCCTGCGATGGCGGCTCTTACCCCGTCACCTGGTCCGAATTGCCCGAGGGGGCAACGATCAATCAAATCGGTGATATTTACTGGTTCGCCTGGGTGCCGACTTACGAACAATGGGGTTGGTATGGTATAGCTTTTTACACCGATGACGGCGAGTATGCCGACACTACCGAAATTGCGATCTACGTCACCAATTCCAACGAACCGGTGGAAATTGTCATGCCTCCGGACACCTCGGTGGACGAGCAGGGAGTCATCGAACTGGAGATTAAAGGACGCGATCCCGAGGGAGCGGTATTATCTTTTACCCTTGATAGCGGCCCGGCTTGGGGAGCGATAGTTGGCTCGACCGATACTTCGGTCATCTACCGCGCCACTCCCGGTTGTCTTGACGTGGGAACCTATCCGGTCCAGTTCACGGTATGCGATCCGGGCGATTCATGCGCCACGGGAACTTTCAATCTGACCGTCAACTGGATTAATAATGAACCCCATATCGTGACCTCGGATACGATGATTCAGGGATTTGAGGGCACTAACATGGTTGTGGGCATATACGGGACCGATACCTGTGACGGTACTTCCCCGACTATTACCCATAGTGAACTGCCCGAAGGTGCGCATTTCTTCGATTTTTCGGGCACGGCCGCTTTAATGTGGTATCCAAGCTATACCCAGGCCGGTTGGTACGATGTCTGGTTTTATGCTTCCGATGGTGAACTGGTGGACACAACCTACATTATCTACCAGATAGCGGATGTCAACGCTCCGCCGGTAATCGTCGTTCCGGCCGATACCAGCGTCGATGAGTGGCAATTACTGGAATTGTCCGTGACGGCCACCGATGTGGACGAAACTATCCCGGCCCTAACCTACTTTGATCTGCCGATCGGAGCCGGTTTTATTGACAATGGCGACGGAACCGGAGCGTTCACCTGGACGCCCGACACCAATCAGGCTGGAGAACACACCGTCGGCTTTGTTGCTTCCGATGGCGAAAAGGCCGACACCGGTTACACCATTCTGACAATCAACGATATTAATCAGCCGCCGGTTCTGATTGTCCCGGTAACCCAGACAATTGGCGAAGACTCGCTTCTGACCTTTACTGTCAGCGCTACTGATCCTGAAGGCGGTCCGATATATCTCACGGCCGAAGACCTGCCCTGGGACGCTACTTTCACCGACAATGGTGACGGTAGCGGAGTTTTCTCCGGTCGGCCCGGATGGACGGACGCCGAAACCTATATGGTGACGTTTATTGCTTCCGATCTGGCTTTGACCGACACCAAAACCGTAACCATCATCGTCGAGGACGTCAATGCTCCCCCGATCATCACTGGCCCATCCCAACTGACCGGGTACGAGGGCGAGTTGATTACCTATGACGTCACGGCCACTGATGTGGACGGGACCATTCCCACACTTTATATAACCGCTACCGACATTCCTTTGCCGGTCGAAAGTCTATTTGTGGATAATGGAGACGGTACCGGTACCTTTGCCTGGACGCCCCATTATGATGATAGGGCTTATCGCGGTGTTTTGATTGTGGCCGATGATGGAGAAAAACTTGACACCATCATTACCCTGATCAATGTTCTCGATGGTAATGAGCCGCCGGTGATTCATGTACCCGTAGCGGATACGGTCATGGAAACGCAGCCGATCAGCTTCCTGATCACAGCCACCGATCCGCAATCCGATACGTTGCCGTTGACCTTCACGTCGCCGAATCTGCCGGCGGAAGCCACGCTGACTCCAGTCGATGATACTTCGGCCGAGTTCTTCTGGACGCCGAATATGACCGCTGGTGGAGCCTACTCCATCACCTTTATCGTCACCGATCAGGGCGATCCGCGGATTTATGCCGACACCGGCGTTACGGCTGTATTAGTCCTCGAATATGATGAGCCGCCGGAAATCTTCGTGCCGGATACGGTAATTGCCGAGGAAACAGTTCCGTTTAGTTTCCAGGTTATGGCTTATGATCCCAATGGTCAGTTTATGCTTATGTTCCCAGCCCCGGGATCGTTGCCGCCTTGGGCTTCATATACGGCTGGATTGCGGATAAATGATACGCTGTATGGGACCTGTTACGGCGAAGCTCCGTTGGACAGCGAAGGCGAATATCCGATCGAATTCCAATGCGCGGATGTGTACACACTGATATCTGATACAACGATATTGGTCATTACGCATACCAATCGGGCGCCGGTTCTCGATTCTATCGGCCCGCAGGCAACCGACGAGGGTGTGGCCATTAGCTTTTACTTGACTGCCACCGATGTTGAAGGCCAACCGATCAGTTATACGGCCGAAAACCTGCCCACCGGGTGCTATTTCAACAATTATGGTACCGACTCGGCCCGGTTTGTCTGGACGCCGAATTATTACTCCGCCGGCGAATATGAAGTAACCTTTATAGCCGATGACGGACAATTGGCTGATTCGGAAGTAGTTCTGATTACGGTTACCAACGCCAACGGCCCACCGGTTATGATCTACACCGCTCAAATCGATGTGAATGAAGGTGACCTGATGACGTTTGATATTCAGGTGAGCGATCCTGATGGCGATGTGCCGGTGTTGGATATCTATGACACAGCCATTGACCCCGGTGAGATTTTGACTTTGGTTCCAAATGGTGATTCGACGGTCTGGACGTTTGCTTGGCAGACCGATTACAACGACGCCGGATTCTATCTTACGGCCATCAGAGCTTCAGACGGCCAGAACGTAAGCTATGCCTTCCTTTGGATGAATGTCCATGAAGATAACCAGCCGCCGGAAATAGTGGTTTTGGCCCCGGCTGCAGGCGATCTCTATAATGAGGTGGAACTGACCATCGCCATGGAAGATGCCACCGGACTGGCCGCAGCCTACTATCAGTTTGATGGTTGTGGCGGAACATGGGTCCAGTTCTGGACCGATCCCGGTAGCCTTACGGTGGATACCGTCCTGTGGTCCATACCTGAAGGTCTCTCCGATGGTGACCATAATCTCTACCTGATGGTCGTCGATGATAACGCCACCGGTAATATCGACAGTTGCACGGTCAAATGGGACTTCACCTACGATAATACCGAACCGATTGTGGCCGTTATCGCCCCGGAGACTGGTGAGATTTACAGCGCTTTGCCCGAACTGTCCGTGCATATGACCGACAATATCGGCCTTCATATCCTGGAATATCAGTTGGATGGCTGTGACGGTAGCTGGGAACCCATTTGGGCCACCTTTACCACGGTTTTGGATGATACCATTCAATTGCAGATTCCGACCGTTTCCAACGGCACCCATACCGTCTATTTCCGGGTGACCGATATGGCCGGTAATCTGAACGCCGATACCTGTGTGTCTGCCTGGGAGTTTACCTTCGACGACACGCCGCCGACAATTTCGGTTCTTTCACCGGCATCAGGACTAACCTACTTCAGTGAACAACCGATTATTACTATCGGCAGCAGTGACAATGTCGGTTTGAAATATGGCTACTATCAGATCAACGGTTGTGATGGAGTCTGGATACACTTATGGGGCTTCAACCATACGGGAACGGATACGTTGTTCGAATACGATACTCGTTTCTTCCCTGAAGGCTCCTATTCCCTGTATTTCAAGGTGATTGACGACGCCGGTAATATCAATATCGACAGCTGTTCTTATAACTGGGAGTTCACGCTCACCGGTTCCATCTGTTGTTGTCAGGACATGCGCGGCAACGTTAATTGCGATCAGGAAGATCAGATTTCTATCAGCGATCTTACCTATTTGCAGAGCTATCTGTTCGCTAACGGTCCTCCCCCGTTGTGTATGGAGGAGGCTAACGTTGACGGCAGTTTGGACGGAGTGGTTGATCTTAATGATCTGGAAGTTTTGATTAACTATATGTTCTACGACGGGCAGGCTCCGGCTTTATGTCCGCTCTGTAGGCAGGTAATTGAAGAGATCAGGGATCCGTTCAAATAGCAGATTCCAGCATAACAAACAGCTGCCTTTTCTCAGTGGCGGCTGTTTGTTCTTATAATCAAGTGAATAAAAAAACCGGCGTAAAATCTACGCCGGTTTTTATTTGATTGTTCTACTAAATCTCTACTTGAAGATTAATGCCATTCCCATTCCAAGAACGGTTTGTCGATATCAGTCATGGCATTGACGACCAGTTCCACCAGCCCACCGTACAGGATATTGCACTTATCGAACAACCCGTAGGCGGCGAAAGTGTCGCGCATGGCTCCCTTGCAGTTGGAGCAGGGCGCGCAAACATATTTCTTCTGTTCCGGATCGAGAACATCCTGGAAAACATCAAGCACCTGTCGCAGTTTCCGACGACCGGAAAGATTCTGACGCCATTCGGGGAAGTTCAAATCCTGGGTGATGGCAAAGCCGGAGCCGCCGCCGCAACAGTAGTTGGTCACGCCGTGCGGAGTCATTTCGCGGAAATTATTGCATACGGCCCGAAGGACGTCGCGTTGCGGACGGACGATACCCATCAACCGGACCATGTTGCAGGGATCGTGCAGGGTGGTGATGAGGTCGTCGTTACGCGATGGATCGACTTTGATCTTACCATTCATGACGATATCATGCAACAGGGTCATGGCGCTTTCCCTGGGGATGTTCAAATCGCCGGTCAATACCCGGTCGGCGATAACCGTCAGGGCTTTGTGGGCATGGCCGCATTCACCGAGGACGATTTTTTTGACACCCAGGTTTTTAGCCGCCTGAGCGTGCTTGAGGGCCACTTTGGCGAACTGCACATCGTCGTACCAGACACCGTAGTTGATGCCGTCATAAGCAGCCACTTCACTGGACAGAGTATAACTGATCCCGGCTGCTTCCAGAATGATAGCGAACGCTTCCGGATTTTCGGGCCAGGCCAGATACTCACCGGCATTGTGGATCAGGAGAATATCAGCCCCGGCCTTGTCCATCGGCCACTTGAATTTCATACCGGTGCGCTCTTCGACCTCTTCTTCCATGAACTCAACATTGTCCAGAAAAGGCTCGGCCGACATGCCTGTCGAGGAACCGACTTTCAACTGCAAAACCGATCCTTTTTCGTGCAGAGGCTTGACCGTTATGCCCATCTCCTGGCTGAAAATCTTCCTCAATTCACGGGTTACCAGCGCGTTGTCGGCGCCAATCGGACAGGTCTGGGCACAGCGGCGGCAGACAGTACAGCGATAACTCAGTTCCATCAGTCGGGCGATCATCGTCCAGGTGACATCGATATCGTTGCCCGATATTTTGGCGAAAAACTTACCGCCGGTTTTGACATATTTCTTATACAGCCGGCGTAGAATGTCACTGCGATAGGTGGGCCGGTAAATATCAATCTCGCCCGATTCCTGATAGATCGGACAGGCGGCCGAACAGGTCTGGCACTTGGCGCAGTAATCCAGAGTCAGAGTCAGGGGTTGCAGGAAAGTCCAATTGTTTTCCTTGACGAACAGCTTCTTCAGTCCGGTCAGAAACTGCTCGACCAGTTTGCGTTTTTCTTCTTCGGTTTCCGGACGCGGAAATTTATACCCGGTAAACCCATCCAAATCGCATTCAAGCTTTTCCTTGTTAGCGTCGGATAGTTCTTTCAAAGGCGGCTCCGACTCCAATTTGTCATAGGGCGGGGGAAGAGGTAAAAACTGGGAAGGATCGAGTTTAACCAATTGGCCCGGCTGGTGGCAGAAATCCTTGAGAGGTATTCTCTTGTTGCCCATTTTATTCGTCCTCCTCGGGTGCGGTTGCGGCTTCACCCCAGGTTCCACCGGTTTTGATATGCGGGGCAGACCAGTCGAGTCTGTAACCCAGTTGTTCATTGACGGCGCTTTCTATTTTGCCGCCCCGGGTATTGGGCTCATCGTCCCATCTAACCTTGTGATAGGTCAGATACTTGGCAAACATGTGCGTCATGTGGGTGAAGGGGAAGTAAAACATCAATGCGGCCAAAAGCCAGAACTGCACGGCCACCGTAGTTGGTAAGATACCCGCCGCTTCAAAGGAAATTAAATTTTGCATATAACCGCGCATGACCGAATAGGTCGGGTCAGCGGTTTGCCAGGAGACGAATCCGGCGACAAAAACGGACAGAAGGAAGAGGAGGTTGATATAATCGCTGAATACGGTAGCGGCGCGAAGTTTACTTCCGAACAGCCGATTGACAAAAAGACCAAACGCACCTACTATGGCCAGTATCCAGCCGGCCGTCCCCAGAACCAGCGTAAGATAATGAACCGTCTGGCCCAGGATGCTCGTTGAGGCGGCGGAAATAGTAATATCAAACAGACCGAGAACCGCACCCAATATCATCAGGGCGACAAAACCGAGCAGGCTGTACATCCCCAGGTGGAAAGGAAATGAGAAAACCCAGAGTGGCCGATTATTCTCATAAACCGAGTGGACAAGAATAATTTCCTTCAGCATGGCCTTAATTTCACTGAGCAAAGAAAAATTAGCCGGTTTGGTCCACCAATCCAGTTCCTCGTAATAGGAACCGCCATAGGCGCCTTTGCCCTTTTCATGCGGTATGGGGTATAAATCCCATCTCACATGAAGTGGCATGCGGACAATCTTGATCATCTTGGCGCCGACGACCACAACGAAAAACAAGATTGAAATATATATCAGCAGCTGTAATCCGCCCATTAAGTCCTCCAATAAATATATTCAAAATTAGGGGATAGCATCACAACGTTGGTGTTCTCTCCAGTCTCCAAATCAAGTAGCAGACAACATTTTATGTCACGTGCAAATAATGGATAAATTAGCCGATTGTCAAGAGAGTCGTGTCAGAAAAGAGATGATGAATATCGATCCTTAAGGATTGTACCGGATTATAATCGTTCACCTTGTTGTTTTTGAGGGTTATCAGGCCCGGAGTTGAGCCCGGGAAAAAGGCGATACGGTTCCCTGGCTGTTTTACTCATTTAACCAGTCAATAGCGTCTTGATCGGCGTCAAAAAAGCGGATATTGATAAAGGCGTTCTGCGCGGCCGTTTCAAAAAAAGAGTTCTCCTCGGCGAATTTAGGATTTACTACGGCGGCCCATTTTTTAATTTTTTCGAACCCGGAGGACGCGGCTGCGCGGACATTGTAATAATCGCTTACCGGGCTTGTCTGTACATCCATTTCCCTGACATCAGTCAAAAGACCCCGGTGACGGCCTTCGTCATAAAGAGCGATAGTCTCGTTCAAGATACTGCTTGAGGTTTCCCCGCCCCAGACTCCACTGATGGAAACGTGGAGATAGTCTGTATCGGTAATAACGGTGATCTTGTATTTTTCACTGATGGGCATGATTCTACCTTTGTCCTGAATCGATTATGATTAATCCATATACCTAATCTGCAATTTTTTGAAAAAAAGCAAGTCTTAAAGCACTTGCAATTGAAACGTCAGTGAAGTCTGCCCCGACTATAACTCCAGCGTATCGCCAATACGGAGCATACCCTCTTTGATCAAATCCAGAAACTCAGCCAGCTCCAACCCAAGGTTGGAACAGGCGGCGATATTTTCGCGAGTTGCCCCGGCGGCAAAACGCTTTTCTCCGAAACGCCTTAACATAAATTCACTATCGACCCCGGCCAGTCTCTTGCCCGGATGCATCAGGGCACAGGCGACGATAAAACCGGTTGTCGGATCAGTGGCATAAAGAGCCCAGTCCAATTTCGTCTGGCAGGGAGTATGACCCGGATGACAGCGGATGGCGGCGATCATTTCCGGGGGTAGATTGTATGATTTCAACCAGTCTTCGGTAATAAAAGTATGTTTGTCCGGCTTTCTGACCGTTTTATCATAGTCCAGATCGTGCAAGAGTCCGGTCCGACCCCACAATTCCGGGTCTTCATCGAAATACTCCGCCAGCCGGATCATCCCAGCCTCGACCGCATAGATATGCTTGCGCAGGTTTCGGTTTTTGACTTTCTGTTCCACCAGAGCGGCGGCTTCATCGTGAGCAATCATAGCAGCCTCAATCGAAAAATTTCCAATTAACTCCCCAACTATAATGCCAGCCGGCATAACCATATCCTTGTGGCTGAAAATGAAACTGGTTGAGCAGATTGTCGATTTTGTAATAAAAGGTCAAGTCCTTCAAAGCGGCATTGAATCCGGCCGTTACCAGAGCGGTCGTTTCCAACTCTTCCATTTTGTACGACAGCGGCTTTTCGGTATAAGCAATATCGGCAAACAGGCGCAGTTTGATCTTGTAGCGGGCCACGAAGTGGCGCAGCCCCAGTTGCCCGTAAACCTGCCAGCGCGGAGAATAAGGCGGGCGGTCGCCCCAACGGTCGGTATCGACTCGGCGTCCGGACAGGGAAACCAAGCCGAAAAACGGCCCCAGCCGGTCAAACGATCCGCTGATATTCAGATCGGCAAATGTTCCGTCGTCGTTGTCGGGAAAAACCTCAAGCCCCGAATTGTCACCGTAAAGGCGATCATAATAAATCAAATCATCAAGCCTTCCGGCATTGAATGCAACCGAGAAACTCGCCCTTTCGGCACAATAGGCGACCGAGGCGTTACCGGTCAGACGCTTTTCGGCCTCAAGATCGGGATTGCCGTGTTCACGATAAAAGCCACTCAACGAACCGGTACTGCCGATCACATCGCCTCTCTCATCAGCATATAGATCGGCCAGGTCAGGTCGGCGGCCGGTCAGGCCGATGCTGAAAACCGTTTTCCATTGAGGAGACAAATTTGCCGATAATCCGGCAACACCTTCAAATATAGTCTGGTCATCCTCGGCCATGCCGGTTCGCCCAAAGACAAACCAGCGGGCACCGAAGCGGTCAAACTGGCCGGCCAGAGTGGTATGACCAAAGAGGCGGCTTTCATCCAGCTGATTAAGATCATATTGTTCCCGGCCGACTCGGAAGGATATTTCATAAACGGCTCCGGCCTGCGGGCGAGTATAGACGGCATCAAAAATATCACGACGCGGTTTAATAACCCGATAAAAGGAATTGCCCGAGCGGGAATAATCGGTACGTCCCATCTGTAGTTGATAGATGCCGGCAAGCTGCCCGCCCAGAATCTCCTGCCGGGTTGCTGACGCGACAAAATGATGGTCCCGACGGTCACGCTGAAATGTGAATCCGCCCGAATCGGGTTCGACCGGAAAACCGCCTTCACGATGATAGGCGTTGAGATAAAACTCGAAAGTTGTCTTTCGCCCCTGTCTTTTTATCATGCGGCCATTGAGATTATACATGTCGTCGTCGGCCACAGGATTTAGCCCATCGGCCGTGCGATAGTCCGTGGTTACCGACAACCCAAAATCGGGATTGAACATCCGCCCGATACGGGCTCGGGTATAGGCATAACCATAAGAACCGCGTTCCACGGTGAACTCGGAACGGGCCATATCCTCAGGCAGTGGCATCGGTTCCAGATAAAGCATGGCCAGTCCGCCGCCGGGTGAGGCGAAAGCAGACAACGGACCTTCGAGTAAACGAGCCGAGACGATATCACCGGTGCGAATGTCATCGAAATCGATTTTGCCGTCGGCCGGAATGACCCGGTCATACGGTCGGATTTCATACGCTCCCGCCTGCACGTTGAGCTGCCCGGCGGTCAAGCCGAAAGGCGCCACTGTGGTCCGAAAAGGCCACTCAGAATAGGTTTCGGTGAAATATGAAGTTTCACTTTTCAAAAAACCGGCCGCGTTGCGCGGATATAAATCATATTGGTTGACGTCAAAATTATGCACTTGGGCGCAAAAATAACCGGTCAGGCTGTCGAGCATCCTTATCGGCGGAGGCAGGGGCTCCGGCTGATCCGTCAACGCAAGTGAATCATAAAGACCCAGACTGTCGCCGCCCGCGATCGAATCGCCGGGGGGAAGAGGAAAAGGCACGGCCGTTTCGCCCGTTGTGTCAACTAATAGGCTGTCGGCAGGAGGAATCGGTTCGGCCGCCGGGAAGACAGTCATAGCCAGCAGAAACGCAGCCGTCAAGGCCAATATATAAAGCCCGGCTTTCAAGCTCCGGACTCCTTTGCGGCGATCTTGACGGTCAACGGATAGCAAACCGGGAAAATCAAAAGATTAGAAACGATGGTGGCCAATGAAAACCCCAGACCGGCCATCAGGTAGGTCCAGGACTGGCCGTAGAGCAGCGTATCAACGCCGTTGACGATCAACTGAAAGGATAACCCGGCCGCCAGACCCAATAAAGCAAATAGGGCAAAGCCGGCGGGAGTGGTTTTCCTTAGTTGCGAAGATTTATAAACGGATGCACCCAGCGCGCCGACGATCATCATCCCGCCAATCTGGGCCAGGGTCATCGGCAATGGAGCCATACCGAATGGATTGAAAAAGGTCCAGAGGAATTCACCTACCCCGCCGACAATCAGGCCAGCGCGAAGGCCCCAGATTGCACCGGAAATGAAAATAACAATAAAGATAAGACTGACATTGGGAATATAAAAACTGGCCAAAGCGGCCACATAAGCCAGAGCCGAGAATAGGGCCACCCTGGCTGCCTGCTTTCCACCTGAAATCATCGCAAAACTACAAATTTCTTGACCTCGGTTTGACCGGCGATATTAATCACGGCCAGATAGACCCCGGCCGCCACGGTTGTACCGGCATCGTTGGTGAAGTCCCACAGAACTTCGGTCTCCTTGCCAACGATTCCCTCTTCAATTTCCCTAATTTTTTCACCGGCAACAGTGAATACCGCCACCTCCATGACCCCGACAGCCGGATCATCTGCACCCAGATTGGCCTTGAAAGTCACGCCATCATGCAACTGCACCCAGGCCGGATTCGGATATGGATCGGCAATAAACCTGACGGATACACCCAGGGAAAAGACGGCATCGGAAATATCAAAAACACCGGGATTATCGGCATCCGATACCCGCACCAGACAGTTGTTGGATGGGGCAATGACATTATTAGCCAAAACCGTATCGACTTCCCATTCGTAAATGAAATCGTTTATGGTTGTGTCAATAAGCGACCAGCTGTTACCGCTGTTGGCGGATATTTCGATAACAACCGAAGTGACCGAGTCACCGAAGTACCAATTGATATTATAGGTGTCGCCGACAAACAATTCATCACCGCCGTTCGGCCGCGATAGACCCTCTTCCAAAGGAGTGATGTTGATGGTGTAATCGATGCGTTGCGTGATTGTATTGGCGCCCAAGACCGATGGGATGAGTACGATCTGCTCAAGTTCATTGGTGTTTTCAAAAATAATCTGAGTCGTCGATGAATCATACACAGTGGTGTCAATCGCAATCGAATCAGATATACCACCCCAGAATTTAACTACCTGCAATCCCCAGGGGTGAGTCCGGTCGGGATTGAACGATATGGCTATACCGTTCGGTAAATCCCTCAGAAGGACATAATTGGCTCCCAGATTATCCGGGTAAAGGCTGTCAAGTTCGACGCTGTTATAGGCGGTGATCGTGGCCGGATAAGCAGTTATTGGGGCCAAAAACTGCGGCAGTCGATACTCGTCTCCTTCGGGGAAATAATTTTCGGTATCAGCCCAGAGACCGGTAAATAAATTCCAGAGAGTGAATTCGCGGAACAGGTCGTTCATATCCAGTGAGTCATCCGAACGCACCTTGATTATGCTGTCGGTCGCCTGCCACCAGTTCGGTCCGGCTTTTTCCCCGCACCCGTCCCAAATGTCCTTGATGATGGACGATCCGAAATGCTCGGCCAGAAAAATCGGCCAGACCACAGCTCCGTACATATGTAGATTTCTGCGATCGGTGTAATCTGTGCCGCTCTGAATCGTACCGGTACGCAAAGACCACTGTGGGTAAGCATAGAAAAAGGGGACATAGTTATAGTAATCGTTGACGTAGGAATACAGTTCTTCTTCCATAAAGGTGGCCGACATTTCAATCCAGGCCGGATTCTGTGTCGGACCGGAACCTTCCAATTCGGTAACATCAATACCAAACTGGATAGTATGGAGAAATTCATGGGCTGCTGTAACTCGTACTGCCCGAGTCGGATTCGACTCATATCCTGCAAATCCGTCATAGTCGTTTTCAAGGAACATATAGGAGGTGGCTGTCACCGGCAGAGTGGGGAGAATTTCATCGCGAACAGTGGCGCCATAGGCGAGAAAGTTGATGAAATAAACATCCATGCGGCCGTCACCGCCGTTAGTACCGTCAAACGGGGGGGCCGGGAAACCCATACCGTCCACTTCCCGCTGATAAACTTCCTCGAAAATCACGCCGGATTCGACGATAAAATTTGGAACACCCGCAACCACATTCTGAGAATCGAATTGATAGATTTCATTGGCGCCGTTGTCGGTGTAATGGAGAAGGAAATGAGTAGTTTCATAGGTGAATGACATGGTATCTTCGCGATCGGTAAAAGCGGCCTTACTCACCGCATCCTTGGGGCGTGTCGAACGCAGGTCGTTTATTATTGATGTTCCGCACTTTATCGGAGGCATTTCTCCGGCGGCAACCTGCTGAGCGTAATCACTCATATAGGCGGCCGTTTCAGCATTGTACCGTTCCCACTCGTCAACGGACATTTCACCGGCCCAGACGACACCCGACGCGACCAGCGCCATCAATATCAAACCAATCGTTTTCACCATGAACTCCCTACTATTTCCGCCGGTTGTTAAGTTCCTGCCACCGGGCTGTAATATCCTGAAGATATTCAAACGGTACGTTTTGATCGCCGATATCACCGTACCGTCCTTTTCGATTATGGGAATCTGAACCGCCGCTGATGAACAAACCCAGCCGTTCGGCAATTTTGCGATATTTCCCTCGGGCTTGCGCTTTGTGGGCTGGATGGTATATCTCCAGTCCGTCCAGGCCGCTGGCGGCCAATTCCTCAATCATGTCGTCCCGCTCCGATAACAGCGGGTGAGCCATAACGGCTACGCCTCCTGCCTCGTGTATTATATTAATCGCCTCGGCTGGCGTCAATTTGGCCTTGGGCACATAAACCGGCCCGCCGAGGTAAAGGTATTTGGCGAAAGCCTCGTTATACGACCCGACGAAACCCTCCTTGAGCATAATTTCTGCCAAATGAGGTCTGCCTATTGCCGCCTGCCCGGCCAGCTCAACCAATCGTTCGAAATCAACGTTCATTCCCAAACCGGCCATACGGGCTATCATTTTTTTACCCCGCTCATGCCTGATTCGCCTAAACATTTCTATCGTTTCCTGCAAACGCGAGTCATCAATCCGAAACAGATAACCAAGAATATGTATATCCTCAATGGTTTTGGAAGCCGACAATTCGATGCCGGATAAAACCTGAATATCCTTGCCCCGGGCATATTCGATTGCGTCAGCGCAGCCGTCCAGGGCATCATGGTCGGTTATTGAAATTGCTTTCAATCCCATAGACAGCGAGTCATCGACTATTTGAATAGGCGTTTGCCTGCCGTCAGAATGGTCGCTGTGAATATGCAGGTCGATATAATCAGACATTCAGTATCTTTTGGTCAACGATGCGCAGGATATCCCCGGTCAACGCTTCTCCTCTGGCCTTATAACCCTCGATTTCGCCGGTAAGTTTCGTCACAAAATCCTTATCTTCCATACCGGCGATATTGATCCGAACATTAAGGATGGCGCCGTCCATTCCGGCTTTGGCGCAAAGAGCGGCCACGCCCGCGTCGGAGATCGAATTGACATTTCCCTTCTCAGCCACAACTTTAGTCAGAGAAAGAACCTCCAGCGATTTCTCGGCTACCTTAAGAGGTACCAGAGCCGCGCCCTTATTGGCCTCTTCAATACCCACCGCCCGAGCCTTGACTTCCGCCTCGGAATCTTTGGGTAGCTTGAAAGCCTCCATAACCTTGTCGAAAGCCTCTTTATCCTTGACGATCAATTCGGTCAATTCCTGGCGAAGCGTTTCGGAGCGGGCCAGGATAGCGCTCAGTTCGTCATGCACCGACTTGTATTTTTTCTTGCTAACCGTCAAACGGCTGACCATAGAGGTCAACGCCGCGCCCAGTGATCCGGCCAGCGAGGCGACCGAACCACCGCCGGGAGCCGGTGAAGCCGAAGCCACATCATTGATGAAATCATCAGTTGATTTTTCCTTTTCCTCGTCAGCCTGCCGGAGTTTCTCTTCCAGAATCTGATTCTTGGAGAAATTCTCGAGCTGGAGATACCATTCGGCGGCCTTAATCAAGGCTTCGTTAGGCACCAGGCCGATGATTTCCGATGATGTGACATTGATACCGTACCGGGCCGCTTCCAGTTTGATCGTTTCGAATACACGGTGCACTGGGGTTTTCTTGTAATTGACCAGGTTCATCGAAACCTGAACACAGCCACGATCCTCGATTTCGAAACCGAGAGCCTTGCAGTACATAAACCCGCCCGAGCGGGAACGGATTGCTTTGGCGATTTTATTGGCAATCTTGATATTGTCGGTGTCCAGATAGGCGTTGAATGCCACCAGCGGCAGCCTGACCCCGATGGCCGTGGCTCCCGATTTAAGATTCATCTTGTTCGGGCCGTAATCGGGAGTACGCTTGGGGTCGCTGCCAATTGCTTCCGTCATTCCCTCGTATTCACCCTTACGCACCTTGGCCAGATTTTTCCGCGTCGGTTTGGTCGCGGATTCTTCATAGAGAAAAACCGGGATTTTCAGTTCGTTGCCGACCCGCTCGGCCAGTTCCTTGACCAGCTGTTTGCATTCGGCCACGGTGATTTCCGAGATTGGGATAAAGGGGCAAACGTCAGTAGCGCCCATACGCGGGTGTTCACCCGAGTGAGTCTGCATGTCGATAAGTTCGGCGGCCTTTTTGTAGGCCCGAAAGGCGGCTTCTTTGGCTTCCATCGGCGGACCGACAAAAGTGACCACGGCCCGGTTGTGGCTGGCATCCATCTCCATGTCGAGAAGAGTGATCCCTTCGACGGATGTGATCTCTTTCAGGATTTTATCTATAACTTCTGGGCGGCGTCCATCTGAAAAATTAGGAACGCATTCGACTAACTGGGCCATGGTTTATCTCCGTTTTTTTGGCTTCGAAATCTGTTTTGTATATTCCCGGCCGAAAGCCTTAAGGCCCCAGGCCAGAAGAGGAATCATGAGTTCATGATGTCCGGTAAAGCTGTAACCTTTGCCGCCGTGCATTGTCGGACGATGAACGACGTTGGTCGCCGGACGGTATTGATGAATCATATCAAAATTAGCGGTTATGATTTTATGTGGACGGCCATAGATGTTTCGGGCTACAGTCAAAGCCTTGAGAAACACTTCCGGCAGAATCACTGCCGAACCGATATTGATGAACACTCCGCCGTTTTCACCTTTGGAAATCTCATGAGCCAATATCTTGAAATCATGATGACTGGCACTCGCTGCCGCGGCCGGATCGAAACCGGGATGCTGGCAAACGATGTCGGTATCGACGGCCATATGAATCATGGCCGGGATGTGATAGCGATGGCAACAGGCCAACATAGAAATTTCCCGAAAGCGGGCTTTACGTTCATTAAGAATTTTCCCGGTCGCCTCGCCCAAACCAATTTTATTGTCGGCGGCGCAGGCGGTGATATCATTATAATGGGCGGCCGTTTCGGCCGACATCCCAAAACTGCCGTCGCCGATACCGGCGGCTACGTCTTCGGAAGTTTCCCCGATCAGCGCGATTTCGCTGTCATGAATGATACCGGAACCATTGAGGCATATCCCGGTTATGTAACCGGCCTTGATCAGATCGATGATCAGTGGATTGAGACCGACTTTGATCAAATGACCACCGGCCATGATAATCACCGGTTTGTTTTTACGGCGGGCATTGATTATGGCTTTTATCAGGGCTTTGAGGTCATTGGCTTTGAGAAATTTGGGCAGGCTGTCGAAAAAACCGATTGCCCCGGCAGCCGATGGTATTTGTGCCTGATTGTGCGCGGCGGCCAACGATTTGCGGGACTTGAGCGATATCGTTTTTATCCGGTTCAGATCGACCGTTTCAAACCTGTCCGTCAAAACTCCTCCAATTGTCCAATACTGTACTCGGTCAACTCGGCCGTGATCGAACCGACCACGACTTTCGATTTCATCATGACTGGCAGACGCAAACGATCATCGGTCAGCCAGACCGTCAACCGGCCTTCATGTTTGAAAATCCCGGCCGATTTCAGCAGCGGTTCGACGACGAGACAATCGAATTCACCCGCCTTGGTCTTGATCTTTTCCCGGCGGTGGACTTTTACTTCCAATGGATAATTTTTCCCGTCAGTAAAATTATCGACATAAATAGGTTGATCCACTTCCAGCGGCTGAGTACGAATATAATACAAAATCGAAAGAGCGTCCTGAACGTAAGACTCGACGGTGATGGTATCGCCTTTGTACACGACCTTATGATTGATCTGGTCGAACTCGTACTGGCGATGCGCCCGGTACTTGCCTTCGCGTAACTCCTTGTCGAATCGCCACGAAAAAAGGCCGACGGCATCTATAATCGACTCAACCCGGTCTTTCACCGGATAAAACGATGAGAAAAATTTGTTGGAGCGGGCGGTAGTGACGATCTGATAGGCGGGCCGGTCGTTGAATTCCACCAGATCCATGACCTCCATGATAGCCGATCCGGCATTGATAAAACCGTAGCCGATATCAAACTGCAATCTTTCCCCGACGCCAAAGGCGATATTTTCCACGTAACGGCCGATGGCCTCATCTTCGGGTGACACCGGTTGAACGGGGAGGATGCTATCCTGAGCCACTCCATATTGCACGGAAAGGAAATAGACCAACGGGACTACTCCGCAAGCGACGACAGTAAAAACCAGCATGTTCTTCAGCAAGGTCTTAATCATTTTCTTTTCCGATGCCCTTCTGTCCGGCCATCTCTATTATATCCTCCAGCATTCGGCCCAGTTCCTCGCCAATTTCCAGAAAAGTCTGATTATACATGTCCAGCGAACCGCCAATCGGATCAGCCACGCCTTCACCTTCATCACCCGGTTCGGGAAATTTTTTGAGCAGAAAGGTATAAGGTCGAGCATCAGGGCAGACGGTAACGACTTCACGATAATGAGATGGTGTCAATGTCAGAATCAGGTCGGATTCCTCAAGCAATTCGGGCGTAATCGGTCGGGAATGATGAGACGAAATATCGGCATGCCAGGTTTTGGTTGCCTCCTGCGCATAATGAGTGGCCGGGCATCCGGGCGCGGCCGCCGTACCGGCCGAACTGACCTCGATGCTGGTTATATTGCGGCCCTCAAGCAGAACCCGCAGGCCGCCTTCGGCCATCGGCGAACGGCAGGTGTTACCGGTACAGACGAATAAGACTCTGAACTTAGCCATTGATCGATTCCTCGCCGAGATATCTTTTGATTTCAGCTTCCCCAATCAAACCCGGTCGTAAAATTCTAATGTCCTCACCGGCGTAAACAACAGTGGACGGCGTGATGCCCCGGCAGGGACCACCATCGAGATAAAGTCCGACTTCGTCGCCCAGTAGTTCTGTAATAGCCTCGATGGATGCGGGTGTTGTTTCTCCGCTGATATTGGCCGAAGTGGCCGTCACTGGAAACGGTACTCTTTCGATGATTGCGGCAATCAGGGGCGACGAGGATATCCGTATTCCAAATCCGAGTTCCGATTCAAAATCCGCAGCCACGGCCTTCTGGTTGCGCCGTCCCGGCATAACCAAAGTCAGCGGACCGGGAAGAAACCCCTCCGCTAACCGGCGAGCTTGCTTTCCGACGACACAGAACTTATTGGCGGCGTCTATATCTTTAACGAACAAGGCCGGCTTAAGCGCCTCATTCCGCTTTTTTATCCTCTTGATCTTTTTCATAGCCTTCTCGTTGTCGGCCCTGACCGACAGCGAATATTGTGTTTCCGTCGGTATCACTACGACCTCACCCGCTATCAAGGCTTCGGCCGCGGCGGCCACAGTCTCGTTCTCAGGATCGGCCGGATTGCAGGTCAGTTTCCGACTCACCGATTGTCATCCTTCTCCGGCAAGGCGATCGTATCGGAAGGCTCCACCAGCATTCCTCCGGAATCGACCGGCAGGATCGGCTCGTCGGACAGATCAAACTCCGGCACTTCGCGTACCCGCAAAACCACTCGGGCCACCCAGGCATTACGATATCCAATAGACCGGATTTCAGAAACCATTTCTTCGGCGTCGCCGCGGGTGAGAAAATCACCGACCCGCAATTTATAATACGGAACCTCGTAATCAAGATGCACCGGCAGATTGAAAATCTCTTCAGCCAGCGCCCGCTCGGCATTGGCCTCGGCATAAAGCCGCGAAGTAAAAACCTGCACCCGATAAACCTCGGTTGGACTTATTTCCGAGGCGGTTGAATCGAAAGCGTTATAAGTCTGACCCGGAATTCCGACCAGCGAATCTCCGGCATCAGGTACGACCGCCACGGTCACCGGATAAACCTCCGGCACTACTTCCCGATCAGCCGGCGTGGCCAGCGGATCATATTGCGTCGCCGCCGCCGTTTCCTCTTCCACCGGAGCGATCCTTTGTGCCGGACGAGCGCAGGAGAGGACCATCAGTCCCGGCAGCAGTATGATAAACAAAAACCGTTTCATCACAGGTACTTTTTCAAATCCTCGTTATCGCCGATTTTAGTCAGCAGTTCCTTGATCCGACCTAATTGCGTCTTGTGTGCTACCATAACCACTTCCCCGATCTTGGCAATTACCAGATCAGAAATTCCGAGCGTGGCGATAAGGCCGTTTCCATCATTATAAACCGTCGATTCATAGCTATCAAGCGTAACCGCCGTGCCGACGACAACATTGTTCTCTCGATCAGTGTCCAAAAATCTTTGCAGAGCCATCCAACTGCCGACATCATCCCAGATAAAATCCCCTTTCAGGGTCAGGACATTGTCGGCCTCTTCCAATACGGCATAATCGATGGAAATCGGATCGGCTTCTTCATATAGTTTCAAAAGAGCCTGTTCCTCGCCGTCGGTACCGATATGCTTTTTGTATTCGGCGAGCAGTTCATGCATTTCCGGCTGATGTTTTTTCAAAGCGCTCAAAAGAGACTTGGCCGACCAGATGAACATGCCTGAATTCCAATGATGGCGGCGGCCATGATAGTATCTTTGAGCCACTGTCGGACGCGGCTTTTCCTTGAAAGCCGAGACCTTGCAGACAGTGATGCCATCGACCTCTTTAATTTGATCGCCGAGTTCTATATATCCATATCCGGTTTCGGCGCGAGTCGGGACGATTCCGATAGTAATCAGGCTGTCCTGCTCGGCGGCGACTTTGGTACCGGCCTTGATAACATCAACCAGCTTGGAAGCCGGTTCGATCAAATGGTCGGCCGATAAAACAACCATAATCGCTTCGGGGTCTTTTTTGTCCAAATGCACCGCGGCGACTCCGATGGCCAGACAGGTGTTACGGCCGAACGGTTCGGCCAGGATATTTTCCTCGGTAATATGCGTGCCCGAATCGAAAATCGCCTGTTTGATATTGGCGCCGGCCACGATCAAAGTCTGCTCGATAGGGATATAATCGGCTACACGGTCGATAGTTACCTGAAGCATACTCCGCTCGGAGGTGATCGGCAAAAGTTGTTTGGGCCGATTTTCACTTGATAGCGGCCAGAATCGCTCACCTTTTCCGCCGGCCATAATTACGCCATAAATCACCGAATAGCCTCCTAATTGGATGGTTCCCATTAAGATGGTCCCCATTTGGATGGTATCAGGACTCAGTCAAACATTAAAAATACGACCGCTCTTGAACTATGTCAAGCAATCTTTATTCGCTTCGACGATTTGGACTTACGGGAAGGATTATACCCAAAAAATGTCTATCGAAAACTGGTCATTTCCACGCCTGCTTATTCGACTGTTCCGAGGGCACTTTCAGTTCGGCAGGCGATGCCTGTTCTTGGCGGGCTTCGCCCGCACACAGGAGTTTGGGCATAATGGCGACAGCCAAAAGCACACAAGTGTGCGACTGTGGCAATCTCTGGTTTACTTGCCTCACTGTGGGTGCTTACTTGGGTCATCCACACGACAGTGAAAAAGTGGCTCCGCCACCGACAGCAGAAAACACACGAGTGTGTGGGGTGGCCTGCGTCTTTAGACGCAGGGTTTCGTGGCATCCTCGAAATCTATAAATCAGGTCATACAGGCGACAGCAGAAAACACACGAGTGTGTGTAGGGGTCGGGTTCCCCG
>JAAEQF010000663.1 GCA_024231695.1 FCB group bacterium
AGGTCGTAGCCGAGGCCTACCCGCAGGCGACTTTTGAAGGTAAAATTATTCGCATCGCACCGGAAGCCAAGATCGAACAAAACGTAACCCTCTTTGATGTCATCATCGAAGTGGAAAACACCAACGGTAAACTCAAATCCGGCATGAATGCTACCGCCGAAATAACCATCGCTCTGGAAAAAGACGTACTATTGGTTCCGACGATGTCGTTGACCATGCCCAAAGGCGGAAAAGGCGGCCGCCATATGCGGAAAGCCATGTTAAAAAGCGGCGATGAATTTGTTCCGCAAAGGGTGAAAATCGGAGCTTCGAATTTTAAGGAAGCGGTCGTCCTTGAGGGACTGGAAGAAGGTGACGTGGTTGGTCGCCCGATGGTCTCGCGCCTGAAAGACGCCAACGACCGTCTTGAACAACGGATAAAGAGTACGCGCAGCTTTGGAGCAGGCGGCTCTTCCGATACCACCAAGAAAAGAAAATAGCATGGTCTTTTTTGAAAATGTATGGCTTGGCTTACAGAGCCTACGCGGCAATCCGCTAAGGTCAATTCTGACCCTGATTGGAATTGCCGTCGGGATAGCGGCGGTATTATATGTCGTCGTCCTGGGGGAGATCACGCAACAGCGCATCAACGAACGACTGGAATCGATGGGATCGAATATTCTCAATATCCGCCCTGGTCAATCGCACCGTCATGGCGTGCGCACCGCCGGCAGTGTCGTCAATCTGACCTGGGCTGACGCACGGGAAATACGTGAAGCCTCCAGCGTTATCAAAACCACTATCCCGGTCTATAGCGGCAATGGCGCGCTTGAGTTTCAGGACAAAAATACCAATGCGCGGGTCAATGGCACGACCCCGGATTATGCTCCCGGAAATAATTTCAAACTGACCCAGGGCCGTTTCTTTTCAGAGGTCGAGGTTACCGAACGGTCACGAGTGTGCGTTATCGGCAGCACCGTTCATGAAGATCTTTTTGAAAATGAAATGCCCGTCGGCAAATCGATCTATATCAAATCGAAACGATTCGAAGTAATCGGGCTTTTAGAACCGAAAGGCGAAGGATGGTACAGCCCCGACGATGAGGTTTTTATTCCGCTGACCACAGCTCAGGAACGCCTTTTCGGAGTGGATCATCTATCGACCATTCTGGCCCAACTGCGATCATCTGAGAATTATGATGAGGCTCTTTTTGATATTGAAAACATTCTGCGCCGTAATCACCGTCTGCGCCCCGAACAGGAAAACGATTTTCGGGTGCGCCGTCAGGACTTTTTCCTCTCCACTATTCAAGAGACCAATGCCGAACTGGCCAATTTTATTATAGTCATCGCCCTTATTTCGCTGGTTGTCGGAGGCATCGGTATTGCCAATGTCATGCTGGTGTCGGTGACCGAACGTATCCGTGAAATAGGAATCCGGCGGGCGGTGGGGGCCAATCGAGCCATGATCATCACGCAGTTTTTGATCGAGGCGGCGGTGTTGGGGATTTTTGGCGGAATACTCGGTATCGGCGGCGGTATGATCTTTAATAAGCTGATGATCGGCGCCGGCTGGATTTTGCCCTGGATCTGGATCGCCTATAGTCTGGCTATCTGCAGCGGCATCGGTGTTTTCGCCGGGCTCTACCCTGCCTTTCGCGCGGCCCGCATCGACGTGATCGAAGCCTTGCGCTACGAGTAGGATTTTTCCTCTTTAAACGTCTAATCCAAAAAACGAATACTGACATCTTCAGGGATCGATATCAATATCACAAATTTAAATTTCTACTTTACAAACTTAATACAATTGACTATGTAAATCATTGACCGGACATTACCGGCAAAACATCTTGGATACCACACCTATCTATTCCTGCCGGAAATCAATTAGACCAATCATGGGAGGATGGCAAAATGACCGAGCGGGATCAAGACCAGAATCAGGAAACAAAACCGGAAATCGAAATCGATCAATTTCGTCACGAAAGATTTTTACAGGATATTCGCGATAATCAAAATCTGCCAACAGCCGTTCTGGCCGGATTGGCCGCTACTGTCGCAGGAGCAGGTGTTTGGGCGCTTATCACTGCTATAACTCAATATCAAATCGGGTTTATGGCTGTTGGGATCGGTTTTCTAGTAGGGTATACAGTGCGCCATTTCGGTAAAGGCATCGATAAGCAGTTTGGTATTGCCGGAGCGATTATCGCCTTGGCCGGCTGTGTGGTCGGAAATATCCTGGCCATATGCATCATGGCTTCACAGGAATTCAATGTCGGGGTAGTGGAGATTCTTAAATCCCTGGATAAAGATGTCCTGCTGGAGATATTTCGGGAAGATTTCAGCATGATAGATATTATATTTTACGGCTTGGCCATACACTATGGTTATAAGACGTCGTTCAGAAAAATAACTGAAGAGGAAATGGCCAAACTGGCCAAGTAGGTTGCGTGTCGGCGGCGGATATGAGCATCCATGGAACGTAGCCTTTGGACTACATCATATTCACCGGGTCGATGTCGAAGATCGGTTTGATTTTTGAAGATAATCCGTAATTCTTCTCAGCCTCTTCCCATGTTTCAAACCGACGAACCACTTTCCTTACCGAGCCGCACTTGATAATCAAGCGCCGTCTGTAAAATCCGCGAAGTTTGTACATTGGGGCTTTCGATGGTCCTAATAATTTGAATCCTGTTTTTTCGTTCACGCCGTCTTTGTTCAACCCGGCGAGGCGTTCCTCCAACTTGATGCGGAAAGCCAGAGCCTGAGTTTCCAGTTCTTTTTCATCTTCGCTGGTCAGCGTAATATTGATCAGTCGCGAATAAGGCGGATAAGATAGTTCTTTGCGGTCCAGCAACACCGATTCGTAAAAGTCGGGATAATTCCCCTGCGCCAAAAAGCGGATAACCGGATGATCGCTGTAATAGGTCTGGATCAAAACCAGTCCCGCACGGTCGCCTCGACCGGCTCGACCGGCAACCTGCAACAGCCGGGCATAAGTTTTTTCCGCGGCCCGAAAGTCAGGCATGTCCAGCCCGATATCGGCCGAAAGGACGCCGACCAAAGTCACACCGGGGATATCGAGACCCTTGGTGACCATCTGCGTGCCGATCAGAAGGTCGAATTTTTCACCGGCGAAATCACCCAGAATCAACCGGCCCGACTTGGAGGCCGCTTTGTCGGAATCGATCCGTTCGGCCCGAATGCCGGAGAAAAGGCGCGTCAGGTTTTCCTCGACCCGCTGAGTGCCGTGGCCGACATAGATGAATTCGTTGCCGCCACAGCGCGGGCAGCGATCCGGGGCCGGTTCAATCCGATCGCAGAAATGGCATTTGAGCGTCTGCCCCGCTCGATGATAAGTCAGGGTCACACCGCAGTCGTCACACGATGGAACTTCACCGCAATCGCGGCATTTGAGCCGGGGAGAAAAACCGCGTCGATTGAGATAAAAGATAACCTGTCCCCCGGCAGCCACGCGGGTTTCGGTTTCTTTTTTCAATTGATAGGATAGAAAAGAACAATCGCCGGAAATCTTTTCCCGCTTCATATCGAGGGTGACGATTTCGGGCATAATATAGCCCGATTTGGGCCGCTGGTCGAGGGTCAGGAGTTTATACCGCCCACTGCGGGCATTGTGATACGATTCTATCCCCGGTGAGGCCGAACCCAGAATTACGGGACAGGAAATTTTATTGGCCAGCATGACCGCCGCATCACGGCCGTGGTAACGCGGGGCGGGATCATCCTGTTTGTACGACGGATCATGCTCTTCGTCAACGATAATCAGGCCCGGACCTG
>JAAEQF010000664.1 GCA_024231695.1 FCB group bacterium
CGTTGCGGTCATGAGCGATTCGCAGACCTCGACCGGCGCCGGTGACCTCCCGATATCCCCTTATATTAGTGGGACGGTAACAGAGGAACGACTGATCATTGACGCAGTCGGGACACCGGGCAGCGGAATCACCGCAGCTATTAAAGACCAAATGCGCGATTTTACGATTATCTCAATCCCGGCCGTCGATATTAATATCGCGGATAACCAATAAGGAAGGGGGGTTTTAAATGACTACTAGTAGACTACTTACCAGGATGATGGAAGATTTCGAGCTTGACCTTGAGCCCCAGATGTTCCTTTCTTCGTTTTTCAAAATTCGTCGTGGGAGTTATTTCACGGGAGACGATATCGAAATCGATATCAAGCGATTCGACGAAAATATGTCCACCCCGGTACCAGATAGAGAGTCTGGATATCGCGAGATCGAGTCCGTGAAATTCGTAAACAAAAAATTTACCGCCGCGAACTATAAAGAGGCGTTTACTCTCAAATCGCGAGACCTCAGATTGCGTCAACCGGGACAGAGTCCGTTTTCTGACCCAACCACTATGCGGAATTTTTTGGAGCAATCATTCGATATGTACCGCAAACTCATGGAGCGCACAGAACGAGCTTTTGAGGACATGGCCGCGCA
>JAAEQF010000665.1 GCA_024231695.1 FCB group bacterium
AGACACGCAATGCAATACGGTAATGTCCTCGTTGCCCGCTTCACGGATGGTGCTGACGGCATCCTCGATTTCATAGGCGAAAGCCATGCCGGCCGAAATGATCATCGGTTTTTGCTTGAGAGCGTAATGTCGCATCAGGGCCAGATTGGTCAGATCGTCGGAGCCGACCTTGACGAACGGCAGATCGACGATAGAGAAGAGGAAGTCGAGATCGGACGGATTCTGGGCGGTGGAGGAAAAGACTATACCGGTGCGGCGGCAATGGTCGATAATTTCCAGCCAGTCATCTCGTTCGAATTGATAGCGTCGGAACATCTCCAGCATCGATTCGGTGACCTCGCGGCCCTGCGATCGATAAGTGTAGGTTTGGTTGGGATCAGAGACAAACTGGTCGGCCTGAAAAGTCTGGAATTTTACGCAATCGACACCGCACTCTTTGGCTGCGGAGATCATATCTTTGGCTCGCTGTAAATCGCCGTTATGGTTGATACCGGCTTCGGCGATTATGAAAACATGTTTGGAATCGATCATGGTTTTACTCCGTCTTACTTGTTCATATATTCACGGTCGTTTCTTCACGATTGACAAACCGGGCGACGCGGTTGATGGTCCGAGTCGAGCGCGGAAAGGCCAGTCTGATATTTTGCCGCAGGCCACGGTATGCCTCCTGATCAGGACCCTCTTCCTTCTTCTTCAGTCCTTCTCCGAAAATAATTCCGATCAGCATTGTCAGGAAGGTAATCAATCCGCTGAGCAGTACGATTACAGTTCGCCGTGGCGAGGTTTTTATTGTCGGCAGGGAAGGTTGATTGAGGATACGGACAATGGGCATGTCCTTCTGAGCGTCGAATTTGGCTGTCTCGTACTCTTGTACGAGATACATGTAGGCTTGCGATTTGAGTTCAACTTCACGTTTCAAACGTCCGAGTTCTTTGAGAGTGGCGGGGTCGGTACTTCCGGCCCAGTCGAGGTTGACCATCTGAAACTGCGCCAGATTGTTTTCGACGGCTGTCATCTCTTGCTTGATTTTCGTAATCTGGTTTCCCAGATACAAGGCGTTTTCCTTGGCCTGAGAACGGCGGGTGTGAAGATTATAATTTTCCAGCTGAGCCAGATATTCGGTCAAAACTTTTTGGGAAAATTCAGGATAGGTGGTTTCCAGCGACAGCCCGATCACCGCCGTTTTTTTATCGAGAGCGACATACAAAATGCCATCGAGAGCTTTGCTCAGTCGATCAGGATTGTCGATTTCGAAATAATCCTTGAGTGTGAGAACCTTTTCCTCACCGTCATGAGTGAATCGGTAGGTCTTGGCGATGACGCCGTTCTGGATAGTTTGTGATCGCAGAATGGTAGGAAAGAGAATCGACGAGTTTTCCTCGAAATTGGATCCGGCTTTAAAGCCGGCCAGCATTTTCAATTCGCTCATCTCATCGGCTCCGCCCGAAGGGAGAATACTGGCGCTGGAACGGAATTGACTGGGCAGGATCATAACGACTACAGCCGCGATCAACATAACTGTCAGTACGGTCAGACCGATTATCTTTTTCCGCTTGAGAATTGTGTTGGCCAGTTCGAAAAGATTAATTTCGCTCTCGGCCGGGTTATCGGCGAGAGTAGTCAAATCCGTTTGACCGCCAGCGCCTTTAATTGTAATTCGTTTCGGCATATACGTCTCCAATAGTTCTCACAATTACCTATACAACTCGCATGCCACCCATAATGGTTTTATCGAAGGTCTTATCTTTATGGCTGGCAGCGTGTTGGCTATGCTTGAGGGGTTGCTGCACGAGGGGTGAAGACAGGTCCGGAAATATTTTCGCTATTGCCGGAGAAATTTATTCCGTTGAAAAATATTCCGTGACCTACTGATCGGTGGCTTAAGGTCCGACATCCCGATCCGGGGTCTTCTCCAAGAGTTCTGCCCTTTTAGCATTTTCTCCGGTGGTTAGTCGATTTACCGGAACCGAAGGTGTCTGTTTCTCGGCCGAGCCTCTAATGATCAGGCGGCGGGGGGAGCCGCAAGGTTTTTCAGAAAAGTGTGCTTCGATGGCGCTATCCACAAATGTTTTAAACTCGGTGCGAAACCGGGAGATAGAGAAATTTTCGGCATGCGCGCGAATTATTTCAGGATCAAAGGCGGATTGATTCCGCTCGAATTTTTCAATGGCATCGATCAGGCAATCCGTTTCCTGACGATCAAAAAACAGGCCAGTAATGTTTTCGCGCACAGTCTCCAATGCTCCGCCCTTGCCGAAAGCGATCACCGGCGTTCCGCAGGCTTGCGCTTCAACCGGAACGATACCGAAATCCTCCTCGGCGGCAAAAACAAACGCTCGCGCGCGGCGCATGTAATCGTAGAGAACATTAAAGGATTGATATCCGAGGAGGGTAACGTTGGGGCCGGCAACTTTTTTAATTTTATTGAAATCGGGGCCATCGCCGATGACGATAAGTTTGCGCTGGGGCATATGAGAAAATGCTTTAACGATCAGATCAATCTTTTTGTAGGGCACCATGCGCGAGGCAGTCAGGTAGAAGTCTTCTTTTTCGGTATGCAGTTGGAAGGCGTCCAGATCGACCGGCGGATAGATAACCTGCGATTCACGGCGATATACTTTCATTATTCGGCGGGCGATAAATTTGGAATTGGCCACCATGGCATCAACTCCATTGGCCGTATGGGCATCCCAAATGCGGATACGATGCAGGATGTATTTGACGAGCCAGCCTTTGAGGCCCTTATTCAGACCCGATTCGCGCAGGTACTGATGGGTTAAATCCCAGGCATATCTTACCGGCGAATTGACGTAGGAGACATGCAGTTGATCGGGGCCGGTGATGACGCCTTTGGCCAGCGCGCTGTTTATGGTAATGACCAGATCATAGGCTGACAGATCGAATTGTTCGACGGCCAATGGCATCAGGGGTAAATAACTTCGATATTTCTTTTTGGCCAAGGGGAATTTCTGCAAAAAAGAGGTGGTTACCGGCTTGTTCATTATAAATCCGCGCTGTCCGGGGGGAATGAAATCATAGAGGGCAAAAAGGTCGGCCTCGGGATAGAGTTTAATGATTTGCTCCAGCACCCTTTCGGCTCCGCCGTAGGTCACCAGCCAGTCATGAACAATTGCGGTTTTCACGCCTTAATACCTTTCCTAAGCAGGTTTTCGAAGAACTCGGACAGGATCTTTTCCTGATCATAATTATCGGCAATAAAACGCTGCGCCGACAGGTTCAATTCGACACCTTTATCCGGATTTAAAAGTATGGCTCTTACATGATCGGCATAGTTATCGGGGACGTCGGATACCAGAATATCGCGACTATCGATTAATCCGGTGCCCTGGTTACCTATGGTAGTGGATATAACCGGCAGGCCGTTGCGAATGGCTTCAATGGTCTTCAATTTGACGCCGGCACCGTGAAGCATAGGATTGATAAAAACAGCGCAGTCCCGGTAAAGCGGCTTGATATCCTCCGGGGAATCATAAATTTTGATATTATCATATCTCTCTGCCTGATCGTACAGCCACTGCAGGTTCTGTCCTCGACTGTTGCCGGCGGCGTGGAATTCGTAGCCGTCGATATCGGCCAGCCGGGGATGAATGTTCTGCAAATACCAGAGAAGCCCTTCGCGGTTGTTGACCATAAAAAACGATCCGACAAAGAGAACTTTGCGCGCTTTCGGCAGCGGCGGGACAAAACTTCCATTGGATATTGCCGGAGGCAGAAAGATTCCGTGAATATTTTTATATTTTTGCATGGCCACCTGGAATTCATCACTGGAGATGAACATCATATTCGGCACCCGCCGGAGGATTAACCGCCACAGATGGCTGAAACGCAGTGCTTCCAGCAGGTAATATAGTTTGCGCGGACCGAGTCCGGTCGAGCCACACAATTCCCGGAAATATTTTTCCTCATCGTTTTGAACCCGAAGCACGAGCGATTTCGCCCGCAGATTTTTATTGGCAAGGATTGAATAAACATATTCAGTCTCCAGCAGGACGAGATCATAGTCGGTATCACAGGGGATATTACTGAGTTTTTTGCGGGATCGTGATTGAAGGGGCAGACGGGAACACATATCGATCAGCCGGTTTCGGCGCGGACAGCAAATGACCTTCTTGACGCATGATTTAACCTGCCGGATATCATCTGGGTGAGGAGGCGTCTTGACGGTGGCGATAAGATCAATTTCAAAGCCGAGATGATGCAGGGTGCGGATTCGATTCCAGATATCGACTCGGCCACCATGATTGGGCGGATAGGGGAAATCCGGGCTGACCACCAGCATTTTCTTACCCGCGAAGTTCATTGAGAGCGACTCCATAAACGAATGAAATACTGTACATTCCCAGGGCCGGGATATAGGTGGAAATGGCAATCATGCAAAATAGGGCTCCGGCCAAAAGCCAGGTGTGGGGCGAAGCGATAAGCCGGGTTATGAGACGGTAATGAAAAACAATATAAATAATCAGAAAAGGCAGACCAAAAAAGGCCAAATTATCAAATAGAAAAGTTTTGGTACTGATCGTTCTATCGGTGTTGGCTCCCAGATAAGCGATTATCTCGGTAAAATCAAAGGGCAAATCAAAAATACTGTCCATATATTTGATCGCTTGGGGGACATATTTGTCAATAGCCGGAAGGAATCCGGCAAATCCCACACCCAAAGGATTGTGAGCGACAATTAGAACTGTTGTTATCATCAGCCCCGAGCGGGTGGCCGTTGAGATTCCGCTTTGGATATCTCCGGTAAAACGCAGGAGTAGAAGATCAACAGCATAACTGGCCGCGATGATGACGGCCACGATCAGGGCCAGCCGTAGCCATCGTCTTATATCAGACTTGAAAAAAACCACAAAGGCGGCCACCGCCAGAATGGTGACCAGGCCGCCTTTTGACGTTGAATAGGCAGTGGCCAGGATGGTGAGGGCAACAAAAACGATTCGTTCGGTTTTTTCCTTTGAAAAATGAGCCGATAGCATTCCCAGCGACATGAGCATTATAGACAGGTAACTGGCTTCCCCCGTAAAACCCCGAGGGCGTATATTATCGGTGGCAGAAGCGTGGATGATGCCCTGGCTGCGAACAAAGTCAAGCATCAAAAGGTCATTGAAAACAATTCCGACCAGGGTGATGACAAAGGCGATTTTTATGTATAATCCCAGGCGGGGGATATTTTTGTAATTGATAAAAAAGGCCGGATATAGAAGAAGAAAAGTGAGCACCGACAGATTGAAGGTCTTGGCCAGCAGATTGCGCCCGTGTGATTCGGTACCACTGATGACCAGGTAGATGGTAGAAATAATCAGAACATAGCCGACGATGAAAATCAGCGAGCGGTTGATACTGAGTCTTCGATTGTTGAAGAGCCACTCCAGGAAATGAACACCGATCAAAAGAGATAATGGAATAAATGAAGGGCTGGCTCCCAGAATTCCTATTGGTAAATGCTGTAAACCGCTGTCCTGAAAAGGAAGCAGGAGCACGGTCGCCGCGATGAGGAATTCTTGGATGGTCTTCATGCCAACTGTCCGGACTTGGTTTTCTGCTGACATTTCAGAACAATGTCCAAAGCCGTCGCCACTCGATCAAGATTTTCCGGTCGCATGCAATCGGGGTCATGGAAGGGATCGCTGATGGTGCCTTTAAAACTCTGGGCCATTATCCAGGTTAAAAAATCAATAATCTTTTTCAGGGCAATTTCCGGTTTTGGGTCGGGATTGGTTTTCGCCAAATGGACACCGATTTCTCCAAACGAATCCCGGAAAGGGTTAAAACTGTTGGTAGCCAGAACCGGACCGAAGAACATGGGCACGACGGTCATGGCTGGTTTGCCATAAAGCGCGGCTTCGTAGGCGATGGTCCCCGACAGGGCTATAACCAGATCAGCATGGCGAATAAGTTGATGGCTGTCAGCAAAAGGATCAATTAGTTGAACGCCGGGTGTGCTGGTGATAGCCTTATAAAATTCAGGCGGTCGGGTACCGACCGAAACCGGATGTTCCTTGACATATAAATCGTGAGTCGCTGGAATTGACCGGGCCAGGGCGCGGATCAATTCCGGCTGGCAGGAAGTATAGGCACCCATAACATCAACCGAAGCCTCCGGTTGAACGTGGAGGGTGTTTAAAACATATGGCCTCACTGGCGGCAATTTAACTGTCTGAAATGGCTTGTTTCGCGACAGTCGACGGCTATTGGTGATCTCTTTCCAACGGGTTCGGATCAAATGCCAGGGCGGGGGCTGCATTTCATCAAAAGGGTCATTGGCGTGGCGTTTAAAGTTGGAGATCAACTTGCGCGGCCAGTTGAGATGTATATAAGGAGTTTGAAAATCGATTTGAAAGTAATCCGGCCGCGGGCTTTTACTCAGGAAGAAGTCGTAAAAGCGAGTGGCTTCGTCCCGGTCGTCATCGTCTGGGGTCTTGATTTCCACCAGATTTGATTGAGTAAGACCTTCATAAATGCCGAAGCGGTCCCCGGGAATGCGGATGGTATTGGGGGCCAGATGGCGACAGCCAATTTCGCTGCAAACCTGGATGGCGATTATTTCCATGGCCCAGGTGGCTTCGGAAAAGAGAGTTTCGATCTCATTGTCTTGCAGGAAATGCCGAATTTCCCGAGCGGTGACCTGAAGGCAGGCCTGGGCATAGGCGTAGGGTTTGCGCGACAACAAGCGATCCATCATGATTATATTATTGATAGTCAGACCGCCGCTTTTTTCCAATTCGGCCAAATCAGTTTCCTCGGCGGCGGAAAGCTTCTCTTTGGCCGCCCACTCGGGACCGAAGCTGGTGAGATCCAGAAGCCGCGAAGGAACGACACCTTCGGCTATCAACCAGCGAGTCCAAGTGCGGCTGGTGGATATCCAATAAATCTCATAATCACTCTTTTCCATTCTACTGGCGACTGCCTGATAAAATTCAGTCTTACCATGGTTGGTGAAGAAGGCAATTTTCATCGCTTATCTCTCAGGAAGACGGCTATCGATTTTATGGTAACGACTGTGGCCATGGCTGTCATGGTGGCGCAGGCGGCTCCGATCAGACTGTATCTGGGCACAAGGATGGCGCCGGTAATCAGGG
>JAAEQF010000666.1 GCA_024231695.1 FCB group bacterium
ACCGGAATTCTAATGCGTCACTTCCTCAAAATCGACATCGTTGCCGTCAAACAGCTGGGAACCGGACTGTTAAGTTTCAGCCCGGTCGTTCCGGAAAATATCGGCCTGCTGTTTTTCATTCATCTCTTCCTGGTTTGTACGCTGATCGCCTATTTCCCCTTCAGTAAGCTGATGCACATGGCCGGTGTCTTTATGAGCCCCACCCGGAATCTGGCCAACACCAACCGCATGCGCCGTCATATCAATCCCTGGGACCACCCGGTCAAAGTGCATACTTATGAGGAATGGGAAGATGAGTTCAGGGATAAGATGAAAGACTGCGGGTTGCCGCTGGAGAAGGAGTAATCATGGCTGACAATGTGATAAAACCGGAAGATTTGGTCCAGATCGATTACAATCCTCCCAGCGACGATTGGATGACGTCGAAAACAGAAATTAAAAAGGGTTGTTTCAACTGGGCGGCCGTCCCCAAGAGCACCGAATATTTGGGGCAACCCTACGTGCGCAAATGGCAGCCGACCCACGACGACTGGCAGCTTCCGGAAAATTGGAAAGAAATAATCCTCAAGGGACTCAAAGAGCGTCTCGGACGTTTCCGCTCCCTTAGGATTTTCATGGATATATGTGTGCGCTGCGGCGCCTGTGCCGACAAATGTCATTTCTACATCGGTTCGGGCGATCCCAAAAATATGCCGGTTTTGCGAGCCGAACTTTTGCGTTCGATCTATCGCAACGACTTCACGTTAGCCGGAAAGATTTTGGGCCGTATCGCCGGAGCCCGCCCCTTGACCATTGATATTATCAAGGAGTGGTTCTATTACTTTTATCAATGTACCGAATGCCGGCGCTGCTCGGTCTTCTGCCCTTACGGTATCGATACCGCCGAAATTACCATAATCGGCCGCGAGCTTCTAAATCTGCTCGGCCTCGATATCGACTGGATTTCCACGCCAGCGGCCAACTGTTTCCGCACCGGCAACCATCTGGGCATCCAACCGCACGGCTTCAAAGACAGCATCGATTTCGCCGTGGATGACCTTGAGGAACTGACCGGAATCCGGGTAGATGCTCCGATCAATAAAAAAGGAGCCGAGGTCCTGTTCGTAGTGCCGTCAGCCGACTATTTCGGCGATCCGCACTATTTCGGTCTCCTCGGATACATGGCTCTCTTTCACGAAATCGGGCTGGATTACACTTTCAGCGCTTTCGCTTCCGAGGGCGGCAATTTCGGACTGTTCCATTCGCACGATATGATGAAACGGCTCAATTCCAAGATATACGCCGAAGCCAAACGGCTGGGCGTCAAACATATTATCGGCGCCGAATGCGGCCACATGTGGCGTGTCCTCCATCAGTATATGGACACTATGAACGGTCCGGCTGATTTCCTCGATGTGCCCGTTTCCCCGATTACCGGAACCCGTTTCGACAACGCCGCCTCGACCAAGATGATTCATATCTGCGAGTTCACGGCCGATCTGATCAAGCATAACAAGATCAAGCTCGATCCCAGTCGCAACAATCAGTGGCGGGTGACCTATCATGATTCCTGCAACACGGCGCGAGCCATGGGTCTTTTGGACGAGCCGCGCTATATCATCAAAAACTGCGTCGACAATTTCTTCGAGATGCCGGAGAATACCATCCGCGAACAGACTTTCTGTTGTGGCAGCGGATCGGGAATCGGCACCGACGAGAATTTCGAGATGCGTATGCGCGGCGGGATGCCCCGAGCCAACGCCGTTCAATACGTCCATGACAAGCACGGCGTCAACCTGCTTACTTGCATCTGCGCCATCGACAAAGCCACCCTGCCTCCACTGATGGAGTACTGGGTGCCGGGAGTCGAGGTCGGAGCGGTGCATGAATTGGTCGGCAACGCCCTGATCATGAAGGGCGAAAAACGCAAGACTGATTTGCGTGGAGAACCGTTTGTCGACGCTCCGGACAAGGATGGAAAGGAGGGTACCGACGATGTATGATGCCGGAAAAGTAATCATCGGGCTGATAGTCTTTTTGGCCCTGATCGCCTTCCCTATCTGGTATAACGTGGCCACCGGCCAGGCCGATTATGTTCCCGAACTGGCCAAGGCCACCAAGGGTGAAGCCTGCGTGGCCGATGTCGAGTACATGAAAGCCTCGCACATGGATATGCTCAACCAGTGGCGGGATGTCGTCGTTCGTGAGGGCAAGCGCGTTTATACCGCTCCCGACGGCCGCAAGTTTAACATGAGTCTGACCGCTACTTGTCTTGATTGCCACACCAATCATGAGGAGTTCTGCCAGAAGTGCCACTTGTATATGGGCGTTGACCCGTTTTGCTGGGACTGTCACATCATTCCCAAGGAGTTGAAGTGATGGCTGTAGATAGAAGAAAATTCCTCAAGGCGGCCGGACTGACAGCTCTGGCGGCGGCCGGCAAACCGCTGACGGTTCTAGCTCAGGATGATTCAGCAGTGGTCGAGAAAGCCGGTCTGGCGCAGGAAAACCCGTTAACCGGGAAACGCTGGGCCATGGTCATCGACTTGAAGAAATGCTCGGATCATGAAAATATAAAAGACTGTGCCACGGCCTGTCACCGTGTGCATAACGTTCCCCACTTCGACAATCCCAAGGATGAGATCAAGTGGATCTGGGATGAGAGCTTTGAGCACGCTTTCCACGAACAAGAACACGAACATGTTGCCGAAGATCTGAAACATTTGGAACTGCCGGTGCTGTGTAACCATTGCGACAATCCGCCCTGCGTCCGGGTCTGCCCGACCCAGGCCACTTGGCGGCGCGAGGAAGACGGCATCGTTATGATGGACTGGCATCGCTGTATCGGCTGCCGCTATTGTATCGTCGCCTGCCCTTATGGCTCGCGCAGTTTCAACTGGCGTGATCCCCGGCCGTTTATCGAAGAGATTCAGCCCGATTTCCCGACGCGCACCCGTGGCGTCGTGGAAAAATGCACGTTTTGCGAAGAGCGGCTGGCCGTGGGCAAGCTCCCGGCCTGTGTCGAAGCCAGCAAGAATGGAGCATTGGTTTTCGGCGATCTGGAAGATCCTGATTCGGAGGTGCGCGAGCTGCTCCGGACCCGCTTCTCGATTCGCCGCAAATCCGGACTGGGTACCAATCCTGAAGTTTACTACTTGGTGTGAGGTAAAATATGTTAGAAAAAGCGCTTAGTGGAGATAAACGGTACTGGAGCTGGATCGCCTTTCTGCTCGTCGTCATCGGCGTGGGAACGCTGGCCTATCTCAAGCAGTTCAGCGAGGGTTTGGGTATTACCGGTCTGAGCCGGGACGTGGCCTGGGGTTTTTATATCGCCCAGTTCACCTTCCTGGTTGGTGTCGCCGCCTCGGCGGTGATGGTGGTACTGCCGTACTACCTGCATGATTTCAAGGCTTTCGGCAAGATTACCATTCTCGGTGAATTTTTAGCCGTCGGCTCAGTGATTATGTGCATGACCTTTATCTTTGTCGATATGGGTCAGCCGTTCCGGATTCCCAATGTCTTTTTGCATCCGTCGCCTACTTCGATGATGTTCTGGGACACCGTCGTTGTCTTCGGTTATCTCCTTTTGAATCTTTTGATCAGCTGGGTGGTTTTGGGGGCCGAGCGCAAAGCTATCGCGCCGCCGAAATGGATCAAGCCGATCATTATTTTGTCCATCCCGTGGGCTGTCAGCATTCATACCGTGACTGCCTTTTTATATGCCGGCCTGGCGGCCCGTCCGTTCTGGATGACAGCCGTTCTGGCCCCTCGTTTTCTGGCCTCGGCTTTCGCCTCCGGCCCGGCCCTGCTGATCATCATGTGTCTGCTTCTGCGCCGGTTGACCGGCTTTGACGCCGGCAAGAAAGCGGTGGACAAGCTGGCGGTGATTATGACTTACGCCATGTGCGTCAATGTCTTTTTCGTCCTGATGGAAGTCTTTACCGCCGTGTACAGCAATATCCCCGAACACCTGATGCATTTCGAATACCTTTTCTTCGGGCTGGGCGACAGTACCGCGCTGGTGCCCTGGATGTGGTTATCCGAAACGCTGGTGGTGATCGTTTTGATCCTGTTATTGAATCCGAAAACGCGACGCAACGAGAGCCTGCTGGCTTTCGCCTGTGTCGCCACTTTCGTTTCGATCTGGATCGATAAGGGCATGGGCATGGTCGTCACCGGTTTTGTGCCCAACCCGCTGGGTAAGGTAATTGAATATACGCCGACGCTGCCTGAGATTTTGATCACGCTTGGCGTCTATGGCATGGGCTTTTTGATCGTTACCGTCCTCTATAAGGTCGCCTTGGCGGTCAAACAGAAAGCAGCATGAAGTAAGATAAACAAATAGATAACAAAGCCGTTGAGGGCGGATTCATTCCGCCCTCGGCCGGCCCAAACAATATCATTACGGAGGCGGGGTTGTTGGTCGGCAGCCCCCGTTTTTTATGGCTGAAAAAAGAAGAAAATCTGATGTCGTTATTATCGGCGGAGTCGCCTGCGGACCCAAAACAGCCGCTACTCTCGCCCGGCGAAATACCGAACTATCGATCACTGTTTATCAAAAAGAGAAAGATATTTCCTACGGCAGTTGCGGTCTACCCTATTTTGCCTCGGGCGATATTGAAAGTTTCGAGGCTTTGACCAGAACGTCCTATGGCGTTTCCCGTTCGGTCGATTTCTTTCAGAAATCCAAAGGGTTTGAGGTCGTGACCGAGGCAGAAGTCATGGCTATTGACCGTAACCAAAAGACGATAACCATCAAGATGCTGACTACCGATGAAACGATCATTCATGAATATGAATCACTGGTTATTGCCACCGGCGCCGATCCGGTTCGGCCCCCTTTTCCCTGCGTCGAATCGCCCAAAATCAGACCCTTTACTCGACCGGCCGACGCTCTGTCGTTTCGCCAATTGGCCGAAACCGGTCAGGTCGGTAAAGCCGTCATTATCGGCGGCGGCTTTATCGGTTGTGAACTGGCCGAGGCGATGGGCAGTTTATGGGGAATCGAAACCGTTCTGGTGGAAAGAGAAAAACAACTTCTGCCATATATTCTCGATCCGGAAATGGCGGCCATAGCCGAACGGGAACTGGCCCGGCAGGACGTTCACGTAATTACCGGCGCGGCCGTGGAAAAAATCGAACTGGACGACAAAGACAATCCGGTCGTTTCTATCGCCGGGCATGACCCGGTGACCGCCGATTACGCCTTCTTATGCCTCGGCGTTCGCCCCAACACAGCTCTCGCCAAGGATTGCGGATTGGAAACAGGCTCCACCGGCGGTATCATCGTGGACAAAAGTTTGAAAACCTCCGATCCAAAAATTTATGCCGGCGGTGACTGTATCGAATCGTTCAATCGCATCACCGGCGCAAAGTGTTACATTCCAATGGGTTCGCTGGCCAACCGTCATGGCCGAATAATTGCCGAAAATATCAACGACAACCCGATTGAATTCCCCGGAGTGGTCGGATCGTTTCTGGTTAAGATGTTCGACCTCAATGTCGGCGCCGCCGGGCTTTCCGAAGGAGCAGCTCAAAAGGCCGGTTTGAAAGTAAAATCAATCTGGGGTTCGTTTGGCGACAAGCCCGATTATTATCCCGAAAGCAACGTGATGACCCTCAAACTAGTTTATGACGGCGAAAGTAAGCGAATCCTCGGTTTGCAGGCAGCAGGGACAGGCGATATCTGCCGCCGCGTGGATGTGGTCTCGGCCATGCTTCAAGCGCGGGCAACTATTGACGATCTGCTCGATTTCGAGCACGGTTACGCTCCGCCTTATGCCGAAGCGCTCGATCCCTTGCATCATCTGGCGGCAATGGCGGCGGCCGAAGAAAACGGCTATAATTTTATCGGCCCGGGCGCCATTTTGCCAAACGGAGGAAATATTGTCTGGCTTGACGTTCGAGAAACGGCCGAAGTCGAAGCCGAACCGTGGCCTGTCTCTGAGGGGACAAAAACGGTCAATATTCCCCTAAATGATTTGCGTGAGCGACTTGACGAACTCGACAAAATATCAGACATTAGGCTGGTCTGTAAAAGAGGACCGCGCTCCTATCAGGCGGCGGTAATCCTCAGGCAGGCCGGTTTTAAAGAAGTAAGAATTATCGCCGGCGGTTATCAGGCGGCGGAGTTATAAAAGGCGGCAGGGAGATGAAAACGGCATGACCAGCGGTAGTTGGCAATTGGCCCTATGCGGCATCAATCATAAAACCTCCACCCTGGAGGAACGGGAACCGTTGCAGATCGGGCCGGAAGACTTTGCCCGAGCCAACGCCACCTTGTGTAATATCGAGGGTGTGGCTGAGGCGGCCGTTCTTTCCACCTGCAACCGCATCGAACTTTTTACTGTGGCCCGTAATGACCTCAATCCGGTTGATATTGCCTCCGCCTTCTATCGAGAACTTAAAAATATCGATCCAACCGGGATGCAAAATAAATTCTATTCCCTGACTGATTCCAACGTGGCCGATCACCTGTTTCGGGTGGCTGCCGGAATCGATTCGATGGTTATCGGCGAGAACCAGATTTTCGGCCAGGTCAAGGACGCTTATTCCTCGGCCTGCCGAGTTAAAACCGCGGGCAAGGTTATTCACGGCCTTTTTCATCATACTTTTCGAGTGGGCAAACAGGTTCGGACCAATACTGAACTGGGCCAGGGTGCCTGTTCCGTTTCCAGCGCCACCGTAGAACTGCTCAAATCGAAAATGAGCGGTCTGACCAAACCGACCATCCTGTTTATCGGGATCAATCAGATGATCGTTCTGGCCGCAGCCGGATTTCATAAACGGGGCAATGATAACTTTATCTTTGCCAACCGCACCAGACAAAAGGCGTTGGATTTGGCCGTCCGCTACAAGGCCCAGGGTCATGGTCTCGATAACCTGCCTGAGCTGCTGCAAAAAGCTGACATTGTCGTCTGTTGTACCGGATCGGATTGTCCCCTTATTACTGACGATATGATCTCGGCTCGGGCCGATTCCGACCGACCGTTGATTATCGCCGACATGGCTATCCCGCGCGATGTCGAGATACAAAAAGATTACATCGGAGTCGAACTGTACAATCTTGAAGATGTCAAAGAGTTTGTCAAAGACAGCCGGGCCCAGCGGATCAAAGCTATTCCGCAAGCCGAAGCGTTGATCAAATACCGATTGGAACAGTTCGTTTACTGGTATGAACATGTCCGCAACGAACCGGGGTATAATGGTTTGGGCGAAGCGTTCGAATTGGCTCGCCGTCAGGAAATGAGCAAGGTTCTTGCTCAGATACCCGAGGAAAACCGTGATCTGATCGACCGGGCCACCCGACGTCTGACCGAAAAACTGTTGCAGATTAAACTGAGAACATCGGCACAAGCCGAAAAAACGGAGTGAAAAAATGGCTAACAAATACCTGCCCATAAATATCGCCGCCAAAAAATTCCGGACGTTGGTAGTCGGTGGCGGCGCAGTCGCCTTGCGCAAAGTCGAAACACTGATTGATTACGAAAGCGACCTGACCGTTGTGGCTCCCGAACCGGGTGATAAAATCAGTTATCATGCTTCCAAAGGACGCATCAAACTGGAAACGCGAAAATATAATACTCCCGAAGCTGCCGAATATGGACTGGTTATTTCGGCCAGCAACGACGAGGCCGTCAACCGGCAGGTATACGAGGATTGTCAGAAAGCCGGGGTATTGGTCAATGTCGTGGACAACCCCAAACTGTGTACCTTTATTTTCCCGGCTGTGCTCAAACGAGATGCGTTGACTCTGTCCATATCCACCGACGGCAAAGCTCCTTTTCTGGCCGCTCACCTGCGGATTATTATGGAAAACCTTTTCCCGGGCCACTGGAAGAAAATCGTCAAACTGGCCGCTGATTTCCGCAAGAAAGTACAGGCTCGCCACGGCGACGATCCCAAGGAACGTTTCGCCAGTCTTGATCGTTTCCTCGAAGCCAATTGGAAAGAACTGATCAAGGTGAAAAACGATGATGAGCTTCAGGCCGAACTCGATCTCCTGCTTGAGCCGGTTGAAGAGCCGGAGGAGGAAATTGAGGAAGATGCCGGAGGCAACGGCAATAGGAATTAATTGGAAATCAGAATTTGGGCGACATCATGACAGATAAAAAAACAGGCAAAGTATATCTCATCGGCGCAGGTCCGGGTGACCCTGGATTAATCACGGTCAAGGGCCGTGATTTGCTCTATTCCTGTGATGCTGTAATTTACGATCATCTCGTTTCCGATGAATTGATCGTGGCCGTACCTCTCGGACGGGAAATGCATTATGTCGGCAAAAAAGCAGCCAACCATCCTGTTCCGCAGGAGAAAATCAATGCCTTGATGCTGCAACTGGCCCGGGAGGGCAAAAGTGTTGCCCGGCTCAAAGGAAGTGATCCGTTAATCTTCGGGCGGGGCGGCGAGGAAGCCAAATATCTCAAGGAACACGGTATCGAATTCGAGATCGTCACCGGCGTCACCTCCGGTATCGCCGGTCCGGCCTACTCAGGTATTCCCTGTACCGATCGGCAAAAAGCCTCGTTTGTCGTCTTCGTCACCGGTCATAAATCCAGCGACAAGCTCAAAACCAGCGTCCCTTGGGACTGGTTGGCCAAAGCCACGGGCGGCACCATCGTCATTTATATGGGCGTGCGCGAAATCGAAAAGATCACCGGCCAATTGTTGGAGTATGGCATGGCCCCCGAAACTCCGGCGGCAATTATCGAACGAGGGACTTTTCCTTCACAACGGCTGGTGACATCCACGATAAAAGACTTGGCCAAGGCAGCCCAAGACAACGATATCAAACCGCCGGCCCTGTTTGTCATCGGCGAGGTCGTCGATCTACAACCCTGGCTGGAATGGTTCACCGACCGGCCGCTTCTGGGCAAACGGATCATGGTCACTCGCCCGGCCGATCAATCGTTCGAGTTTTACGAACGATTGCGCCGAATGGGCGCCGAACCGATGCCTTTCCCGACTATCGCCACCGAAGCCGCCGATGATCCAGGCGGTTGGAAAGCGTTTCGGGAAATATCGTCCGAAAAAGGATGGTTGGTCTTCACCAGTGAAAACGGCGTACGCTATTTCTTCGACCTCTTTCACCGGCATATCGGCGACATCCGCCATCTGGGGCAATTTAAAATCGCGGCCGTCGGAGCGGGCACGGCCAAAGCTCTAAAAAAACAAAACATCTCGGTCGATTTCATTCCGAAAAAAGCCACGGTCAAAACTCTGGCCGCGGCCATGAAAGAAAATCTCGATCTGGACGGAACCACCGTGGTCCGCATTCGCGGAAACCTGGCCGAGGATACTCTGGAAAAGGCGTTGACCGATCAGGGTGCCAAAGTTTCATCCTTGACCACCTATAATACTTTTCATCCCGATTGGCCGGATGGCCTCAAGGATAAACTGCTGGAAAACCCACCGCATGCTTTTGTCTTTACCAGCGGTTCGACTATCGATGGGTTGTGGCATAATCTGAGCGAGGAGGAAATCAGGGGACTGACCGACAAGGCCGACATATTTTCACTGGGCCCGATGGTTTCGGACAAACTCCGAGCCAAAGGATTTACGGTAACCGCTCAATCGGAAGTCTATACTATCGACGGCCTGATCAAAACCGTCAAGGATTATTATAACTCGCCATAGCCGCCTGATTCTCTACGTCAATGCTTTCAGATGCTCTTCCACCCCCTCGGCCAGAGCATCAAGATCATAACCGCCTTCCAGAAAAGAAACGATCCGCCCATCACAATGACAGTCGGCGCACTCGCGAAGCATAGCTGTCATGGTCCCGAACATTTGTGAGGAAAGATTGATAAAAGCCAACGGATCGTTTTGATGCGCATCGAATCCGGCCGAGATCAATATAAACTCCGGTTTGAAATCATCGAGCGCAGGAATGACCTTTTCATTGAATGCCTGCGTATAATCCTCATCGCCAGAACCTGATGCCATCGGGATATTCAAATTATACCCTCTGCCCTGACCATCCCCGACAATATCGGCCGCACCGGTACCGGGATAATACGGATACTGATGAAGACTGACAAAAAGTACCCGGTCATCTTTAATAAAAGCTCGTTCGGTGCCGTTACCGTGATGCACGTCAAAATCGACGATAGCCACTCGCTCCAAACCAAGATCCTCGACCAACGCAGCCGCGGTCACGGCGATATTGTTAAACAGGCAAAACCCCATAACCTGATCATGCAGGGCGTGATGCCCCGGAGGCCTGACGGCGCAAAAAGCCGACGATAGTTTTCCTTCAAGTACCAGCCGGACCGCCTGGACTCCGGCTCCAGCGGCATGCAAAGCCGCCTGCGGTGTGGCCGAAGTGGCAATAGTATCGCCCCAATCCAAAATAACGGCATCGTCGGTTTTCAGAGTCAGGATATCGTTTACATAATCGGCATCATGCACTCGCTCCAACCATCTGATTTCGGCCGGTTGCGCTTCGATAAACTTCAGAGATTGATTTACAGAGCTGTTCTTGATCCGGTCGAAAATGGCCGTCAGTCGCTCAGGCCGTTCCGAATGCGGGAAGCCTTCGAGATGTTTCAAAAACAAATCGTGATGGATAAAACCGACCATCGCCTCTCCCCGGTCGTTAGGTGATCTTTACTGTTTTTTCATGATATAGAATACATATCCATAACTGTTGGAATATTCTCGGAAGAGATCTATCTCGGCTTGCGAAGATTCGGCAAATTCGAGCGCTTCTCTGTCGGTCGCATATTTTTCCCGGAAGCGTTCAATCTTTTTTTCCAGCGGGATGTAGTAATTCTCCCACCAGGCCGAATCGGGCAGAGTAAAACTATCTACAAACGTAAAGCCGGCCTTTTCAATCGTCTCAATATTCTGCTGGATGGTTTTCATGGCCGGGTATTCGGCCAGCCAATAATTTTTCGCTTCGGGCGGAGGATCATCCGTCAGCCAGCTTAATTCGGTCAGAGCCATGAAGCCGTCCGGTTTCAAAAACTTTTTCCACTCGGTCAGGCCATTATTAAAACCGATAATGTAGATCGCTCCTTCCGACCAGATAATATCGAAACTATCTTTTTCGAAATCCATCTCGCTCATGGAGCAGTTTTCCGCTGCTACCTGATCGGTCAGACCTGCCCGAGCCGCCCGCATTTTCAGATCATCAAGAAACGGCTGATGGATATCCACCCCGACAATTTTGGCTCCGGTAATTCGGGCCAATGCGATTGTCTGTCTTCCCGGCCCACAGCCGATATCCAGGATGCGGGGTGTATGCGACGGGGAGGTCATCATCGACAACGCCCGCAGGGTCGAGGAATTATTCCCGGGAGCCTGTTGAGACAGGCCGGAGTGAAGTTCGAAGAGCATATCCATTATCTGTTCCATAAGTCACCACCCGGATTGATTGTTTTGAAGTTAGTTAGCTGTTTTCCGCGCCTCGGCGCGAAGTTTCTCCGCTCCTTCAACCAGCTCCCAAATATTTTCGACATCGCCATAGAAAAACGGCGAGGCATCGATGTCGGCCAGTTGATTATGCCGGACAACCTCACCGCAAAGGCCGGGGGGCGTATAACCGGAAGTAAAAAACAAGACCATGGCCGCCAGCATACTCATGCCGATTATTAATTTCAGCCACTCTTTCGCCCGTTTAATACTCATTACTCAGCCTCAAATCGCATTGGGAAAGAAGACCATAAAGGCCAGATAAGCAATAAATAGCGTCAATCCCAGATTGAATGACTGCCCGACGATGTAAAGCGTCATCGGTTTGCCGCCCTCCATCCGGCTGGCCAGGTCTTTAAAATTGGATTCCAAGCCAATGGCCACGAAAGCCAGACAGAAAAACCAGCCGCGCAGGGTTTTGGTAACCGGCTTGATAAACTCGCTCTCGACCAGTTTAAAATCACCGTTCATAGCCGGCACCACAATAACGGAAAAAACCAGCGAGGCGGCGACGAAACCAAGAACGAATTTGGGGAAACGATGCCATATTTCCATTGCCCGAGGCCGTGATTGGCCGGGATCGCGGTCAACGACCATGCACCAGTATATAGCCACGCAAAATGCTAAAACACCGATGAGGACATTCTGGATCATCTTAACCACAGCGGCCACTTTTTCGGCCTCGGGGCCCAGCATCGACCCAGCGGCTACCACTGCTCCGGTTGAATCAATCGTTCCACCCATCCAGGCTCCGCCCAAAATTGCATTCATCCCCATATATTTGATTGCCATCGGCATGAAAATCATCATCAATACGGTGAAAATCAAAGTCATCCCGACTGCCAGAGTCAGGTCTTCTTTTTTGGCCCGGCAGGCGGCGGCGGTGGCGATGGCCGCCGAAACTCCACAGACCGACGTGGCCGCGGCGATAATAATCGCCAGTGATTTGTTTTTCATCTTCAAACCGGAGACAGCAAATTTATACATGAAGATGACCACCACCGGTGTCACTATCCAGGCGACCATCAGTCCCGGCGGTCCCAAAGCCAGGATTTTCTTAAAAAGGATTTCGGCGCCCAATAGAACCAGACCGGTTTTTATATAAAGTTCGGTGCGCGCTCCAGCCAGAAGCCATTTGGGCGTTCCGATCGTGTTTGATATGAGCAGCCCTACAATAAGCGCCCACATGGCATAACTTAAGCCCCAATGTTTGATGCTGGTCTGAGTGGCAATCCAATAAGAGAAAACGGCCAAAATAAAGATAACGGCAAAACCGGCAATGAACCTCCCCACCGGAACGGTTTTCATGAAAGCCATGCCGATAGCCATTAAGACTGTCAGGCCGACTAAAAGCCAGAGCAGGGGAATAAAATTATTTCCCGCGACCACACATTCCTTGATAATCATGAAAGCGTCAAGCGGGCTGTCGGTCCATTTACCGATCTTGGGAATTTTGGGAACCCATTTCAACAACGCCCCGATGATTATTACGAAACCGAACCATATAGCCCAATAATCTTCATTTTTCCAGAGAGTTTTGATGCCGTCGCTCATGGAGACCGCCTCGTCATGCTCGGTTTTTAGCCGTATGATTAAATAATATCACTTTTAAGGGAAATAGTCAAAACCATTTTTAGGGTTGGTTTTGTGGTTGGCGTACGTCCTCGTGCGCCGACAGCCCCTCAATTCAGCTCATCCACGAGACAGCCGAAGACAGGCGATGCCTGTGTGGTCCACCCCGGCGGGGTGGGTTCCTGCCTACGCATTTGATTAGATGCCTGTGAGGCAAGCGAAGCGCAACCGAACGCACTTGCGCGCTTCAGGTTCGGCCTTCGGCCTCACATCAAAATTATGGCCATCGTCGCGCCAGCCAAAAACACGCGAGCGTGTGTTCTGCAGGGTACTGATCTCGTCTTGACGAGATTGTGACCCGGCAGTGATAATCTCATCGCCCGATCACACCACCGCTCCGCGACGGCAGGATCGCGCGAAACACATGTCAATGAGAAGAAATGTTTCAGCGGCAAATATGGACATCTGCCGCTCACGAATAACTCTATTTGAAGGCGAGATCGCGTTTGCGATCGAGCAGAAAACAGGCTCCGCCTGCCACGCGACAGCCAAAAACAGGCTCTGCCTGCTATTGCCCGCGTTCCTGCCGACCGATCATCCGGGCATGAGTCAAAGCCAGTACACGATAAAACATGTGAGCGAATTTTGAGTAGGGCATATACCAGAGGAGGAAGAAGACGAACACGATATGCAGAAAATAACTGAAATAGGCCAGGTTAGCCGCTTCCATTACCCGCAGAATCCACGAGGTCATACCGGTCAGTCCGGTCAAAAAGATTATATAAAGAAAGAGATTGTCGGCATAGCCGGTAGCGCCAACTGTATCAGGATCGCCCCAGCGGCGGAAAATCATGATGCCGGTTCCAAGGAAAAGCATCAGACCGCTGGCAGCACCGAGGAATTTCACCGGGTGGGGAAGTTCCAGAGGCAAAGAGAAAAACGAGTGAAACTGTTCAAATCCCAGAAGCCCGAGATAATGCGGGATAAAGATAAAGACAAAGACCATCCCGGTGGTAATCATGGCTCCGACAAAACCGGCCAAAACCATAATATGAGCGACTGAGCGCGGCTTATTGGCATCGCACTTGTTAAAGCGTGAGTGAGTAATAACTTCCAGCAAAACCGGGCCAAGGGCTTGCCAGAATGACATTACTCGAGTATCGCCCCGATCTTGCAGGGCTTTCCAAAATCTTATAAAACCAATAGCGGCCATTGAGAAAATGATAATATTCCCCAGAACAAAGAGAGCATCGACGGTGCTGTGAGGCATAAACAGATTAAAATCGATGACGCCCGGTTGGGTAAAGAGAAATGCTCCCATCTCATCGGTCGGCGCGGTCAGATTGATACAGGCGAATATGAGTAAAATCGGCACCAGCAGCAAAATCGGCAGCCAGGTCGGGTTAGCCAGAGCCTGCCCCATAAACGAAGGAACCGCGAATTTTTTATAAACGAAAGCGCGCACGGCGGCCATTACATCGCCCGGTTTGGCGCCTCGAGGGCAATGGATCGAACAGTCATTGCATTGATAACAGAGCCAAATATCGGGATCGATCGCCAGCCGATCCGATCGGCCCCACTGCGTATCGATCATCTCTTTACGCGGGAACGGCTTATCAGCCGGGGACAAGTTACAGACAACCGAACAGGTGGCACATTGAAAACACTTCTTGACGGTGTCGCCGCCCGCTTTTCGGATTTCTCTGATAAAGTCCAAGTCAGGATTTATGCGGCTTATGGTAGCCATGCAATGCTCCTTAATATATCTTTCGATCGTTTTGTGTCTTGGCAATATTACACTATATCTTTTCCAAGAGAAAAATACTGCCGGGGCCTGAGACTGTCAAGATATTTTGTTACTTTTTTCACAATGTTAAGTATAAGTTAACCAAAATCGGCTGTTCAACGGCGGGGCCTTCGCCGAGGCAAACTCAAGGCCGATTTACCCCTTTTCGGAGGGCATTAAATTGACTTTTTCAGGTTAAAATTAATTTTAACAATTCTGGCCTTCAATAATTTTGACCTGGCTCGGAAATTGTATTTGTCGATAGTCCCTAAAAAACCGATTTCCGGCTGTATCTAACTATATTACAATATATTATAAAAATCCAGATACACCATTTCCAAAGCGTCAACTATCTTGGGAGGGCCCGAGAAAGTCGTAATTGTGGTCTTATTAGACGTTTATTTCGATGATTTTCGGCCCGAAGTGAGACCAATTTTGAAGATTGCTTTAAAGGGTCGAAAAAAGTACGGAAAAAGCCACTTTTCGCTTGACTTCGCTTGTGAAAATTAGTACTTTCTTGATCGCTAAGTATATTGCAAAGGATTAGGTGAGATCGGTTTTTTTTATCAACAAGTTTGTGAAAAAAGTCACATGCCGGTCGATGCAAATATAGAAGAAGAAAGTAATTTTTAAGGTACTTTAAAACAGGACGGGATGAGCAATGGCAAAATCTACACTTATCTCCCCCCATGGCAGCGATGAGCTGAAAGTTCTCCTTCTGGATGGAAAAGAAAGAGAAAATGAGCTGAAGCGGGCCGAGACATTGAAAAAGGTTGTTATGTCTTCACGTGAGACCGGCGACCTGATTATGTTGGGCATCGGCGGATTCACACCGCTGGAAGGCTTCATGGGTGAGGCCGACTGGAAGGGCGTCTGTAAAGACATGAAAATGACCACTGGCGTTTTCTGGCCGATTCCGGTCACCCTTTCGTTCGACGAAAAAATCGACCTCGGTACCGAACTCTGCCTTATCTCCGGCGAGACCGATGAGATTATGGGCACCATGAAGGTTACCGAGTGTTACAAGATCGACAAGAAATTCGAGTGTCAGAACGTTTACACGACCACTGATCCGGAACATCCCGGTGTCAAGATGGTCATGGACCAGAAGGAATGGAATCTGGCCGGGCCGGTCAAGGTTCTTTCCGAGAGTTATTTCCCCGAGGAATTCAAGGGTATTTATCAGCGCCCGGCTGAGAGCCGCAAGGTTTTCGAAGAGCGCGGTTGGAAGACTGTCGCCGCTTTGCAGCTTCGCAACCCGATGCATCGTTCACACGAATACCTGGCCAAGATTGCAGCCGAGATCTCCGATGGCATCTACATCCATCAGCTGGTCGGCAAACTGAAACCGGGCGACATTCCGGCAGACGTTCGCGTCAACTGCATCAACACCCTGGTCGAAAATTACTTCGACAAAAATCGCGTCCTCACCGGCGGTTACCCGCTGGATATGCGTTATGCCGGGCCGCGGGAAGGCCTCTTGCACGCCCTCTTCCGCCAAAACTTCGGCTGCTCGCACATGATCATCGGCCGCGACCATGCCGGAGTCGGTAACTATTATGGTCCTTTCGACGCTCAGGAAGTTTTCTTCAAATTGTGGGACGGCGCTCTGAAGTGTAAAATGCTCCCGATCGACTGGACTTTCTGGTGTTACAAGTGCGGCGGCATGGCTTCCATGAAGACCTGTCCCCACGCAAAGGAAGACCGTTTGTTCCTTTCCGGTACGGCGCTGCGCAAGGCTCTTTCCGAGGCTGGCGATGTTCCGGCGGAATTCAGCCGCCCCGAAGTTCTTAAGATTCTGCGTGCTTATTATGCCGGGATCAAAGAAGAGGATAAGGTTGAAGTCAAGATGCATGGTCACGCCACCGGCGATGCCAAGGCGAAAAAGTAATTGTGAATAAAGATAGGCAAAATACAGTAATGAAAAACTTCCAATCAGGAGGAATTAATGCCTAGTTACGTAATCGTAGACAAATGCGATGGGTGCAAGGCTCTGGACAAGACTGCTTGCCAGTATATTTGCCCCAACGATCTGATGGTCTTGGACAAAGACAAAATGAAAGCTTATAACCAGGCGCCCGAAATGTGCTGGGAATGCTACAGCTGCGTCAAGATCTGCCCGACTCAGGCAGTCGAGGTCCGCGGCTATGCCGACTTTGTACCGCTCGGCGCCACCGTTACCCCTATGCGAAGCACCGATTCGATCATGTGGACGGTTAAATTCCGCAATGGAACGCTGAAGCGTTTCAAATTCCCGATCCGGACTACTCCTGAAGGTAAGGCTGCCCCGGACGGCGGATATGCTGCTCATGACGATCTGAACAGCGAATATCTGTCCACGGAACCCGAATCTATCGGTATGGATGAAATGCCGAAACTCTAAGAAAGGAATGGTAACGCAATGGCGAATTTCGAAACTGTAGAAATCAAAACTGATGTTTTGATCTGCGGCGGCGGCATGGCTGCCTGCGGCGCGGCTGTTGAAGCTGCCTACTGGGCAAAGAAAAACGGCCTGAAAGTCACTTTGGTCGATAAAGCCGCCATGGACCGTTCCGGTGCCGTGGCAATGGGCCTCTCGGCGATCAACCAGTATGTTGGTCTCAAAGACGGTCAGAACACGCTCAAGGATTATTGCAACTATGTCCGCAACGATTTGATGGGTGTTACTCGTGAAGACCTCGTGACCAATATTGCTCGTCACGTTGACTCCTCCGTTCATCTGATGGAAAAATGGGGTCTGCCGATCTGGACAGACGCCGATGGCAAATACGTACACGAAGGCCGCTGGCAGCTCATGATCAACGGCGAATCTTATAAGGTTCTCGTGGCCGAAGCCGCCAAGAACGCCCTGGGTATGGAAAACATTCACGAACGCGTCTTTTTGGTCGAGCCGATTATCGAAAACGGCAAGGCTGTCGGCGCGGTCGGTTTCAGCACCCGCGAAAATAAGTTCTATGTCTTCAAATGCAAAACCATGCTCGTCTGCATGGGCGGCGCCGTGCACGTTTTCCGTCCGCGGTCGATCGGTGAAGGTCTGGGACGCAGCTGGTATCCGCCGTTCAACTCCGGCGCCAGCACCTACTTCACTCTCAAAGCCGGTGCGGAAATGACCTGTCAGGAAGTCCGCTTCATTCCGGTTCGCTTCAAAGATGCCTACGGCCCCGTCGGCGCCTGGTTCCTGCTGTTCAAATCCCGCGCCACCAACGCGCTGGACGAAAACTACATGCAGACCCGTCGCGATGAGCTCGAAAAATGGAAACCGTATGGTTTGGTCAAGCCGGTACCGGCCAACCTGCGTAACTGGCTGATGATGCTCGACGTGATGGAAGGCAAAGGCCCGATCCTCATGCGTACCGAAGAGGCAATCGAGAAGCTGTCTCAGGAAGCTCCGGATGAAAAGTCTCGCAAGAAAAAACTCAAAGAGCTCGAATCCGAAGCTTGGGAAGATTTCCTCGATATGACCATTTCGCAGGCAATCCTCTGGGCGGCCACAAACACCGCTCCCGAAGAGAAACCTTCCGAAATCGCGGCCTGTGAGCCTTACTTCATCGGTTCCCACTCCGGCGCTTCCGGTGCCTGGGTTTCCGGTCCCGAAGATATCGCTCCTCCGGAATATTTCTGGGGTTACAGCCACATGACTACAGTCAAGGGCATGTTCGCGGCCGGCGACGCTTCCGGCGCCTCCAGCCACAAGTTCTCTTCCGGTTCACTGACCGAAGGCCGTATCTGTGGTAAAGCCATGGTCAAGTACGCTGTCGAGAACACCGACGAGCCGACCATTGACAATGCCAAAGTCGAAGCACTGAAGAAGGCCATTCTGGCTCCGCTCGACATGTTCGAAGAGCATAAGGGTTACACCGTCGATCCTGACGTCAACCCGAACTACATCCGCCCGAAACAGTTCATGTTCCGTCTCCAGAAGATCATGGACGAGTATGCCGGCGGCGTGACTGCTCAGTTCACCACCAGCAAGAAGAACCTGGATAAAGGCCTCGAACTCCTCGACTTCCTCCGTGAAGACTCCGAGAAGATCGCCGCCGAAAACCTCCATGAACTGACGCGTGCGTGGGAGAACATTCACCGGATGTGGCAGGCTGAATCGCATATCCGTACTATCCTGTTCCGTGAAGAAACCCGCTGGCCGGGCTACTACTTCCGCTCTGACTTCCCGTCGATGAAAGACGATTGGCTGGTTTTCGCCAACTGTATCTGGCATCCGGAATCAGGCGAATGGGAAATGGTCAAGCGCGATATCAAGTATATATCCGTCTAAGACGGCTTAGATACTTTCGGTATCCGCCGATTGCAAACAAGTCCTCCGGGCGCCCCGGCGTCCGGAGGATTTTCAATGTAAAGGGTTCGACAAAACAGGTCAAAAATAGGTGTTCAAGTAAGATTTTTTGACCGAATTAACCTTAAACTGCGTATATTGATAATATGACTGACGATCCGACAATCTGCCCCAAATGCGGGCAACCGATGAACAAATGGCTTCCCCCGGAGGGTACTACCTGGGAGCAATCGCCGCAATATGTTTGCTTCAACGACGAATGCGCTTACTACATTAAAGGCTGGGAATGGATGCGCGAAAAATACCAGCAATTGGCCTCCTATCGCCATCGTTATGATCCGGTCACCAAACAAAGCGGGCCTCTGCCGGTCTGGTCGGCGGACGCTCACAAAGATAAAATTGTGGAAGATTAACGGGAAACAACCATGAAAGAAATAGAACAGCTTAAAAAAGCCATCCTCGAAGATTATCCCCGCCTGACCGAGGAAAGCGAATTCAGTTTTGCCTGTCACCCCGGCGTGCCCTGTTTTAATGCCTGCTGCGGCGACATCAACATTTTCCTGACCCCGTATGACGTTATCCGACTCAAAAACCGACTGGGCATCACCTCCGGCGAATTCCTGTCCAAATTCACTATCTCCCCTTTCGATGAAAACACGAAATACCCGATCCTTCTTTTCAAAATGCAGGAAAACGAGGGTAAAACCTGTCATTTTGTGAAAGACGAAGGCTGTTCGGTATACG
>JAAEQF010000667.1 GCA_024231695.1 FCB group bacterium
ATCGACAATGATGTAATTGTCTTGCGCTTTCACTTCGTTACTCAGTAATAAAATACATATGGCAAATGCAGCAATAAATGCCAGTTGGAGAATAGTTTTCTTTCTCATTTTACATCCCAGTTGAAAATTCCGGTTAATTTCGATTTCTAATATTTAGACTCCTCCAATCGGGAAAAGGTTTAATATTTATGACAGGCTGTGTAAGACCCCAATTCTGTGTTAAGTTAAAAAACCTGTTGAGATTCTCCTTGTATCTTGTTATATTATAGTATAATAAGTGCAATTATTTACTATAACAGGAGTTCACCCAACAGGTGAAAACAAAATACGAAATTCAGAAGATAAATGCAACCCCTTTCGGCGGGTTGTATGTTATTTCCGAGTTCCTTCACACCCTCGGATTCCATGATATTTTCCAGTCAGTATTCGGCAGCTTCCGCAAAATCAGGAAGTTCAAGCCTTCAGAGAACATCGCCCTGCTCATGGCAGCCATATTGTCCGGCGGCAGCAGACTTTATGACCTGGAACAAATCGCCCGCGATGCGGTGCTGCCGGAACTGTTCGCTGAAGGCAAAGTCCCCCATGACACTACGGTCAGGGACGATCTGCAGAAAATCGGACAGATGGACCAAGAGCGCCGGGAACTGCTGTTTCAACTTAACGAACGGTTATTCAATAAGATAGAACTCAAAACCATCACCATAGACATCGACGGAACCGCGCTTTCTGTCGAAGGACACCAGGAAAATGCGAAAAAAGGTTACTGCCCCGAAGCGCCCGGAAGCCGTTGTTTTCAAAGCCTTTCAGCCATCTGCGATGAAACCGAAACCTGTTTGATGGAGGAAACCAGATCGGGCGAAACCCACTGTTCAAACGGCATCATAGAATTCTGCCGGGTACTGCTGGATCGGTTCAGCCCCCGGATGGATAAAATCATCATTCGCCTCGACAGCGGTTTCTTCTCCGAAGAATTTCTGGAGTTTCTGGAATCCTATGACAATGTTATTTATGAGATTGCCGTTCCGCAGAAGGGGTGGGTTAAGCGCCAAGCCCGGTTGGTTGAATACAAATCCTATCACGGCAGCGAACGGGAATATACCAGTTTCGGCGGGACTAAACGCCGCCATTATTTTGAGCGTTCACAGTTGGAACCGGGTTCGCAGCCGGAATTGTTCGACCAGGACCGCTGTCACTACCGGGTGGTGATTTCCAATGACCTTAAGCGTCAGCCGCACACTTTGTTCGATCACTATAACAAGCGCGGCCGTGATGAAAAACATTTTGCGGAACTGAAAAACGAATACGCGCTGGGCAGTATGGTAAGCGGTGATTTTTCAGTTACTAAGGCATTGGTATGGGTCAGTTTCCTCGCCTTCACGCTGATCGGAATGTTCCGTAAAATAGCGCTTCGCCGGGAATTTGCCGGTTATCGGCTTCGCAGACTGCGCTTCAAGTTGTTTTCAGCGGCGGCATATTTTGTCGATCATGCCCGGCAAAGGGTGTTGAAAATCGCTGAACCTTTGATGGGGAATATGCGTTTCAAAATTATTTTAGAAAGAGCATGGTCTTTTTGACCGTGTGCTTGATCTTTGAAATGGTGTTGAAAAATCGGGGGGTGAAATTATGGGTGAAGTGCGTCCTGTTTTCCCGGATTTTCGATTACATAAACACCATTACATAAGTTATATCGTGAAATTCTATCATTTCATCTGTGATAAAATCAATCTGATAAAGTCAACACAGAATTGAGGTGTGTGCTTGTAACACTTAAGTTCTTTGAAGTACCCCTTGGATTGTCATTCCGGCAAAGCAGCGCGTCCGGAATCTGAATCTATGATTCAACCATTCAGATTCTGGAC
>JAAEQF010000668.1 GCA_024231695.1 FCB group bacterium
CTTACAACAGTGGGCCACCGACTGGGGGATACCCACCGAAGCCATGGACGACCTCAGGGCGCGATTCGGGGCCGATGCGGAGCCGCCGCCCGCCGGGACCGAATCGAAACGCGAGGCGGTCGTGCAGAAGCAAGAGAGGCTTGAAGCGGCGAAGAGTGGCAACTGTGTGCTGTGGCGGAACAACGTGGGGGCGTTTTATACTGTCGATGGTCGTTTGATTCGATGCGGCCTCGCGAACGAGAGCGTCGCTGAAAACAAGCGCACGAAATCTTCGGACCTCATCGGCATCCGGCGGGTCCTGATAACCGAAGACCACGTGGGGCAACTGTTCGGGCAATTCGTGGCGCGGGAGTGCAAGCGCGCCCGGTGGGTGTACAGGGGGAACGCTCGGGAGACAGCCCAATGGCATTTTTTAAAACTCGTGGCCTCATATGGGGGCGACGCTAAATTCACAACGGGGAGGTGAGGCGGATGAATAACCAGAAACCAACATGCAAATGGGCATTTTACAAGGGTCTTTTTCATTTGGAATGCCACTGTTTTTTGACAACCACTGATACAGGGGACCTAGCATACGCAGTTAACGAAATACCTTTTGATGGGAACTGCCCGAACTGTGAAAAACCTATAGAACAAATAGAACGTAATTGGGGGCGACGATCATGAAACTTGAAAAAATATCAATCAACGGTAAGGAATTTGAATGTGCTGGGGACCTGGTATTCTGCGAAATAGGGGACCAGACAGTATATGAAGATACGGGAGGCGCCCTTATAAAAGTACAGTTTGAAACATACATGACACGAGAACGGTACCGAAAACTATTAGAGTGGCTTGAGGAGACAAAACCCAATGACGAATAAAAGCAAAAAGACAGTACAGGAAAGAGTAATAGGGGCGATGGCCAAGATTATGACTAACTGTAGGGGTATACAAGACAAAGTGAAATGTGGTGGATACGGTTCCGGAAATGATTTTGACATGGAAACATTTGTAACCGACATGGACCGCATGTGCGAAGTAAAACTACAGATGTGGCTTGAGGAGACAAAACCCAATGACGAATAACCAGAAACCACCAAAAGGAATCACACTTGTAATATTAGCGCTGTGGGCGTTGCTCTGTGTCCGTTGCGAAGAGCGCGAACCGTGCAGCGAGGACGACGCACTACGCTGCGCTGAGTGCACGCCGGGGGACGAACACTCGAACTGCCTTGAGCACTGTGTAAACGGCGAGTGGGAAATTATGATGAACTGCAAGGCCCTGATTGGCGATGACGCCATGTGTCAGGACCGGCACGATGTGGAGGCGGAATGCATTATTATCGGAGGTTGAGCAGCCCCCGTATAGTCGGGGTAGCGATGGTCAACACCCCGACTCATCCGATACATTGCCAGTATTGTGGTCAACCCATAAGTTTTAAATTTACGCCCAAGGTGGCTCAAATGGAGATCGATATGGGGCTCGGAAATTTTAACATGAAATTATTAATACATCGTGGATGTGTTAATGTAATAGATGAGGACGGACGAGATGCAAACAAGCTCATTCCGATGTAAATCGAGTGATAAGGTCCGGTGTTGGTTGTGTCATCAGCCGATCAATGATGAGATGTGTATATCTGAGACCACAACAACACAGAACGCGATTGAAATCATACTAATATCGCATATTGGTTGCGCAATGGACGCAACGGAGGAATAACGAAATGAGATACAGCGCGGCCGAATATACAGGGCTCGACCTGTTCGAGGGCGACATGGACAACGGCGAAGAATACGCTACTATAAAACTGGTAAAGACTAGAAAGGAACACCGTTGTCATTTATCATTTTATGAAAACGATTCGAATAAGGAACATAATGTTAAAAAAGGTGAATACGCCAGATTTGAAAAAGCATTATATGAAGGTGAGTGGGTATCATACTATTGTTGTGTAGAGTGCATGGATAAATGGCTTGACGAGACGTATGGTATCAAAAAGGAGGAATAACGAAATGTACGAGATGTATGCCGGGGGTAATTTCCTCGGTCGAGCGAACAACAGTAAAAAACTTAGAACCCTTGTCCACGGCATAAAAGCCGCGAACATCGTGAGCCTTTACTACAAGGGCAGTGTGTCCCCTGTATACACGGGCGGCGCGGGGGTACTACTCGGGATCGTGAACTCGACCCGAATCAATGGGCTGTCTATCCCAGACGCCCTTAAGAAATGGAAGCAACTATGAAAATAGATAGAATTAAAGTTATTAACTATTGGAAATCGATGTGCCGCAAATTCAATGCGAAACTACAACCGAAATCTAAGAGCCGTATGATGCGCGCTATGGGTTGGATGTTGGAACGGTCGGGATCGATGACCGCAAAGAAATTCGCGCGGTACACAACCACAATCGGGCGAACGGTGTACATACCGTTTACGCTCGGCACCCCCTCCGACGAGTGGGACCTTGAACACCAGATCATCACCTGTGCCCACGAGATGGTCCACGTGACCCAGGCTGGGAAAACGCGGCGCAGCAGGGCACGGTTTTATATTCGGTACCTGACATCTAAAAAGTGGCGCACCAAGTATGAAATGGAGGCCTACGGCGCGAATTTCTTGTTTCACTATCGGTTGACTGGAGTATTTCTGAGTCCTAGTTACATAGCTGGTCTGCTGAAAAGCTACGGTTGTTCCAAGGCCGACAAGAAACGAGCGATTCGATATTACGCGCGGATTAACCAAGGGTTGGGCGCGGGTAATAAAATTGGACACCCAACGGCACGATACTGCCTGGACCATTTGGAGGATTAAAATGTATACAAGCGATTTAAAAGAAGTTCTAAGCGCCGCCGGGATGACCGGAGCCGATTTCGCGCAAGAACTCGGTGTCCATAAATCCACGGTCAGTATGTGGATGCGCCGGAAGAAGACCACAATCAGAGCGAAGCACCTCCGGGTGTTTCGGCGGGTATGCGACGAGGCCTGTGTACCCGTCTGCCCGTACTGCGGTCACCCGACACCGTTTAAACACTTCGACAGGCCGATGAAGGGTACCTACGGGATGCAGTGTGGAGAATGCGAGAAAGTTTATACGATTGATGACCACAACAGAACGGGGGTGTACCGATGGTAACTGGTGGGTGGGAACTAGGCCAGTGTAATAAATGTGGGC
>JAAEQF010000669.1 GCA_024231695.1 FCB group bacterium
ACGGCGCGGGTCCCCAATCCGGGAACGATGCGGACCAACCCATCATGGCGATTGATGCGCGGCGACCAGCGAAACTCATTATTGCTGAAGGCCACTCCAGCAAAGGCCGGTAGGAAATATTTCCCCACCCGGGTACCGACCACCTGCTGAATCATGATCCCCATTTCCTCGCCGAAGTCGAGCAATCCGCGTTCCGTCCGGTATTCGATCGGGTCGGGGCTGAAAGTCGAAGCATAGACTTCCGAAATGGCGTCCATCAACGCTTCCAGCCGTTTCTGTTTACTGCCTTGATTGGCCAGAAAGAGGCTTTTGTACTTGCCCGAAAAGGCATGCCCGATACGGTCTTCCAAAAGACTGGAACTGCGGACAATCAACGGAACCGCGCCAAAATCATCAAGCGCCACGGACAAACCCTTGATGATGTCGGCTGGAAAACGGGCGTTCTTAAACGACTGCTCAATATGCGGGTATTCCAGCCGGACCTGATTGATCTCTTTGTATTTCTGCTCGACCACGCCGGCAAGGTCGTTATGGTGCATGAAATGAAGCAAAACATCCGAACTGATATACCAGGTTTTAGGGATCTTGACATTTCCCAAAAGCTCCGAATCGTTGCTCGATTTCCGGAGGATCTGCGATGCCAAATATAGACCGGCGCTTTTGCCGCCCAGCTTGCCATGGCTCTCGGCGGTAAATATCACGTTCTGCAATAGCTCGTGTAAATCACTCACCTGAATGAATTCTTTGGCGATATTGATAAATTGAAGATGATCGGAAAGAAATCGCCGAATCAAAGATACTTGAATACCGCGTTTGCTTGGCGAGGGCACGTCGGTTTCATCGGGTGCCAGATGATGATAGCGGCGAATGGCGTCGGCTACATCGGACAAGGACAAGTTGCGATTGACTACCTGAACCAGAAAACTGAGTTTGTCCTCCTGCAGCCATTTTTGAATCAATTGCATGATTTCATCATCACCCAGTCGTTCGGCGGCGATTTTGAAGGCGGCCGAACCGAGATCGGCAGAAAAGGCGACTGCCGTTCGTTGCTGCGGCCGATTCCAATCATCGGCCGAATCGATTCCAGCCGATCCTTTATCCAGACCGGACGATTGCATCAATCGCTTGGCCTCCTCCACCCCGCTCCAGCAGAGATGGTTGAGCATTTTGCGGGACATACTCAAAAAGAGATTCAAATCACTCTGGCGAATCATCTGCAGGATAATTTTCCATTCTCCCTTTTCATCCCCGCCATGGTCCCGTCGCACAGATTCCAGGTTCTGGACAATTTGCCGCATTTTCTGATGCATTATCCGGTGCCCCAGCCGCTCGGCAATGGTCTGAATTAGTTTGGATTCCTCCTTAAGATACGGACCGTCATCCGCGATAGGCATTTCTTTGGTGTAATATACGCTGATGGTACCAACGACGATTTCCTGAACAACAATATCAGCCCGCTGAACCCAGGCCGTTTCAATAAAATCGGATGAATGAAAAGTGGTATTGTTGATTTCGATTTTGGCTCGACAGACTTCGGAGAATTGCCATCCGTCGGGAATGGCCCGGATTATTTTCTGACAGATGGAATCGAGCGGTTCGTCCGACTCGCGAAGGATTTCCTCGATCCGATAAAGGCAATTCAACTCCTTAGCCCGCTCCTGAAGAGACTCCAGAAGCTTGTCCAATGGTTTTTTTCGGTCGTTCATCGTAAGACCACTCCTTTCCGGCTGCGTCCGTCAACCCTCACCTTCAAGGGATTCGCCAGTTGTACATGCCGGACATGATTACCTCTGGAAATTTCCTTCTGTTCCTTAAGCCAGGACCAATCGATCTCGAAACGACCGGCATGATTGACTGAAAAATAGAATACGCCGAAACTTGTCAGGTTGTGGAAGAAATGTGACCCCTGACTAAGATCGACATTCATTTCCGGCAGCGTAGCTTCAATTATAACCCGCGCACCGGAAATCTGGCTCCATTCCACTGGGATTCCCAACCAGGGATCGGAACTTCCCCAACGCCCGAAACCGATTAACAAATAAGGACAGCCTCGATCAACCATAGTCCGGTTGATCTCGGTCAATTCGGCCGCCACCGCCCGCGTATGTTTGGCTTCAAAAGTGTCCGGATCGACATAAACCACTTCGGTGATATCATCTACCGTGCCATTACCCAGGACTTTGTCCGATGAACTCAGGACATTTTTGCCGCTCAATTCGCTTTCCTCGATATCTATCCGGGCATGCGTCACAACCATCGGCCTGACCTGCAAAAAACCCAGGCGAGGTGCATGTTCTTTCCCAGGGCCGAAGGTAACAGCAAATTCGATTTCCACTTCGCTCCCAATAGCCTCTTCGCCGAGCTTGAGCAGATCCCTGACCAGACTGTTGAGGGGGATAAGATTATCAACCAGGATGGGCGCAAAATTGACGATCCGAGGGCCATCAGGCCCCGTGCCGGAAACCACGCGATCATCCTGGGCCCGGTAGGTCGAGACTGTTCTGGCTAACACACCGTCATATTCGGCCTCAGCCAGACCGGCTTGTTGCAGATATTCGGTTTCGCGAAGCGGATCATAAGCCGGCGATGGGCCCATATTAACACACCAAAGATCAGTTTGAGTGGTTTTCAAGAGTTCGGCGGGTGAGCCCACCGGCGGGCCGATACGCGGATAGGCCGGCGAATAATTCCAAACCAATCCCCCGTCAACAATCGTCTTTCCCAAACCCAATGCCAGATCGACTACACCCTCATCCGGCTGAGCCCGGCCGATGGAATAAAAATTATAGGATCGGGCCACACCGGCCAGATCAGGATAAAATCGCGTTCGGTGATCGGTCCCTATCACTTCCTGAATTATCACCGCCATCTTCTCATCAGCGACATCTTTGCCGGTAACCCTGATATAATCCCGGGCGCCTTTGAAGAAAGTTGAGGCATAAACGAATTTGATCGCCTCGACCAGCTTCTTGAAACGAGTATCGATAGTGGCCTGATTATTGGGGATCATCTTGGTCGCATAGACCCCGGCAAAAGGCTCATATAAGGCGTCTTCGAGCAGACTCGATGAACGCACGGCCAGCGGTGTTTTTACAGCAGAGATCAGCGAACGCAGATCACCAACCACTTCGGCAGGTAATTCGGCATTCATTAAAGTATGGGCTATGCGATCATCGGACAGTTCGGCCAATTCGTTCGAGTGAATGTCATTACGCTCCAAAAAGCGATCAAAAACATCCGTGGCCACTACAACCAGGCGAGGTATCCCCACTTCAATGCCCTGATACGGCTCTTCGTCAAACCGGGCGACCAGCATATCCTTGATCTGAGCCAGTCCGGATGCTTTGCCGCCGATCGATCCCGTACCGATATAACTGATGACCTCGGTCGAACCGAAAAAATCGCGGTCGAAACGAGTCAGTTTATCCAGTGATATATTTTTCCGGCCCGCTTTCATCGTTTTATCCAAATATTATACGAAGACCTTTAATTCGACGGTGAATACCCAACTTACATCCTTTCCGAAAAAGACTGCTGGAAATATTCATTCTGATCCTTCATCGCACAAGGCAAAAAAACCGCCCTCGCAGAAAGTCTGCCGGGGGCGGTTCGTGGACATATTAGGGTATCCGAATCTTTCGACCGATTACACCCAGCCGCGATCCCGGCAGGCCTGCGCAACGCGAGCAATAGCGATAACATAAGCCGCATCGCGCATATACAATTTTCGTTTCCGGGCCATATCGCTGACAGCGATGAAGGCCGAGGTCATTTTGACATCGAGTTTGCCTAAAACCTCATCCTTCTCCCAGAAATAATTCATATTGCTCTGAACCTGTTCGAAATAACTGCAGGTCACGCCACCGGCATTGGCCAGAAAATCGGGAATGATAAATATTCCACGCTCTTCGATGACCTTATCCGCTTCCGGTGTTGTCGGCCCGTTGGCTCCCTCGGCAATAACTTTGACCCGAGGGCTGATCTTGTCGGCATTAGCGCCGGTGATCTGGTTTTCCAGTGCCGCCGGAATCAGGATATCGACATCCTGCTCCAGCCAGGCTTCGCCGGCCAGAATTTCATACCCCAGATCGCGAGCCTTATCCTTGTCGATACCGCCGAATCGATCGGTGATTTCGAGCAACGTATCCAGATTCACGCCGTCATCTTTCTTGAACGAATACGATTTCTGGTCGGCCTGATCCCAACAGGAAACACAGACGACTTTGCCGCCGATCTGTTCATAGAGACGAATGGCATACTGGGCCACATTACCGAATCCCTGCACACTGGCCACGGTCTCCTCGGGTCTGATATCGAGTTGCTTGAGCGCCTCGCGCAATGTATAAATCACACCGAAACCGGTGGCCTCGGTACGCCCCAGCGAACCGCCCATGCCGACAGGTTTGCCGGTTATAAAGCCGGGGTATTTGGCTCCGTGGATTGCTTCGAACTCATCCAGCATCCACAGCATATGTTGTGCACTGGTCATCACATCGGGCGCCGGGATATCGCTCAACGGTCCGACGTTTTTGGCCAATTGGCGAACCCAGTTGCGGCAGATCTGCTCCTGTTCACGAGCACTGAGATTGTGCGGATCACAAACTACTCCGCCTTTGCCGCCGCCCAGAGGAATATCGACGACCGCGCATTTCCAGGTCATCCACATTGACAGAGCCCGCACGGTATTTATAGTCTCCTGTGGGTGAAAGCGTATGCCCCCTTTGCACGGACCGCGAGCATCATTGTGTTGAACACGGAAGCCACGAAAAGTGTGGGTGGTACCATCATCCATCCGGACCGGGATACTGAACTGATACTCGCGCATCGGATTGCGCAAAAATTCTCGGGTGCCGCCGTCCAAATCGAGAGTGTCGGCGACTTTATCAAATTGAGCCTGAGCCATAGCAAACGGATTGAAGCTTTTGTCATCCATTTCCATGCCCCTTTTCATTTAAGCTTTGTAGGAAAACGCCAAAAGGCCGGATTGAGTTCGGCAGCCGGGGTAAAATAGTAAAACGCCCCCTAGTGCCTTGTAAGACAAGGGATAAACACCTGCTATCTTTGTGTGCCCATCCGCTCATAACTCAAACCACTTAGTTACTTTTTTCACAAGGCAACGTATACCATTTTGGCCTTTTGTCAAGTGATAATATTCAAAAAAAGCACTGATCGGCATTTTTTTTAACGGATTAGCAGTCAACCGTTTCAAGTTGAAAGCGGCGGGTAAAAAAGCAAGAAAAAGACTATCGCCCGCCGTCTCGAAAACAACGGGCAATAATTTGATTTTCAGCTGCCAAAGCGATGATTATGGCGTTTCCTTTTCGATGATTTCCATCAATTCCACATCAAACGTCAGCGTCTTTCCGGCTAACGGATGGTTGGCGTCGATAATCACGGAGTCACCCTGGACGGATTCGATTCTAACCGGTAGCGGCTGGCCGCCCGGACCGGTCATCTGCAACATCGCTCCCGGAGTAGGAGTCATACCTTCGGGCAACTGGCTGATTGCGACCGGCTGGATTCTCTCTTCGTGGCGAGGACCATAAGCCTGGTCGGGAGTCAAAACGATAGTTTTGGTATCTCCAACGGCCATGCCGATGACACCATCGTTGAAACCGGGGATCATCATACCGCTGCCGATAACAAAGGACAGGGGCTCCCGTTCGCGGGAACTGTCGAAAGTCGTGCCGTCATCCTGCGTTCCGGTATAGTGAACTTTTACCTCGTCCCCGTCTTTGGCGCGCGGAGTGTTCGTACAGCCAATAAATAGTGAAAGCATGAGCATAAGCAATATCGCATTGCGCAGAAGTGCCATCATCAGAATCTCTCCTGTATTTGGTTCCCGTTACGGTTTTGATCTCCAGTGATCAATTTGCCCACCGGACAATTTGGCCAAATGTACGATAAATTGACAATTTCCACAAGCGGTTTCTCCCCCCGTACCGAATACTCCCTTAAGGCTACATGCCGCTTTAATTTGCGTGCAAAGCCTGCCGTAAAAAGTCCGTCTGCGCCGGACTTCGTTGGGGATGGGCCACCGGTTTGCAATCTTCGCAAATACGACTCACACCGGCCCGAATACAGATTTTAATCCCTACTTGGCCGTTATAAGAAAACTAAAATCGTTATCGACAGGATCGAAATTTCCGTTGTTAACATAAATGTTTACCGAATTGGTAGTCTCCACATCGGTTGATACTATTCTGACCGAAGCTGCACTGGTGGGTTGAGTGTCAATTTCCGGTGAAGCTACCACGCAAATATCAAAGGTTGATGTCGCTGTGGCGGTTAGAGTAACGGTATAATTGCCGGTTGAGTTATGGGTTACGGACTCAACACCATAGATGCCCCGTACGGCGCCAGAAGATGCAATAAGGCCCCAGGCTACTATGCTGTTATCACGATATCTTTCGCCGATATCGGTGGCCTTTGATTCTCCGGCGTCAACGGCTATCCTTACGCCGTTTTCAGCTCTTATCGAAAATTGATTGGGGCCGGTGGAAGAGAAGTCCGCATCGGTACTATCGGCCCAGACGAAACTACCATCATGTAACGCCTTGGCTCGTCGCCCGGCGGCGAATGAGTAATTGGCTGAAGTCGAGCAGGCACGGCCACCCGGAATAGTGGACCATTTTCCTCCCGCATGATTATGCGCCCCCCCACCAATAGCGGCAGTGTGGACATCACCACCGGAGATCATATTACTATACCCTCCGCCAATAAAGCAGTATTCCCCATTATCAATGGAATTTTCCACACCTCCAGTAATTACAGATGAAGGTGATCCCCACACAATTTTATTTTTAGTTCCTCCCCCAATAAAGCTCTCGTCTGAGCCCCAATAAATTACATTAGAATCACCAGCAACAATCGCACTCGCACTTATGCCTTGGTATATTGAGTTACGACGTCCGCCACAAATAGTCGAATAGCCTCCCCAATCGATTATGTTTTGATCGCCGCCACCAATTGTCGCGTAGTTAGATCCATCGATTTTGTTACGACGGCCGCCACTAATTGTCGAGAAGTAGTTGGTTAAGGATGTACAGGCCACTCCCAGGTTTACTATAGTTTGCGCTGAATCGCCGGAATAGTAATTATTTGCGCCTCCTTTGGAAATCCCCAAATAATTGTCGGTATATAAAATTGAGTCAGCCACTGTCCATTTGGAATCTCCGCCGGTTGCAGCCGTTACCCAGCTTAATTGCCCACCGCCATCTGTTTGCATAACTTGACCCAATGTTCCGTCATCTTCAGGGAATTCATATCCATCGACTTCATCACCGAAGCGGATATGCGGCAGATCGACCATGAAAGTGGAATCCTCGGTAAGCGTACTGTAAAGACCAAACAGATAAGAAAAATCGCCAGTGGCCTCGATCTTATTATTGTAACCTCCAAGAATGGCCGAGTAGTTAGCGCCGGTATCAATCTTGTTATGGGATCCTCCCCCAATTATGCTATATATCCCATTAGCAGCATTTTGTTCCCCGCCACCGACCGCAGCCCGGTTATTCCCGGCAACATTCATGCGACCACCGGCGACGGTAGAAAAACCACCGGTTGCCGTATTGCTCCCACCGCCGCCAATTGTTGAATAACCGGATGTTGCTCCAACAATTTTGTTAATACCACCACCCGTAATCACTGAGTTTCCTGCGGTCGA
>JAAEQF010000670.1 GCA_024231695.1 FCB group bacterium
CCCCCCCGAAAATTTCTAGTTTTTTTTTCCACTGCGCGTTAGCGCAAAAAAATTTGCAAATTTGAAGGTACGTTACTGATTTTCAAGCACGACTGCGCTGCTCTTCCGACAGCGTTCTCCCCATCACAGTTCTTCCGACGCAGCTCTTCGAACACAGCTCTTCATCAGCACCCATGCATGGTTCTTCCTTCCTCACTGTCCTTCCGTGCCAGCGGTCGCTCCCCTTGCAGGGAGCGTTTGTTCGCTTGATGTGCTGGTTTGTTGCACTTGCAGGGTCCGGAAAACTGAACAAAATGTCGAGAAAGCGGACCAACACATCACGTTGGGTGTTGCACTGTTGGGATACCTTGGGTGCAGCACTTTGATGGTCTCACTCAAGCGCAACAAATCATCATGAAAGCGTGACAAAGCGTCGGGGCTTTCCCGATAATTTGTTACGTTTTCCCGAGGTTTTGTTACGCTTTCCCGATGATTTGCTCCGCTTTCCAGACGCTTTGGGAAAGCGTAACAAACCATCGGGAAAGCGTAACAAAGCGCGGAACAAAGTGTCGGGAAAGCGTAACAAAGCGTCGGGAAAGCGTAACAAAGCGTCGGGAAAGCGTAACAAAGCGTCAGGAAAGCGTAACAAAACGTCGGGAAAGCGTAACAAAGCGTCGGGAGCGTAACAAAACGTCGGGAGCGTAACAAAGCGGCGGGAAAGCGCAACA
>JAAEQF010000671.1 GCA_024231695.1 FCB group bacterium
ATTTGATAGAGAGTACTCAGAGTAGCCATCGCCTTCTTGTAGCGCCAGATATAATAGGTGAATTTCCAGACCAGGGATGTTTCGACCGGGCCGACCGGCTGCATTTGTTCGGTCAGGGTGGCAAGCAGTTGTTCGTATTCTTTGGGATTGTCTTTGGTGTCGGCGCAGAAGGTAATGAGATCATTGGCGTAAGCGCCGTGTTTGAGGCCATTCAGGCGCGAAGCCTGTTTGCCCCTAGCGGTCCGAGGCCCGGTTGATTTGAGGGCATTACGCCGATTGGCGGCGAGTTTCTTTTCGGTTACACGCATATTTCACCCCGCAATAGGTTAGAGTTTCACTTTAGCGGGCGTATTCGGAATTTGTAGCGGTTTTGTGGGGGATTTGTTATTTAATAGGGATGACAGCAGGCCTAAAACTAAACCCACCTGAAGCGTGGGATACCGGATCTGGATTTAACCATATTAGTCCTCACGCTCTTGTTCGGGATCAATCACTTCCAGTGTGTCCGGTATTTCAGTCCTATCAAAATAATCAATCACACAATTGCTTATGGCCCAAGCCGGGACACAAAAAGCAAGGCCAAGTGGCGCACTATCGTCTTTGGGCGAGTGTGCAAACTTATTAAACATACCAACCACTAGACCATCTGAAACGCGGTAGATTGGGGAACCGCTTGCTCCCTTATTTAGGAGCATATCTACCTGAAATCGGTCGATATACTGGCGTTCGACATTGGGGCCAATTGAACGCACGGAACTGATTATACCTTTATACGTCGTAGGCCAATATTGCAATCGATTGAAGTCATTAGTCCTCTGGGTAAGATTGTAACCGGTGGCTGCCACAGCAACACCCTCAACAATTATTTCTACATCACCCAACTGGAGTGATTTTAAATTCAACACTTTTATACTATCTACTGGCACATAGGATGTGATAATGGCAATGTCTCTATCTTCGAGCGTAGTCACTACGTGGGCAGGTCGAAACGATTCAGCAACATCAAACTTTATTTCAATGAGTGATGTGTCTGGAATCAGAATTGAGAAACTATCCAAAACTGTTCTGCGGTATTCACTAGAATCGAAAAATGTGTGATACGTACTTGCCAAAAATGTGGTGTTTCCCCTTGAGGTTAGAATAAATGCTGTCCCAAATTTGGCAATACCTTCCAAGTTGGTCCCTACTTTCACAATAGCTAGCGACTTTCGGACTTTTTTGACCATGTCGGGAAAGTGATCTGTATCAAGGTCGTTTTGCCCAGCAATTTCTATGGTTGTAGCAAACACTGTTAGTAAAATGGAAATAAGGATTGTCTTGAAAGTACCCATATATCCCTCCTATTATTTGGACATAAACGTGTGCCTTGTCCATTGGGTGGGTTTATATGTTCTGTTCTGCAGAATTGATTACCTGCACTACATTTATATAATAATCGAATTTAAAAAAAGTAAAGATAAATCAGGCGGGGCCTGCTTCTGGCTGTCGCGTGTACGAATTAATTAATTCTTTGAAGTTGGGAGATTGCCACAGTCGCATCGGCTTCGCCGGTGCTCCTTCGCAATGACGATAGTGGCTATGGACTGGATATGCCTGTGAGGCCAGCGAAGCGAGCCGAAACCAACCCACGCACTCGTGCGTTTTTGGTTCGGCCTTCGGCCTCACACACTCGTGGGTTTCTTGACAACCAACCCACAGCAAGCTGTGGGGCACCCAATTGTTTTGGTCATCCACGCGACAGCCTAATTCAGGCTATTGCCTGAAAAAACCCCGACCGAATGAATCGGCCGGGGCGAACGGAAAGCGTGAAGGTAAATCTTGTTTTATTCAGTCACACCCGGGACGGTGCAGACTTCGCAGGTATAACGCCAGGTAACCGTGCCGTTGTCGGCATAAATGGTGGCGGTACCGTTACTAAAGGTAACATCGATTTCCCAGCTGACCGAGCTTTGACCGGAAGACGAAGCGTTGGTCCAGGCAAAATCATTGGTCATGGTCATATCGATAGTACCGGAAACCGGGCAGGCGCTGTGCCAGCCGGTGACGAATTTGGCGATCTGAATATCGGTGGCGACGGACGTGAATTCATAGTCCAGGGTCATGGTCGTATCAGTACCGACATAAACCGCATTGACATTATGTTCGGTCGCGCCTTCGATAGTGGCTATGTTTTCATCGAGGTGGGAGATAACATAATCGTTACGACCGCTGAAATCAGAATGAGTAACATCCTGATTGAGACTGGTAACTTCCCAGTTATCGATGAAGTGGATATAGTCGGCGTTATTGGCACTTTGCTGAGCCGTGCCATCATTCTGGAACTGTACTGAATCCCACAAACGCGAACGATAGATATCGCCGGTATAGGAAGCATAGACGAAGTACCAGTCGTTCTGATAGATAGCGATGAGGGTATCCGGGCCATCCACAGGATCGGGCTCGAGCCATGAGGGCGAAAGATCGGCGCGGGCATTGACGGTATCGCCGGGGGTTACATAAAGATTGTCGAATCCGTCGAGCATATCATCGACAATTTCGACCAGCAGCCCGTTGATTTCGTCCTGTACGGGAACAAAATCGGGATCGGTGTTATTGCCATAAGACGGGGTGGTGGTGGTCGGTTTATCATCTGAGCCACAACCGACGAAAAACGCTAAGAGTAAAAGTGACATCCCTGTGAGGGCGGTGAGTTTAAGGAGCCGCATACGGTACCTCCCCTTTCGTGGGTCAACGGCCGCCCTCAGCCACCGGGATTTTTATTGCATCACGAAAGCCATAATCGCCTTTTGGATATGCAGTCTGTTCTCGGCTTCATCAAAAACGACCGAGTGGGGTCCGTCCATAACCTCGTCGGTTATTTCTCTTCCCCGTTCGGCGGGCAGACAATGCATAACCAGACAATCGGGATGCGCCAGTTTTACCAGAGCGTCGTTAATCTGATATTGTTTAAGTAATCTTGCCTTCTCTTCTGCCTTATCTTTTTGGCCCATTGAGGCCCATACGTCCGTATAGATAACATCGGCTCCGGCAACGGCTTCTTTAGGATCGTCGGTCAACATAATATCCGATATTCCATTATCCCGAGCCAGTTTGAGGATTTGGGCGTCAGGCTGAGTGTCGGCGGCGGTGCCGATATTCAGCTTCATGGGGATACGGGCGGCCAGATTAAGCCAGGAATTGGTGATATTGTTGCCGTCACCCAGATAGGCGATTTTGAAATCATCCCGTTTGCCTTTATTCTCCAGAAGGGTGAAATAATCACCCAGAATCTGGCAGGGATGGGTCAGGTCGGTCAGGCCGTTAACTACCGGAACGTCGGCATTCTCGGCCAGTTCCTCGACATCAGAATGAGCAAAGGTCCGGATCATAATCGTCGCCAGATAGCGAGACAGGACTTTGGCGGCGTCATGAATCGATTCGCGAGCGCCAAGATTTATCTCTTTTTCGGTGATATAGAGCGACTGACCACCGAGTTGAGCAATCCCGACCTCAAAGGAAATCCTGGTTCTCAGCGAGGCTTTATGAAAGATACAGCCGACTGATTTGTCGGCGTACGGTTTGGGGGCGATTTCGCCTTTCTTCATTTTTCCACATAAATCGAATATCTGCCAGATTTCGTCTGCGGTCATGTCGGTGATCTGGACAAAAGAGCGGGCCATTTCAATCCTCCTTGGTCAAAAGTTGGTAAAACCGCGGTTAATTAACGCGCCGCTTGATTAAAGTCAAGGGAAATCTTGGCCGGACGTATGAAATTGCATTTTTGATTCAATGCATAGTCATATGTGCAGATCAATGTTAGCTCAAGGAGTGATTTATGTTCTTGTTGACTCCGGTTAGCAGTTAAAATTGTTTCCGAGTAACATTCACCGAAGACAATTTTGAATTTAGGGCAATTAAGATTTCTACAGGGAGATAAATAATGAAACGACCAGTCACAATTTTGACGGCCGTAACGCTGACTATACTTTTGGGTTTTTGCGGAAGTGGGCTGATGGCTTCGGACAAGTTCAGCTATGACGGACAGATCAGACTTCGCGGTGAACTCGATCTGACTTCGACCGATTCCTCACGGCATGCTCAGAATTTCAATCTTTTGCGGACGCGGGTGGGACTGAAATTTGAGCCGACCGACAGAGCGTTTGCGTATGTTCAGCTTCAGGATTCCCGGACTCTGGGATCACCGGGTTCGGGCGACTTGTCGGCCACCGACAATGTCGATCTGCATCAGGCTTATTTTGTGATCGACGGCGCGATTTTCTCTCCACTTTTGATCAAGGCTGGAAGGTTCGAACTTAATTATGGCAACCAGCGGGTATTCGGCGCCGTGGGTTGGCACAATGTGGGACGCAGTTGGGAGGGAGGATTGTTGTCATACCGAGGCGATAAATTCACTCTCGATCTGTTTAATCTAAAGAAGATGGAACTTGACGACGAGACTTATAACCGCGATTTTGACATCATTGGTCTATACGGTAAAATCGATCAGGCCCATCTTGACCTGTTTCTGTTTTATGAGGTTGACGCCGATACCAATGCCGCCGATACGTCATCTCAGCCATTCAGTCAGAAAAAACTGAAACGTTTCAATCTGGGCGGCTATTACAGTAACAGTTTCAACAGTTTTGATATCACCGCCCAGACGGTTTTCCAATTCGGTGAGATGCCGCGGGAACCTCTCCCCGATTCGACTGTTCCGACTTTTCAGGATATTTCGGCCTTTATGATAGCGACGGAACTGGGATACAGTTTCAAATGTCCGTGCAACGCCCGGGTGGCCCTGGGGATCGATTATTCATCGGGTGACGACGGCACCGACACGACCAAGTACAAAGCCTATACGAACGCTTATTACACCGGCCACAAGTTCCGCGGCTTTATGGATTATTTTGTGCCTTCAGACGCCAATGGGCTGATGGATATAATGCTGAGAGGTAAGTTCTCGGTGGCGCCACGCTGGATATTCAAAAGCGATTTCCATTATTTCAAGGCGGCCGAGAACTACATCAGTAAGTCGGATTCGACAATCGTTACGAGCGATATCGGTATGGAGCTGGATATGAGTCTGACCAACAAGGCGCTCAGCGGTGCGACCGTAACCGGAGGTTTGTCGTTTTTCCTGCCCGATGATCACTTCGCCGCAGCCGGCAAGTATCAGGAAACCGGTGTATGGGCTTATTTCATGACTACTTTGAATTTTTAATTGCCCTTTTTCAAAATCAGTCTTTATAAAAAAGGAGTCCAAAGTGGACTCCTTTTTTTGATGCAACCGATATGACCGGAACTCGTACTAAGACTATTCGGAGGAACTGTCATGGATAACCGAGGAACGAAAATTTTCGGATTAGTACTGATCGTCGTCGGCATATTGCTGGCCCTGGACAATTTCAATATCGACCTTTTTGAGTATGCCTGGCCTATAGCCATCATACTCTTCGGCTTTTATCTGATCTACCGGTCATCCCGTGGCCAGTCAATGTCTTTCGACTGTTCAACAGGATCGAAATTCATCGGTGATTCGACTTGCGATGACTATACGGGAGACGTGGATGGGATCAAATTCAGCCATTTTATTGGTGATATGGATCTAAATCTAAAAAATGCGACGTTCAAGCAGGGCGAGAATGTGATCAACATCTCTTCCTTTATCGGCGATATCAAAGTTGCCGTTCCAGGCGAGGTGGCGGTCAAGGTCCATTGTTCTTCGGCATTCGGCGATTTCCAGGTGTTCGACCGCAAAGACGAAGGTATTTTCAATTCATTCAAATACTCTACTGCCGATTACGAGAGCGCCGATAAGAAAATAGCTTTTCATTGCAGCAGTTTCATCGGTGACATGAAAATATCAAAGATCGCACCGGCTTGATTATCAACCCCGGGATTTATTATCCGAGCTCGCGTTCTATCATAAAATTGTATCTGATTGATTATTCGCTTGTCCTCAATTCCGCCGTATAATATTATAGAAAAGTGTTATCTGATATTTGCGGAAATGGAGTTCTCTGTGCGCAAGATTATATTGGCCACGATCATCATCCTGATTATAATGCAGTTTCTATCCTGCGTCTGGAATCGCTCGCGTAAATATGTTCGTTACGATTCAGCTGAATCGATGGAGATTTCGGGCTGGTCGTTTACACCCATTATTCAATCCTACCATTTTCATGTCGATTGGGGCAAGCCGCTGGACAAGGACGGTGTCTGGCTTTACCTTGAAGCCAAGCATACGATGGTGGCGGAGCAGGCGGAGATTTACGGCGTCGATATCGATTCGGTAAAGATAACCTGTCTCGATTTGACCCGTGATTACAGCGGCGTAAAATACGCCTCGGCTTACGGCGACATCCTGGATGATGAGAATATCATCAATATGTTTCGCTTTCGGTCGCCGACCGGAGAGGATTTCATATCTCTTCCACAGGATGTGGATTCGATCCTGATCGAATTCGACGTCATCTTTTACAAGGGGAACTACCGGACTTTCCAGCCGAGCGCCGACAGCGATCTGGTCCGCGACACGGTAGCGGTGAATACAGCCAGCCCGGAAACTTTCCGCCAGCGAGTTAAGATGAAACTGATCCGCCGTGAATCGAGGACATTGATTCCTGCATTTGTGTAAAACTGCTCATCCCGGGCCAGGATAACAATCAAAGGCGTTGGGATCGATGATCCGGGGCCTTCACAGGCCAGATATTGGAACTCTCAGCCCAAGTGAAGATATATTCGTCAACAAATAGTGAAATGACTTGACTAAATATAAGATAGTATTTATACTTTTTGATCATTTTGTCACATCAGGCCAAGGTCGTAATTTATTAATTCAACGATCAAATCAGATGTGGCCTTGAATTTCCTGGCTTCCAATTATCAAATCATGTCAGGGCACGAGGAAGGTATTATTGTTACAGCAGCATTCTGTCGAACATCTTCATCCTGGGAGGTAATTTCAATGAGAAGTGCGCTTAAATTTGGTTTACTTGTGATTCTCGTCTGTTCAATTTCGTTTACCGGGTGCACACAGCGCGTACTCGATTTCACCGTTGTGAGTAGTAAAAATGTCGACCTACGCATTGGTCCAGAGGGTAAGGCTGACCGGGTTGTGGGTATTGACCAGGTCTGGTGGTTTATTACCATTCCCCTGGGTACACCGAACCTGAAAGAAGCGACTGATCGAGCCATTGAGAGTGCCGGGCCGGAGTATGATGCCTTGATTGATGGTGTTATATCATTTCGCCAGGCTTGGTATATTTTAACCGGGGAATCAACTTTCATTGTCGAGGGAACACCGATAAACACCAAGGCCTTGTATGCCCAGATGGAAAAAGAGGGCCGAGACATTGATGAGGTACTGGCGTCAACGCTTTACCACAGCTCTCTGAACAAGGACAATACGGAGGCAATTAAAACAATCGGTATGATAGAGCTGGAACCGGAAACCGAATAGTAACAAATTCCAATATTGCATAAATAAGAAAGCCCTGAGCTGTAAGGTTCAGGGCTTTTTTGTAACATTTTTTTTGTGAATTAGAGAATATAGCGGCTGAGGTCTTTGTCCTGCATGATCTTGGACAGTTTCTCTTCCACCATCTCGGAGCCGATCTTAATTGTTTTATCGCAGTCGGGCGCGTCGAACATGATCTCATCCAAAAGCGAAGTCATGACCGTATGCAATCGCCGGGCGCCGATATTTTCGGCTGATTCATTGACCTCGGCGGCAATGCGGGCGATGGCTTTTATTGCCTCGTCAGTGAATTCGATCTCAACGCCTTCGGTAGCCATCATTTCCCGATACTGGCGGGTGAGCGCCGCTTTCGGTTCGGTCAGGATCCGGACGAATTCATCTGCGCCTAGCGAGCTAAGCTCGACGCGAATCGGCAGTCGGCCCTGCAGTTCCGGTACCAGGTCCGAAGGTGAACGGCCATGAAAAGCACCAGAGGCGATAAAGAGAATATGATCGGTTCTGACCATGCCGTACTTGGTAGTCACGGCGCATCCCTCGACCACCGGTAAAATATCGCGTTGTACGCCCTCGCGGGAAACATCGGGGCCGCTTTTTGATTCCCGGCCGACAATTTTGTCGATTTCATCGATGAAGACGATACCCGATTCCTGGGCCCGTTCCAGAGCGGAATTTACAACATCTTCCATGTTGACCAGTTTCCCGGTTTCTTCCGCTTCAAGAATCTTACGGGCATCGGAGATTGGCATTTTCTGCTTTTTGGATTTTTGCGGCGGCATCAGATTGCCGAACATTTCCTTGAAATTGATCCCCATTTCCTCAAGACCCTGAGGACTGAAAACTTCGACAACCGGCATATTGGTGGCAGTGACATCGACTTCGATAATGCGGTCTTCAAGCAGGCCGTTTTCGAGCATACCACGCAGTCGTTCGCGAGTGCTTTCATGCTTGGTACGATCCTCTTCGGTCATCGGTGAGTGGCCAGAGGACGGCAACAGCAAATCAAGCAGACGATCGGTAGTTCGTCCGGCGGCTTCTTCGGCCACTTGTTTCGATTTTTCTTCCTTGACCATACTCACAGCCAATTCCACCAGATCGCGGATCATCGATTCGACATCACGGCCGACATAGCCGACTTCGGTGAATTTGGAGGCCTCGACCTTGACAAACGGGGCTCCGGTCAGAGCAGCCAGCCGTCGCGAGATTTCAGTTTTGCCCACGCCGGTAGGGCCGATCATGAGAATATTGGCCGGCATGATTTCGGCGGCAATATCGGAAGTAATACTCTGACGGCGCCATCGGTTGCGCAGGGCAATGGCCACAGCCCGCTTGGCCTTATCCTGTCCAACAATATATTTATCCAGTTCGGCGACGATCTCTTTGGGCGTCATCTGATTGATGGCGTCGGGTCGTTTATTTTTTTCATGTTCCACGGTTTGTATTTCCATGACTACTCCAGAGTTTCCACAATGATGTTGGCATTAGTATAAACGCAGATGCCGGAGGCAATTTCCAGTGATTTTTGAACCACTTCGCCGGCATCGAGGTCAGTATTGGCGACCAAAGCCCGCGCCGCCGAGAGAGCAAAGTTGCCGCCGGAACCGATGGCGATGATACCGTCGTCCGGTTCGACGACGTCGCCTTTGCCGGTAATGATAAACAGATGTTCTTTGTCGGCCACGGCCAGAAGCGCTTCCAGATGACGCAGGAATTTATCGCGGCGCCAGTCTTTGGCCAACTCCACCGCGGCACGGGTCAATTGCCCGGAGAATTCTTCGATTTTTTTCTCGAACAGTTCAAAAAGTGTAAAGGCGTCGGCTGCCGAACCGGCGAACCCGGCCAGTATTTTGTCGTCATACATCCGGCGGATTTTTTTGGCTGTGGCTTTCATGATTGTATCACCGAAAGACACCTGACCGTCGCCGCCGACAGCCACACGGCCGTCCTTTTTGACGCAGAGAATTGTCGTTGCATGTAAATCCATAGTTTTTCCTTATGCGCGCGGATGCGCTTTTTTGTAAGCTTCCTTTAACCGCCCGGCGGTTATATGAGTGTAACCCTGAGTGGTGGACAGAGCCTCGTGCCCCAGCATCTCCTGAATGGCGCGAATATCGGCACCGTTATCCAATAAATGAGTGGCGAAACTGTGGCGCAACATATGAGGGGTCACCCGCAGTCCGGCCTTGAGACCGTATTTATGCACTATTCGGTTTACGCTCCGCACCGTCAAAGGTTTCCCACCGGGTCCGATAAACAGGTAATCGCTTTCCGTTTCAAATTCATCAAGCTTTACCTGACGGAGCTTCAGATATTCATGACAAATTTCCAGCGCCGGTTTGCCAAGTGGTACGGTTCGTTCCTTGCCGCCTTTGCCCATAACCGTCACTACCGAACGGCTTTCATCGAGAGTCTGAACCGTTATACCGGTCAGTTCACTGCGGCGGATACCGGAGCTATAGAGAAATTCCATCATGGTCAAATCACGGAGACACCTGAATTTCATGTTATTCTCAGCCCGGACGGTCCCCTTCTTTTTCGCTTTCGTTTCCCCAAGAGGTTCCAAAACCTCGGCTACCTGCCCGGGCGAAAGAAAGGCGGCCGCTTTGCGTGAATACTTGATTTTCGGAATTTCAAAGAGGATATCGGAATCGGCCTTTTTGTCATTCAGGAATTTCTGAAAAGTAGCCAGAGCCGACAGGAAACGGGCAATTGAACGGTTGCTGATTTTACTATCGTGCAGTTGTCCCAGATATGACCGAAGCAGAATACGATTTGATTCTTTGGAAGCTTTTTCCGGAAAAGACAAGTCCGATAAATAGTCGGCAAAGCGGGCCAGATCGAGCCGATAGGCGGAAACCGTGTGTGGGCTGAACCGGCCCGATTTATTCAGGAAAGCGAAGAAATCGGCCATATGATGGGCATAATCGGTCATTATAAGCAATTTACGGCAGGTGTTGGAGGCAGTCAATACCTTTTCGGGGGCGCGAATATATATCCGCTTTCAATATCACACTCGGACTTCGCCTGGTGGAGGAGTAAAATACAATTTATTGAAACTGGCCGGAACCGGGCCTTGTCTTACCCGGAGACGGATTCTTTGGAATCGGGTGATGATTCGGATTCGGCTTCGGGATAGATCACGACCTTGCATTCGGGACAGAAATGATGGAAACCTTTGGCCTTGGTCGTCTTCTCGACCAG
>JAAEQF010000672.1 GCA_024231695.1 FCB group bacterium
GCAGGCACGAAGAATCGACGGCGTGACCCCTTCTGATATTGCTGTACTGACCATATATATGAGTCAGCGTTAAAATGTCGGTTTCGATTGAGGCTGGACTGTTTCACGTGAAACATAGATTATGACTCTGAAAATTAACTCTAATGATATTATCAACCGGTACCTGCCCTCTGAGTCAGTGGATTTCTATTTGGGTGAAACTCGTAAGGCCAATGCGAAGTTCAATCTGTTTTCAAGCAGTATGGCCGATGACGATCTTCGTTTGCTTATCGCCGAATCATTGATTCCTCTGGAGAAGAACTGGTTCGATCCGGTGAAGCCGATTCTCGATATCGGCAGTGGTTGGGGAATTCCAGCCGTTCCGTTGTTACTTTCGGGGAATGGTTTCGATATGACCATGCTGGAGCGAGCCGAAAAGAAAGCCGGTTTTCTTTCTTTGCTACTGCATCAGATGATTGCACTCGATTCACAGGCGAAGTACAATGTTGTCAATCTCAGCCTGGAATCGTATCGTCCTGCGGATAAATATGGATGTATTGTCATGCGCCAGGTGTCTCTCGATGACCGCCTCTGGCGTCATATCAAGAGAATTTCTTTGCCTGACGCGCAATTGATTTATTTTGGGTCAAGTCCTGGTGCGTCAATTAAATCCTCGATTGAAACATTATCATACATGATAGATGATTTTGCGGAAAGAAAAATCGTAAAAATAGTAATTTTATAAAAAAGTTGTTGCTCAATTGATAAGAAGTTTTTACTCTATGTAAACCAATGACATGGATGTTTTCTTATCGAGGGACCAATGGCAAAGATAATGGCAGTAGCCAATCAGAAAGGCGGCGTCGGCAAGACGACGACGACGGTCAATCTGGCCTCCTGTCTGGCGGCAGCCGAAAAAAGGATACTTCTGATTGACATCGATCCTCAGGCCAATTCCACATCCGGCCTGGGTCGATTTCCCAAGGAAGACGAACCCACGATATATGAAGTATTGATCGGCGAGGTCAAAGCGCCTGATGCCGTGATCGCCACTGACCTGCCTTTTCTCAATCTCCTGCCGTCGCATGTGCGACTGGTCGGGGCCGAGGTCGAGTTGGTACCGATGGTGGCTCGCGAGCATAAATTGAAAGAGGCTGTCGAATTGGTGAAGGATGATTATGATTACATCATCATCGATTGTCCGCCTTCGCTGGGCCTCTTGACGCTGAACACGCTGACCGCTTCCGATTCCATATTAATACCAATACAATGTGAGTACTATGCTCTGGAAGGTATGGGCCAGCTTTTAAATTCCATCAACCTGGTACAGAGGCATCTCAATCCTGATTTGAGTATCGAGGGTGTGCTTCTGACCATGTTTGATTCGCGGCTTAATCTGTCGCGTCAGGTGGCCGATGAGGCGCGCAAATATTTTCCGGATAAAGTGTACGAGACGGCTATCTGTCGCAATGTGCGCTTGTCGGAGGCGCCCAGTTTCGGAAAGCCGATAATTCTTTACGACATCCTATCCACCGGGGCTCAGAATTACATCTCATTAGCCAAGGAGATATTAAGTCATGGGTAAAATTGCACTGGGTCGGGGACTGGAAGCTTTGATCCCGACTTCATCGGCCAGCACTGAATCGAACAGCCGGGACCTGCTTCTGATATCACCGGACAAGATTGCTCCCAACCCCTATCAACCGCGCAAGAGTTTCGATCCGGAGCAGTTAAAGGAATTGGCCGATTCGATAAAGAGCCGGGGAATGTTGCAGCCGATACTGGTTCGCAAAGACGGCGCTGGCTATGTACTGGTCGCCGGGGAGCGACGTTTCCGGGCGGCGCGGATGGCCGAGCTGACCGAAATACCGGCGATGCTTCTGGAAGATCTCGACGACGCCGACATGCTTCAGATTGCATTGATCGAAAACATCCAGCGTGAAAACCTAAACCCGGTGGAAACCGCCGAGGCTTATCAATCCTTGATCGAGCAGTGCGGCCTGACGCAGATGCAGCTGGCCGAGAGAGTGGGCAAGAACCGCAGTTCGGTGACCAATACGTTGCGGCTATTGACTCTGCCGACCAATATCAAATCGATGGTGGCCGAGGGCAAGCTGTCCGAGGGTCATGCGCGGGCGATTTTGTCGGTTACCGATCCGACCATGCGCGACCGGATCGCGGCCCGGATCATTTCGGAGAATGTGTCGGTACGGCAGGCTGAAGGAATGGCCAAGCAGGCGCGCCGGAGGCGATTGACGGTCAAGCGTAAACCGCCGGCGATCGAGGAAGCTGAAACCTTTTTGAAACATACACTGGGTACGGCGGTAAAAATTATACCGGGCCTGAAAAAGGGACGGATCAAGATCGAGTATTACGGTGATGAAGATCTTAATCGTCTGCTGGACATGTTTAAGAAATTGGCTTGATAGAGGCAAATGGCTGGAAAATATCTAACATTACTGGTGATACCCGACGATGAGAAAGAACCGAGGCGTTTGCGTTTACCGGTTTGGCTTTATCGCGGTGCTCTGGCCTTTATCGGCCTGGTTTTGATTGCGCCGATTATCTATATCGTTCTCTATTACAATGTGCTGGCCAAGGCGGCCGACGCCGATCGGTTAGGCGAGGAAAACGAAACTTTGCGCCGTTATCAGTACAAAGTACAGGTACTCGAGCAATCGCTTTTGGACACACGACAGTTGATGGCTGAAATTGCGGCCATGGCCGGTTTGGATTCTGTGCTTTTGGCCGATATGTATGGTGAGGACCAGGCGGTAGCATCCGGCGGCAAAGCTCCCGGACGGGCCAGTATATCGCGTTCCCTTCCGCCGACCTCGCCGATCCCCGATGGTCTGCCGGCTACGGGATGGATATCTCGCGGTTATTCGGATACGCCGGGGAAAAAGCATAGCGGCGTTGATCTGGCCATCCCGGAAGGTACGCCGGTTTATTCTACCGCTTTCGGCGAAGTAATTTATGCCGGGTGGGATGAAGCTTACGGAAAAATGGTGGTAGTGAAAAACGGCGACAGCATTGAAACAGTTTACGGACATAACAGTGAGCTTATGGTGCAGAAAGGCGATACAATCTTTGCCGGTCAACGAATTGCTCTGTCGGGCAATACCGGGCAAAGTAGTGCACCTCATCTGCATTATGAAATAAGAGTTAACGGAAGAGAAATCAATCCTATGAAGTATTTTGTTTATGAAAATTAAAAGTAAAACACAGGGCATTGAAATGGACACAAATGTGAGTACCATTATCGGCAAGGATTCGGTTATTACCGGAACTATCGACGTCAAGGGGCCATTGCGTATCGACGGGAAAGTCAAAGGGCAAGTGATTTCCACCGATACGGTTACGATTGGCGCTGGCGGCGAGTTGGAAGCTGAAGTACAGTGCAAAATTTCGGTCGTTTCCGGCCGGGTCAACGGCAATATTATCGCCACGGAAAAAGTGGAATTGCAGGCCAAGGCTGAAATCAGCGGTGATATTAAGACAAAGTCGCTGATTATTGAGCAGGGTGCGATTTTCTGCGGATCCTGTAACATGAAGAACCTCGAAACCGGCCTGAACAAATATGCTGATGCCGCGGACAAGGCTCGCAAGGACAAAGACAAAGCCGAAGTTATCAAATAGGTGTTGATAAGTCTTTGCGATTTGTGGAAATGTCGGCATAGTGATGTCTCGCATTGTGTTATAGTGATGCGATAAAGGCTCGGTTAAGGCGTTTATCCACAATCTTCGCTCTCAGTTGAAGTTATGGCGGTGCGGGTTTTTCCTGGCTGAAAACAGAATAGTGAACCGCTTATGGACAAACGGGATACGAATATGGCCCGGATTTGCCGGTTCTGATATGGAGGATCGATGACTGAAGACAGATTCGATGACGCGGCGGCTTTAAAAAATCTTCAGGAGTCGTACGCCACGATCAAAGCGGAAATCGGCAAAGTGATTATTGGCCAGGATGCTGTTGTCGAACAACTACTTATAGCACTTCTGGCCCGTGGGCATTGCCTTCTGGTCGGTGTTCCGGGACTGGCCAAAACCCTTTTGATCTCGACTCTGGCCCAAATCCTCGATCTGAAATTCAATCGTATTCAGTTTACGCCCGACCTGATGCCATCCGATATTACCGGGACGGAGATTATCGAAGAAGACCATACGACCGGTAAAAGGTCGTTTAAATTCGTGCGCGGACCTGTTTTTGCCAATATCATTTTGGCCGACGAGATCAACCGAACGCCTCCCAAGACGCAGGCGGCTCTGTTGCAGGCGATGCAGGAGAACGAAGTCACGGCAGCCGGTGAAACTTATAGTCTCGATCAACCCTTTTTCGTTCTGGCGACTCAGAATCCGATTGAGCAGGAAGGGACTTATCCTCTGCCCGAGGCACAGCTTGATCGGTTCATGTTCAATGTTTATGTCGATTATCCCAGCCGGTCCGAAGAGGAAGAGATCGTCATGACCACAACAGCCGCACCGACGGCCGAATTGGGCAAGATTTTGACCGGCGAGCAGATAATAGGCCTTCAGCGTCTGGTGCGGACGGTGCCGGTATCGGAACATCTGGTGTCATATGCGGTCAGATTGGCGCGAGCGACTCGACCGGGCGAAGCAGACAACCCTGATTTTATCAAAAACTGGGTATCCTGGGGCGCCGGGCCACGGGCCGGGCAATATTTGATTCTGGCAGCCAAGACGCGGGCGATCCTTGATGGCCGTCCGACGCCATCGGTGGAGGATGTCAAGTTCGCGGCCGTGCCGGTTTTGCGGCATCGGATAGTGACTTCGTTCAATGCCGAGGCTGAGGGTGTTGATACGCTGGCGATTATTGCTAAGCTGTTGGAGACGGTGAAAGAGAAGGCCTAGGGAGGTATTGCCTCTTTTTGCCGCCGGAGATTCTCAACAGCGATATGTAAACACTTTACATTTACTTTACATATGCTTTACATATCTCATCTATGATTTAACATGTAAACTGGACGAGTGGTCCATCATTTAAGGCGGATTCGTCGATACCTCTCAAGCATTTAAGGGATCCGTGCTCTCAGAGGAGTTGGGATATGGCTCCGGTTCCTTTGAAAGGGCGTTCGCGTCCGATTTTTTCAGATGATAAGAAACCGATTTTTTCCAATTGCTCAAGATCCTTACGAGCAGTGGGTCTTGTTATATTATAAATCTTTGAGTGGGTGTTGATAGAAGTTGTGGCCTCGCTGTTCTTGTACAGGTATCTTAGCAACTGAATTTGTCGATCATTTAGATGGTGCTTCATCTTAGCACTTTCGAATATTTTGCGGTTTTCTGCCTGCTTCCTTTTTGCATAAACTTCAAATTCTTTCTTGGCCTGCTTTATTTTCCGCAAATTATAGTCAACGAAATAGGTCAGGTCGTTGTCATCCTGCTCAGTGTAAATGTATGCATCGCGGTATTGAGCAGGAGCGTTTTTAATTATTTTCGATACCGGCAGGTATGAAAACGCCCAGTAGTTATTTTTTAAAAGATACCAGTAAAACAGAGTCCTTGCGATCCGGCCGTTCCCATCAGTGAAGGGATGCAAATACCCCATCCAAAAGTGTAGAAAGATGGCCTTGATTACCGGATGTACGAATTTTTGCTTATCCGATTCATCATTGGCATATCTGACGAACTTAGAGATTTCCTTTTTGAGGAATTTCTGAGAAGGTGGAATGTGGTAGATCATATTTGTTGTCGGATCACTGACTACTATTTCGTCTTTATCTCGTCGAAATCGACCGATTTGATCCTTGTCGATAGTATCTTTGGTGATGGTGGCGTGCAATTCCAATAATAGGTCAGTACTCATTTTCTGATTTCTATAGTCCTCCTCAACAGCGCGCATGGCCGTGTAATTATTTATAATCATCTGTTCTGATTTATTAGATGGCGCCCTTCTCTCCAATAACATCCTCTTGGCTACGCGCCTGGTTGTATTGGCGCCCTCCAACTGAGAGGAGGCGATAGCCTCTTCGATTATGCCGCGGGTTATGAACCGCTGGCGGGCGGCCTCATCGTTAATAATCTGGGTAGCCAATGCGCCACCAAGGTCCATGTCGATTTCATGAAGTAAATAATCCTGGCCCGGTAAAGATTGCCAGGAGAAGGGTGTTCCCCGTTCATCCTTTATGACAGTATTGATTCGACTTGGGGAAAACCGTCGCAGAAGTTTAATAAGAGCCCAAAACTCTTCAGGGCTGAAGCTTTTTGGCCGAGGCTTGAACTGGACTTTATCCCAAAAAAGATATTTAGGTAAGTTGGTACCCTCAATATATTTATTGATATCCGCCTCATCATTAAACTTATCCAAAGCCTCATCAATATTTTTTCCGTTTTCCGGTTTTTGGAGTTTAAAGATACTCATATCTTCCGCTCCCTATAAAGATCATCGGATAATATGTAAACACTTTACACGTACTTTACATATACTATATATGTTACGATATGTAAAGTCTAAACTTTAATTTTATATATCTTTTACATATGTGGTTATCCTCTAACATCTTGTGGAACAATGCATTCTGCAAATATTGTATCAGGGGCATGAGTAACTCCTTTAATATTCAATGTTTATAGAGTATTATTGCGAATTATGCTCTGCAATTGCACTTGATACTAATTAAGCGATTGCTGATCATTTCGATCTTAGTTTTTCTGGACTATGGGATAGAAAAGTGTGTATTATAGATATTGAAGATGAGGCGGAGGCATCGCCTCTTTTTGCCGCCGGATGTGAACATCCGGCGGAACACACACTTGTATGTTTTTGGTTCGGCACGTTTCACTTGCCTCACTGATTGCGCTTGCTTTGGTCGTTTACGCGAACAGTGAACCCACCATGATTGGTGGGCCACTGGACGGCGGAACCGGGCGAATGGAGGGAATATGAATAACGTAAACGAATTTGCAAAAATCGAGTTTGAAAAGAATCATGATTTAGCCAAACATTATAGTAATAAACGCCAAGATTTTTTTCGATTATATATAACAATAACGCTGGCTCTCTGGGGTGGATATATTTATCTCCTCAAGAGCAAAAATAATTTGGCTGATTTTGTTCTCATAATTGGCCTCATTAGTGGTTTTGTATTTATCGCGCTGTTGATTAGTAATAGGTATTACTTCGCAAAAACACTAGAGCGAATTGAATTCTTGCGAGGGAATTTTATGTATGTTAATAATCCAATCTGGCAAAAATATCCACAGTACCATGCAAAAACAGGCGAATTAGAAGATATAAAGATAATGCGCCTGAACAGCAGTTTCGGCTTTACTATTATTATGATGTGCTTTGGGAATTCCGCATTGATATACAAACTTAGTATATTTGCGACAATAACATGTTTGGGCTCGTTCCATGTACTTATTCTTGTAGCAACATTCATACTACACACATTATTGGTTTTTAAGTTTATCCCAATGATAAACAAATCATTAAGGGGATGATCTGAATGCTATCACCAAATAAAAGGCAATGGAATAAGAACAAGGAAATATATATTTGGATTTTTAATGTTGGGCGGGGTTTCAGCTCTTTTATAAAAACACCACATAATTATGGAATGATGATTGACTGTGGTACATCGGAAAACATAGCTCCCTTCAAAGATGTTATAGAGCCACACTTTCTAAGATATTTAGACAGTATTAAGTATAAGAAAACTATTGCTAAATTGGTACAGGTTATTGTTACTCACCCGCATTCAGATCATTGTCTCGAAATTGACTATGTTCTCAAAAACGCCTTACCTATGCTATTGACAACACCGCATTCGAATCCAGATGAAGCTGATACAAATCTTCATGTCAATTGGGATTTAGTCAATAATCCTGAATATGGCAAATCAGCAGTAGAGGTGTTAAAAGACAGTATCAATGGTCGAACACCTCCATTGCGAGAATATGTAAAGGATATTAAAATAGCAGTACCGGGTTTTGATTTTAAGATTTTTTACATCCCACCGAAGTTAAATGAGAGAACTTTACCGGCTACTGATTATGTCAACAATCTTAGCATTGTAGCATATCTTAAGTTAGGTAATGCCAGCATTCTATTTTTAGGCGATTTGATGCCTAGTGGTTGCGAATATTTGCTACGCAATAATGAA
>JAAEQF010000673.1 GCA_024231695.1 FCB group bacterium
AATGTCGAGATGTTCGTCGTCTGGGCTGATTTTGGATTCGCTCACTTTAAGAGCGAAACGGTTGAAACCAAACGCATCCTTTATGAGATCATTGACGGACCGACAGTGTATCGCGCTGTGGATCAGACCACCTCCGAAAACATGGTCACTGGCCATATCGGTTTGCAGTTGGCTTCCATGACCAAGCGAGCGTTTTTTCGGCCGCGAGTCGCCCTCGGCATCGGTTTTTTCAGTTTCGATAACACCATCAGCTGGACCGAACAAGACGCCGATACCACCGTTGTCCTGACTTCGGAAACACTGGATAAACAGAACTGTTTTGGCTGGCGGGCGTTGATCGGCGCGGATTTCTTTTTCACTCCCCAGATCGGTGCAACTTTTGATCTGGTTTACGACCACGTTTTCAATCTTAAGCAAACTGAAAGCCCGGACGTTGCAACCCGGCGCACATCGCGTTTCAACGGCATCACGGTTGGAATTATATATATGTTCAAATCATAATTTGGCGGAGCCACACACTCGTGTGTTTCTCACTGTCGTGTGTATGACCAAAGCTTTGTTTGTGAGGCCAGCGAAGCGGGCCGAACCTAAAACAGACGAAGTCTGGCTGTCGTGTGTATGACCTGAATTGAGAAAGCCTGCATCTAAAGACGCAGGCCACCCATGGCGTACCCGCAAATTATTCGCTTGACATATAATAAGTTTTTTAATATTATAGGCGAGTCTCATCTGGCTTAGGCCAATTACATATCTGATTGTTACCAAAAAGGAGGTATGCGTGCGAAAGTCATTGCTAACGGGTTTAGTCTTATCGCTGTTAATGGGTGCCAATGTCAATGCGTTGACATATTTCGTCAGCTCTAATGGAGCGACGGTAAACTCCGCGGCACTTGATGTCGGAGTTAATTACACAATCGAAGTATCGGGTCAGTGGTCATTTCATTACAATAAATGGTTTGCCGATGCCGAGTATTTCCAGAATGTCACGATGGATTGGAACAATGCGACGGAGGATTACCCGAGCGATGTTCCTCAAAACCTGGAACTCCTGGTTGATGGTCAGGATGTAGATTGGTTGGGAACTACAGATGGCGTTAATTTCGCCGATGATATCTTCAGCCCTACTCATGTATATCGAACCTATGTCACCGGGACCGGTAGCGCGGTGCAGTTTCAGATTCATGATACATTTTATGGTGACAACAGCGGTTCACTTCAGGTTGATGTAACCAAAACTCCTGGCGATGCGGTCCCGGAACCGGCTACTATATTTCTCGTGTTCGCTGGATTGGCCGGTATGGCCGGATTTTCCAGAAATAAAATCAAGAAGTAGATTTATCGTCGAATTTTACCGGGCAGGGTCATTTGATGACTCTGCCTTTTTTGTTGTGAATTAGTACTGCGACTTACTCCCAGCCGTCTTCAAGGGCGTTGAAGGCGGGGCTGAGATAATCTATCAAATCACTGGCGATAAGCGAGCGAGGATTGATGTCGCAGACGGCCAGATCACCGGCCAAACCATGAATGAAGATACCGCAAATAGCCGCCTCGAGAGGCGACAACTGCTGGCCCAATAAAGAAACAATTATACCGGTCAGGACGTCGCCTGAACCGCCCGAAGCCATCCCCCAGTTGCCGCTGGGATTGAGGAAAACATCTCCCTCAGGTGAGGCCACTATTGTCGGCGATCCTTTGAGGATAATCACACTATTGAATTTTTTCGCATATTCGGCAGCCACGCCAAAATTATTGATCGGGTTGGCGTCAGGCATTTGTCCGGTCAATCGTTCGAATTCACCCGGATGCGGCGTCAGAACCAGCGGGCCGTGTTCGGTCAGAAGTGGTGAATCCTCACCGGATAGTGCGAAAAGCCCGTCGGCGTCGATCACCGCCGGACATTCCAAATCGGTAATCAGTCGGCGCATAAGTTCTATGGTTTCATGATGGCGGCCGATTCCGGGACCGATTGCCACGGCATCGCGTTCAGCCATCAGGCGGCGGATATCACCTCGGGCCCGCAGGGACAGGGCCGACCGTTTTTTGAGATCCGGTAACGGTACAGTCATGACCTCGGTCAGCTTAGATTCAAGAATAGAATTCAATGACGAAGGTACACCGACGGTAACCAGTCCCGAACCGGTACGAGCGGCGGCATTTCCGGCCAGAGCAGCCGCGCCGGTCAGTCCCGGCGATCCGGCCAGGACAAAGACTTTTCCGAAATCGCCCTTGTGGCCATCCGGTGTCGGAGTCGGCAATAGAAACGATACCAGTTCGCCGGTAATCAGATTGGTTTTTATATCAAAAGAGGAAACGACCTCATCGGGGATGCCGATTGGGATGACCGTTACCGTTCCGCACAGTTCTCTTCCGGGGGAAACGAATTGACCCGGTTTGGGCAGGGCCAGCGATGCAGTATAGTCGGCATGGACAACTTCGCCTTCGTACTGTCCGGTGGAAACATCCAGCCCGGAAGGGGCATCGACGGCAACGACCACCGTGTCGGCCTCGTTAATTCTTTCAATGACCGATGAAGTTATACCTCGTGGTGCACCTGAAAATCCGGTGCCGAAAAGGGCGTCGATGATTAAGTCGTAATCCGCCAGATCGGGAAGATCGGGATCTTTTCTGATGACGGCTACTTTTTTGCCGGCTTTGACAATTTTGTCATAATTAACGCGACAGTCGTTGGATAGTCTGTCGTCGTTTTCGGTCAGGAAAAAGTCGGCATCATATCCCGCCTCGATCAGATAGCGGCCGACAACAAAACCGTCGCCGCCATTGTTGCCGCGGCCGCAGACGACGGCGATACGGGCGTTTTCCAACTGAGGCAGGACGGCCTCGCCGATATAATCAAAAATCCCCCGCCCGGCGTTTTCCATTAGTTCGAGCGAGGGAATCTTTTTTTCATCAATGGCGCGGCTGTCAACAGCTCGCATCTGTTCGGCGTCAACCAGTTTCATTTAGGCTTTCTTTTTGGGTTCCAGGGCAAATTTAATAAATTCGGACGCATTGTCCAGGAATTTAAAGGTCAGCGCTTTTTTTATCTCCGGCGGGATCTCGACTAAATCCTTCTTGTTGGCTTTGGGCAGCAGGACGGTCTTGATCCCATAGCGATAGGCGGCCAGCATCTTTTCTTTCATGCCACCGATAGGAAGCACCTGACCACGCAGGGTAATTTCGCCGGTCATGGCCAGTTTGTCCTTGACCGCCCGCCCGGCAGCGAGCGAGGCCAGGGTCACGGCCATGGCTACTCCGGCCGAAGGACCGTCTTTGGGCGTGGCTCCGGAAGGTACATGCACATGAATTTCGTGACTGTCAAAATATGCGGGACTGATATCGAGCTTGTCCGACATGGTTCGCACAAAAGAATAGGCTGCCTGCACTGATTCTTTCATCACTGATCCTAATTGACCCGTCAGGGTCAGAACTTTCTTGCCGGGCATAGCCGTGGCTTCGACTTTGAGCACTTCGCCGCCATAGGCGGTCCAGGCCAATGCGGCCACTTCGCCGATGCGGTCGCGACTGAAACGGGCTTCGGCGGTGAACCTTGGCGGACCGAGATATTTGGGCAGATTTTTGGCGCCGATATCCGCTTTTTTGCGACCACCGCCGGCAATCCTCGCGGCCACTTTGCGACAGACGTTAGCCAATTCCCGCTCCAGATTACGAAGACCGGCTTCGCGCGTGTACTTATCGATTATCATCTCGATGGCATCCTTGCGGAAAGCGAGATGTTTCGAAGTTAGACCGTGGTTGGTCATCTGTTTGGGAAGCAGGTGGCGGTTAAATATCTGAGCCTTTTCCAGATCGGTGTATCCGGGCAAACGGATGACTTCCATTCGGTCGCGAAGAACGGCCGGGATCGGATCAAGGATATTGGCCGTAGTGATAAACATCACTCGCGAAAGATCAAAATCGACTTCCAGATAATGATCGGAAAAAGTGTTGTTTTGCTCCGGATCGAGTACTTCGAGAAGAGCCGATGACGGATCACCGCGGAAATCGGAACCAAGCTTGTCGATTTCATCGAGCATAAAGACCGGGTTGTTGGCTTCGACTCGTTTGAGCCCCTGGATTATCCGGCCCGGCATGGCCCCAATATAGGTTCGCCGGTGACCTCTGATTTCGGCCTCGTCGCGCAGTCCGCCGAGAGACAGGCGGTAAAATTCGCGTCCCATGGCCCGGGCGATCGAGCGACCAAGCGAAGTCTTGCCGACTCCGGGAGGGCCGACGAAACAGAGAATCGGGCCTTTGATGTCGGGATTCAGCCGCCGCACAGCCAGAAACTCGATAATTCTTTCTTTGACTTTCTCCAGATTATAATGATCTTCATCGAGGACTTTTTTGGCCTTGCGGATATCGATAACATCATCGGTCGATTTTTTCCAGGGCACGGACACCAGCCAGTCGAGATAGGTGCGACTGACGGTATATTCGGCCGAGGAGGGATTCATTTCGGTCAGTCTTTCCAATTCCTTTTCGGCCGCCTGCAGGGCCTGTTCGGTCATCCCGGCTTCTTCGATCCGATTCTTGAGTTCCATCATTTCGGGGCGGATTTCGCCGTCGCCCAATTCCCGATGAATAGCCTTGATCTGTTCACGCAGAATATATTCCCGCTGCATTTTGCCCAGCTCATTGGCTGCCTCGGCTTGAATCTTTTTGGAAAGCTCAAGCACTTCCTTTTCCCGGTTGATATGGGCCAGGAGGATTTCTGTCCGGCGGGTGATGTTGGGCTCGGCAATCAGATGCTGTTTTTCCTCTATGGTCAGATTCATATTCGAGGCCACCAGATCGGTCAATTGACCCGGCGTATCCTGGTTAATGGCCGAAATATAAAACTCCTCGGAAAGATAGGGAGCCAGATCAGTCAGGGTTTTGAGTTGATCAATCAGGTTGCGTTGAAGAGCCTCGGCTTTAACCGAAGAGATTAGTCTTTCCTTTACCTCTTCGACAGCGGCCATCATATACGGCTCGGTTCCGAGTTTCTTTTTGATGCGGATACGGGCCAGACCCTGAACCAGGAAACGCACGGAACCGTCGGGAAAACGGAGCATTTTGAGGATGTTGCCGGCCGTACCGGTGGGGTAAATATCTTCAAATCCGGGCGAATGAACATCGGCATCCCGGGTGCAAAAAATCCCTATGGTCCGCCCCTGCATCAGGGCTTCGTCAATCAGCCGCGTCTGTTTCTTCTCGGTTATAATCAGCGGTACCACCAGAAAAGGAAAAACGACGATTCCCTTGACCGGAAGAATCGGCATCTCTTTGGGCAGTATGGGTGTATCGAAATTTTCTTTTGTGATCGTAATTTCCAAGACGACTCCTTTTATAAATCCCTTAGCCTTCGGGCCACCCGGTAATGTATCTTAACGAATTCCAATATAGCACGCAATATCTAAACAACCCCGGGCTTCCTTTTGTTAGTAACTTCCCGGTTTCGGGTTGGTTCCCCGTTTCCCGCACAAGCTTGGGCAGATGGCTGATATTTCCATTTATCGGTCGATCCGGCACTCTGGGTTAATCGAGGGGAGATCGGTTTTCCTGATATAAACGACGGATAAGCGCCACAATTGATTTGCCAATTTTCCGCGTATTTTGTATTCGACAGAACCTGACAACTTTGGCCGACGCCCAGAAGGAGAGTATGAGATGATAGATACCACCGATGATCCAATCGAAGCACTGCAAATGGCCATCAAACGCGAAGAGGCGGCCCATCAGTTTTATATGAAACATGCGCAGTTGTTTAAAAATGAGGCCACACGCAGGATGTTTGAAGCATTGGCAAATGAAGAAATAAAGCATAAGGAAAGACTTCAACAGGAACTGGACGACCATTACCTTACTGAAATGTGA
>JAAEQF010000674.1 GCA_024231695.1 FCB group bacterium
CAGCAGGTTGCGCCGGACATCTTCGTAGACAACATTGCGCCGAGTCAGGCGGCGATGCAGACGGCCATCGAAACGTGGGCGGCGAACAAGATGACGGCCGCGGCAGCGCCGTTGTACGTGGTGCTGCTGGATCACGGAAGCGAGTGGTCGTTCTATGTGTACCTGGACGAGTACGACGAAACGCGGTTGGTGACGTCCTTCGAGTTGGACGGATACCTGGACGTGTTGGAAGGCAAACTGGACGGCGCGGCGTTGGCGGAACCGCGGGTGGTGGTGTATGGCGCGTGCCATTCGGGTTCGTTCATCGATCACGTGTCGGCGCCGAACCGCGTGGTGATTGCGAGTTGCGCGGCGGACGAGATCTCGCACCGTGGCGTGGTGGACCCGGTGGACGGCATCCGCGAGGGCGAACTGTTCGTACGTGAGTTCTTCCGGAACGCGGCGGAAGGCAAGACGTTCAAGGAATCGTTTGAACTGGCGTCGGACCAGACGCTGGAGTACACGGCAACGCGGAGCAACGGTGTGGACGCGGGCCAACCGCAGAATCCGCTGCTGGACGACAATGGCGACGGGTTCGGCACGGTGACGGGCGCGTTGTCCTTCGAGGCGGGTCAGGACGGTGCGCGGTCCCATGGATTGGTGCTGGGGTACGGAGCGAACGCGGGAGATTCGACGGGTTGGATCACGGCGTCCCAGACGCTGGTGCTGGGACCGGTGGAGCCGATGGCGCAGTTGTTTGCCAAGGCGGACGACAACGATGCGACGGGCCACTTGGCGTGGGTGGAAGTGAAGACGCCGGCGTACACGGGTTCGGACGTGGTGGACCCGAGCAACCCGACGTCGCAGGAGGCGGTGGTGTTGCCGACGTTCACGCACGAGGCAGGCATCAGCGATCCGGCCACGGGCTACTACCGGTGGGAAACCTTCGGAACGACCTTCGACGCGCCGGGCATGTACAAGGTGTTCTACTACGTGCAGGACAAAGACACGGACGACGTGAGTTCGTATCTCATGACGACGGTGTACCGTCAATCGGCGGTGAAC
>JAAEQF010000675.1 GCA_024231695.1 FCB group bacterium
CCATCATCACTCTCGGAGAAGAAACGTTCAAATTCTCGCGGAGCATATGTTCCAGAAGAGCATAATCAACAACACTTGCGCGTTTGGCGACACCGACACGGTCGCAGAATTTCACGATAGATTCCGGCGTGTAACCGCGGCGGCGCAGTCCGGAGAGGGTCGGCAAGCGGGGATCATCCCACCCGTTGACATGACCCTCCTCAACAAGCTGAATAAGTTTCCTCTTGCTCATTACCGTGTATGTGAGATTAAGCCGGGCGAATTCAATCTGCTGTGGATGGTGAACTCCCAACTGATCGATATACCAATCGTAAAGCGGGCGGTGGTCCTCGAATTCCAGTGAGCAGAGCGAATGCGTAATTCCTTCGATTGAGTCCGAAAGGCAATGAGTGAAGTCATACATCGGGTATATGCACCATTTGTCGCCGGTACGGTGATGCGAGGCATGCTTGATACGGTAAATGGCAGGATCGCGCATATTGATATTTCCCGCCGCCATATCTATCTTTGCACGTAAGATTTTCGAACCATCAGGGAAATCGCCGTTTTTCATGTCCCCGAAAAGCTCCAGGTTTTCCTCGACAGGGCGGTTACGATAAGGGCTGTTCTTGCCCGGTTCGGTCAATGTACCGCGGTACTTGCGAATTTCCTCGGGGCTTAAATCATCAACGTATGCCTTGCCGTCTTTTATAAGCTGGACAGCGTATTCGTAAAGTTTGTCGAAATAATCGGAGGCGTAATAAAGCCTGTCCTCCCAATCGAAACCAAGCCATTTGATATCGGCAATAATCGAATCCACAAATTCGACCTCTTCCTTGACCGGATTGGTATCGTCGAAGCGGAGATTACACAATCCGTAGTATTTCTGTGCAGTACCAAAATCGATGCATATCGCCTTAGCGTGACCAATATGAAGGCATCCATTCGGTTCCGGCGGGAAACGGGTATGAACTCTGCCGTCGTTTTTATTTATCTTTAAATC
>JAAEQF010000676.1 GCA_024231695.1 FCB group bacterium
GCACATTGCGATCGGGGAAAGTATCAGAATGGCCGGTTAGGGGAAAAGAGCCGTTTTTTTGGGCGAAATCAGAACTCCGAGTCTGTCGGTTATCTGTTCGGGGGAAATATGCGAACGACGGGCGGCGGCCAATGCCGCCGATTCGATCTCATCGGGTGTCAAATCGAAATTTGCACTGAAAAGGTTATAACGATTATTGGAAATCTTGGCGGTCAGTCGGCTGTAAATTTCAAAAATGAAACTTAAGGCAAATTTGCCGTCCTCGGGTAATTGGTCGATCAGGTCGCCTAGTGACTTTTCGGCCCCGGTTTGAAAATCGGTCAGAAGATTATAATAACGCATGATCATTTTGGTAAGTTTCAGACTCGGTTCTCCGGTTTGCACCGCCTCGGCCAGATGATTCTCAGTAATATGAAAAGAATCGGTGGTATCCAAGTCCAGATAGATGACCGGTTTGGGATCGGACAAAAAGTCTGCCTTGCAATCGATGAGGATATGAGTCAGTGAGCAGAATGAAGCCATAGGGCGGGCCGCGGCTTCGATATCAAATGAAGGCAAATTGACTTGACCGCGCTCATCGAAAGAACATCCGGCCAGATGGAAAAATATGGAGGCCGGTGGAGCCGCCGTATCCTGCAGGAACGCCGCCAGGCGTTCGAACGATTCGAAGCGGTCGTTCTCAAGATTGAATTTCATCGCCTCGGCCATTTTGGCAAAGGGCCAATCGGGGATATTGAAACGGGCGATGGCCAGTTTCAGGTCCTGCGTATATGGCAGGCTGTTATCAAAACTACGATTCCTGAACATGCGGGCGAAGCGGTCCAGCTTTGACAAGATTTGATTTTTGACCCGCTGGGTCAGCTTGCCGGTTGTCTGATTGCCGTTGGTTAAACCGTCAACCGATTCCATGGCTGAACGAACGGCCAGAAAGGCCCGGTATTTGTCGTCTGGCTCAAGGAAATTGGCCGCCAGATAGAGATTGGGGGCGCATTTGCAGGCCGGATTATGAGAATTTCGAAGTCTTTTCGGCGTCATTACCTGTTATACGCTGAAACCAACCGAAAGTTGAGAAATGCTTGAAAATGGCGATTTATATGGCTATTTGAACAACCGGGCGAAGAATTCGGCAAACATCCGCCCGAAAATATGTCTCGTCCCGGGGATATCTCCAAGGTCGATATCATCGAGATAAAGATGCCGAAAATTGAAATAATCAAGCAGGTTGGCAGCTACGCGGCGGCCTTTGAACAGATTTAAGACCAGCGACAGAGTATCTGAAAAAATTATGCGGGCTCTGTTTTTCAAAAGATTGACCACTGGAGGGATCTCCATCCCCAGAGCGGCCCGGCATAAAATCACCGGAAAATTGACTCCGTTGACAATTGCCAGAGGCACCGAACCCCAGAAACGGGGATTGGATTCGAGAAATTTATAATCATAACGATTGTCGGCGGCTAAAATCTCCTTGAACTCAAACATGACCACACCGTGCCAGTCGAGGCGATCCAGCAGACCGGTCAGAGACTGTTCCAGCGGATCATCCTCGGTGTCCCACGGCTCACGGCTGGTTGAAGCTCCACCCGATATTGGAAATTCGCGCACTCGTTTATGGCCGAAATGATGGGTCAGAGCCGGGTTATCCCAGCGAATCGATGATATACCCACACCCCGGCCGACCAGGTTTTCCTGAACAATGATATCGACACCGTCCAGTATTGCACAGGCGTTGCGCAGCTCATCTTCGTTCTTGACTCGAAAAACGCCGACCGAGGATGTGGCCCGGCGAGTTTTGACTACCTGAGGATATAGCAGTCCCGGATAGGCATTGATGAAATGATCGACCGATTTGAAATCCTCCATCGGCTGATGGGGAGGAAGCGGCTCGATTTGCGCTCGACGGATGATGTCATGAACCGGTGGCGTCTGGTCGCCGATCGAAAATGTTCGTGGAAGATACTGTCCGTCAATGTTACCACTCAGCAGTTCGAAAAAGTATTTCTTATCGTGCAATAAAAGCAGCTTGTAATAATTCTCGAATGGAAAGAGAGTATGTTTGGATATTTGGTCGTGGTGATGGGCCAGGGCCATCATTTCGGCGGCATTTACCGGAAGGAGGATATCGAATTTCTCCCGGGTGATATGCTCGATAACCGCGGAGACAAAAGCTTTTTCATCGATTTTGGGATTGGGATAGATCAGGTTTTTGGACCGGTCTTTGATGCGATTGGAGAACAGGCCCGGAGCGTCCGAGCGGTAGTCGCCGCCGTTGACCTCAAAACCGTCGTCAGCCAGAGCTTTGAGGATGTTCCAGCCTTTAACGAAACAGTTAAGAACGAGGATTTTCGGTTTCATCCGATTTTTCCCCGAGAGATTTCATGACCTGGCGATGATGCTTTTTGGCTTTTTCACCAACCAGTTGGCCCTGGTAACTTGATTTGCCGATCAATTTCTTGGCCAGATTTTTGGCCGTATCAAATCCGAAATCAAATAGCCAGGTGCCCCAATTGCCCGACCAGCGATCAGGATGCATGTTCATATATATCCGCCGATATTCGCCACCGGTCAGAATCCGTTTCAGATGATCGAGGTTTGACAGTCCGCTTAAGGGACAGTCGTCGATACGGTCTTTCAGATTGAATTTGGGATTGAAACGTCCGGTATCAGGGATATAAAGATCAAAATCCTTACCGGTGATGTCAATCGAGGCGTCGCCGACCAGTTGATCGGATATTTTGGCCTTGATCAGATCACGATCATAGGTGAACGCCAGCCGGTCCAGACCATCATCACTGCGAAGAAGGTGGACAACCTGACGGTTATCCACGTCGGTCATGGGATTGCCGTGGGCACAGACAGTTTTGATCGGGAAACCAAGCCGGTCGAGATCCAGAAGTGAGCCGACAAAGAAACCGACGGCATCCCGTTCAATCTGCAGGTTGGGCGCTTTCTGATGAGTGTCGGCTTCCTCGTAATGATAACCGATCTGGTGACCATATTCGGCGATTTTGCGGATGGTGTCGATATCATCTTCGAAAAACTTGCGACGGATATAATAGGTAGTGGCCAGATTCCGTTCGGCCTCGATGGCCGCCAGAACCTGCGCTCGTTTGGGAAAATAATCGACGTCATGGCGGATGGCCACGAATTTACCCTTGGGTGCAAAACCGTCGCGGCGGGAAATGATTATCTTTTCGATACCATGAACGTCATAGCCGCATTCGAGGATACTGTCCAGAAGCCGCCGGTATGATTCAAAAGTAAACATCATGATGATAAAATCAAAAATCCTTTATCCGAAGCATGGAAGGAAACTAAAACCTCCCAAGCCATACTATATACAATTCTATCGGAATAAAGTCAAAAATGATTTGGTCAGATCAGGGGCAGAAGCTCGGTCTGGTCATATTCGGCTTTTATTTTCCGGCACATTTCCGACAATGGCGTCTCTCCCCGATAATCCGAGATAAAACCGGCCCGGTCAGGATGGTTGGGGACAATACGCGGTTCGGAATCTTTTTTGGAAAGGGGCAAAACTCGGAAAGTCAACTGCACGATAAATCCCAGCAAACCCCAACTATTAAAAAACATCCGGGAAATGTCATAGCCCGAAACCGATTTGAAAGTTTTAGCGCCAGGTTTGATAATCGAACCGTCGGGCAAAACGGCGGTGACACCCAGCAATTGACGGCTGAAAGGTACAATATGATTGCCGTCGAATCCCGTCAGCCCGGCAGCCAGAGCGCCGCCGCACGATCCCGGATAGTTGGTGTCGCTGAAAGGGAAATAAAGATTCTGCTCGGCGATAACCTTATTTATCTCCTTGAGTGGATAGCCGGAGCCGACGGTAATATGAAAATCCGCAGGGGCGATATCGACAATGCTGTTCAAGCGATCACTTTTGAGTACCAGCAGATTGGCATACCTATCGCCGCTCGGATCGATATTGTTACCGAAACCGGAGATAAACAACTTTTGGTTGTGTTTGGCGGCCCGAACTAATATATCGGCTGCTTCCTCCGCCGTTTCGGGATGAAAAGTTGGTATTGTCTTTTGCCGGGTAAGCCCTTCCGGGTAAGACAAGGCGATGTCGTTTTCGAGCTGTTTTATCATTTGAACCTTATATAATATCTGCACGTCCGGCAGGTCAAGCCATAAGATTTACGAAATAAAGAAGGATGATATTGACGGAACTTCGATATCGCCGGGTAAAAAGCGCTTGCTCGACAAGCGATTGTAGAGTACTTTTCCAGCAGTTATCACTTTTACACCAAACGGCAAAACTATATCGATGAGCAACATCTACGGTAAATATCTGCTTCCGCTTCTGATGCTTCTGATACTGCTCCCACTCTTGATTAAACTTTCCCCCTTTCTGGTTTTCTCGCCAGATATCGAGTATGTCAAAGCCAAAGTCCTGCGTGTCCTTGAAGGTGAACTGTACGCCGATCCGATAACCGGTTTTCCTACTTTTCATCCGCCGTATTATCATCTGTTTCTGGCCGGTCTCAAAACGCTGGGGCCATCACTTAATCATATTCTGGTGGGCGTGACCGTATCGAATGTAGCGTTGCTGCTTTTGTTTGTCTGGCGGATAATTAGGCGGCAGTTCAATGAGCGAACGGCCTTTTTTACCTGCCTGCTCCTGCCGTTTATCATCGAATTCATGGGCTGTGGGAACATTTTCCTGGCCACGGCCTTCTATTTCTCTTTGCCGTTTTATCTGGCCGGGCTAGAGCAGTATCTTTGGCCCGAGCGGACGACGGCCCGCACTATTGCCTGTGGAATCCTCTGGGGTCTGGCCTTTTTAATATCGCCCGGTTATCTATTTTTGATCGGCTTGGCCGTTGCGGCGGAACTACTAGTGCATCGCCGTTATCGGCAAAGTCTGGTGCTGATCGGCACCCTGGCGGCCATGCTCATCCCCTTCTTTGTGCAGGCTTACCAGATATTTGCTCAATCTCTTTTCGGTACGGGAGCTTTTTCGTTCTGGCGCGGGTTTCCTGATTTTGAATTATTAACCACCCTCGGTCGCTACCTCGTTTCACCGTTCGGGCGCAGTATAGGCGATATTCGGGTGTGGATTGGAGCGGGCGTAGCCGTCTTCGGTTTGTGGGGTATGATCCGAACCCGCCGTGATAATAGCCTCGGTCCCATCCGGGGTTTTGTTGCAGTGGCGGCGGCGGCTTACTTGTTCACATTTTATCATTATCTGCCGCAATATGCCATCCGTGTTCATTTGTTCTTCTCCATAATTGTCACCGCCTTTGCCATTCATACTTTATTTTTGATGAACTTAAGGCGGTTTATCCGTCCGGCAATACTAGTCATTCTGGCCGTCTTTGGGATGTCAAATCATTTTAACTATTCCCTGTACCACTTTAACAAACAGAATGCGCGGATGATCAAGTTCGATCAGGCCCGGGCCGGAATCTGCGAACAACTCGGAGATTATATCGAACCGGATCAGTACCTGCTGGCCACAGCCCACACCTATCGTCATTTTGTTATGCCCCATTTTCCGGTACATTGTCTGGCGGCATATCGTTCGGGTGAGTATTATCAACTGACCTCAGCCGTCTCCGACCGCTTGCAGATTGACTATACAAGACTAATGGATTGCAATAATCTTGAATGTCTGGACTCATATTGTCGAAGATATAGAATATCCACAGCCCTGATACGTAACGGACCGGAATTCAAAATTGCGGCGTTTCAACAAATCGCCCGTCACTGGGAGCAGGTTTATGGAGATGATGATTTCCGAATTTATAGGAAACCTTGAAAAATCTCCCAGGATTTGCTTATATTCCCCATAGCTGAATAGACAATGACAGAGGAAATGTGATTTGATAGAAAGTCTGCAGGAAAAGAACCGGTTTGAATTTCCGGCTTTTCTGACGGCCATATTCATCTGGTCGGCCGGATTGATACCACTTTATTTTCCGAAAGCCCGTCTGTGGGGATTTAATCATCTCCTTTTTGCGCCCGATAATGTTATCTATCTTTATATTGTGGCCGGATTGGCGGCCATCCTCCTGTTTATTCCGCGAGTGAATGATCTCCTCGTGCGGCGCATGGACAGAAGCGCGCTGCTTTTCAATGATGCCCCGCAATTCGGGCGTTGGGTTCTGCTGAGTACGCTTTTTTTACCGTTGTTTTGGTTTTTTCGGATGCCGGCCAATTTTCTCGGCGATGGCTACACGGCTATTCTCAATGTCGGCAACGATATCCCGATTATTCTCAAATGGTCTGAAATCGGAGCGATCGGATTGGTCTCTGTCGTTGCCGGGCTGTTGCCTCTGTCCGGTGTCGAAGGGGCCGTCGTCGCCTATGCTCTGGTTTCAGTTATATCCGGCGGAGTAACGGTTTTTTTCTTCTGCGCCCTGGCTCATGAATTAAGCGATAACGGCTCCGGCCGGTTATTTACACTTGGTCTGCTGATATTTTCCGGCTGGACACTTTTGTTTTTCGGTTACGCAGAAAGTTATCCGGTTCTGTGGCCTCTGGTTTCCGGGTATATCTATTATTCGATTCGCTGTTTGAAAGGTCAAAGCAGTATCCTTGTTCCGACTATTTTGCTGGCTGTCGCCGTCATAATGCATTTGCAGGTTGTCTTTTTCACCCTGTCGTATCTGGTTCTGTTCTTTTCCCGCGGAGTAGGGCAAAGAATTTATCAAAGCCATCGCAATTATATCATAGGCGCTTTGGCCATCTCAATTATGATCGGCTTTGCAGCCATTTTGTCTCAACTTCAAAAGTCTCATGAATTCGGAAATCATTTCATTCCGCTATTGACCGGCCGCCCGAACGCTCCCGGCTACACTCTATTTTCCGGGCCGCATCTGATCGACATATTAAACGAAATCAGACTACTGATTCCGCTGGCCCCGGCCCTTATCCTGCTTGGCTGGAAAAATGGGAGTGGAAACGGTCGCGATGCCATCGGCCGGTTCCTGATTGCTTTTGCGCTGGCGGGGGCGATTTTTATTTTGATTATCGATCCTCGGCTGGGTCTGGGGCGCGACTGGGATTTATTTGCTTTGTGCGGCTTGGGGCCAATGCTTTTACTGGTGCGCAGGATGGGGCGAGGAACTGAAAAAGTTAGACGACTGTTTCCCGGTTTGATTGCTCTGTCGTTGATTGCGGTGATGCCCTATTTTGCGGTCAATCTCAGCTATCAACCGTCGATTGATTATTATCAGTGGCTTCTTCGCCAGGATGTCTCCCGGAGCAAGGCCGGGATGAGTCAATTGCGCAATTACTATACCGATCTCGGCCAGGACAGTCTGGCAACCGAAATCAATCAGGAGATAGTGAAAGCCTACCCTTTCATCCGCCGGGCCGACAAAGCGGTGGAGCTGGCCCAGGCGGGCCGGCACGAGGAAGCCCTCGCCCTGGCCGATTCGCTTTTCGCGGCTGATCCTTATAGTGTGGAATCATTCATTGTGCGTGGATTGGTCAGATTGAAAACCGGACAATATGCAGCAGCCATCAATGACTTGGAGAGGGCCGCCGAACTCGGTCAATACAATGCGCAAATCCTGATTAATCTGGCTCAGGCCTATTTCCGAGTCGGCAAATTTGATCTGAGTCTGGAAAGTCTGCGCAAGGCACAGAAGTATGACGCCCAAAGCCTCGGAGTTTATTTTGGGATGGCCTCGGCTTTTTACCAAATTGGCGCAAATGACTCTGCCTTGGTTTATATGGATAAAATTATCGAAAGTGATTCTTCGCGCACCGAAATATATTGGATGGCCGCGCAGGCCGCTTATCGTCTGCAATCGGCCGATCGAACCAGAGTTTATCTCGAACGATATCTGGAGCTTGCGCCCGAAACGAGTAACCGCTCCGAGGCTGAGAGGATTCTGAAACAGTTGCCATAGGAGACATCGTCACGTTGTGACATCGCCACGATCAATTGTGCCTGATAGCTGGATAATACGATGATGGATGATAACGAAAAAGATAGCGGTCGCTTTTGGATCGTGATTCTTTCCGTGACCGCCCTTCTGACCGGGCTGATCCGCTCTCTGCCTTTTCTGTTTCCTGACGGCCGCCTGTGGGGAGTCAATCACCTTTTATTCATCGACAGCTTCTGGACAGTCTTGTTGGGTGCCGGTCTGTTGTTGGCCCTGCTGACCTGCGTTTCTCCCATTCGCGAAAGAGTATCCGGCCTTTTCGACCGGGTTGGTCGCCTTCTCTTCGATGAGGGGTCATACCTGCGCTGGCTGTTTACCGGCTTTATCCTTCTGCCGCTTTTCTGGTTTTTGCGTATGCCGACCAATCTTCTGGGCGACGGCTACACCGTGATCAACAACATCGCCGATGATATTCCGGTGGTTTTCAAATGGTCGGAGATCGGTGCCGTCACTATCGTTCACTATATAGCCTCATTACTGCCTATCGAAGGTCTGGCGCGGGGCGAGTATGCCTTTGCTATCGTGTCGGTATTCTCCGGTGCGGTCACAGTCTTCTTCTTCAGTGGGCTGGCATATGAACTGGGGCAGGATAGCATCAGGCGGCTGGCGGCCTTTTGTCTGCTTCTTTTTTCGGGCTGGACTTTGCTCTTTTTTGGATATGCCGAAAATTATCCACTCCTTTGGCCCTTTGTGACCGGTTATCTTTATTTTGGACTGCGATATATCAGGGGGCAAAATTCACTGATCGGGCCGACTATACTCATTTTGATTGCGGCCCTGTTGCATCTGCAGACGGTTTTCTTTCTGGTTTCTTATCCTTTGCTTCTGGTCGCGAGAGGGAAGGGGCGCAGTTTTTTTCAAAAGCATACCAAACTGCTTTTGATCGCCGCCGGTTTTGTCGTTCTGTCCGGGTTAGCGGCCTTTGTTTATAAATATCTGACGGCGATGGAATTCATGATTCATTTTCTACCGCCGTTTTCAGGCCGACCGCCGACGACCGACTATGCCGTCTTTTCTCCGACTCATCTGTTGGATATCCTCAACGAACTGAGCCTCCTGATTCCGGTCTGGCCAATATTGCTTCTGACGGCGATTTGGGGACGACGAGATAAAAGTCATGATGCCGTGGACTTTTTTCTTCTGGCCTTTAGTGCCGGAGGTATCATCCTTCTGTTTATTCTCGATCCCCGTATTGGTATGGGGCGAGATTGGGACCTGTTTGCCCTGACAGGTCTGGGCCCGCTTTTGTATCTTCTACGCCGAAGTTTTAATTCATCAATACGGATCGACAGGTTATGGCCGGGAATCGCTCTTTTATCGCTGGTTTTGATCCTGCCGTATTTTGCTACCAATCTCAGCTACCAACCTTCGATTGAATATGTGAAATCTCTTTTGCATCTGGATATGCCCAAGAGCAAACCGGGTCTGGCCATGATCCGCGATTACTATAGAAATGAGGGCGATAAGCCAACCGGCGACAGCCTCAACCACGAAATCCTCATCAATTTTCCATTAATTAGGATAGCCGACGAGATACACACTCTGGTCAAGTCCGGCCGCACCGATCGAGCGCTGGTCATGGCCGATTCGGTTTTCAAAACCGATCCCTATTCAGCCGAAACGCATAATATTTTGGGAATGGTTCATTTTAATCGTCAGGAATATGATTTGGCGATTCGATACTACATGCAATCAATGCGGTTGAAACCTTATGATCCTCGTCCTATGAGCAATATCGCCTCGTCGTATCAACAGTTGGGCAAAGCCGATTCGATGATGACCTATTTGCACAAAGCGGAAAAGCTATCTCCCAATTCGTCGATTATTCTGGAAGGCCTGGCCATGGCCTATTTCAGCTTGAGAGAGTTTGACACTTCTTATCACTATGCCGAGAGACTTCTGAAGGTGGATTCGCTCAGCCCGCTGTCTTATCTGGCGGCCGGGTTGTCCTCGTTTGGAAGAGGCGACAAGAAACTGGCCAGACAGTATTTACAGCGTTATGTGGATATGACTCCCGACAGCCCGAACAAAAGAATGGCTCAGAAAACATTGGATAGGATTGATGAATGATAATCTCCTAAACACGAGTTGATTTTTATGCCGAAAAAAAACATAAATAAAATAGCGGACTATTCCGGTCGCATAAATTTCGCCGCCGCATTGATGATCTTCATTTTTCTATTGCACTTTTTACCGTTGGCTTTGCCCAA
>JAAEQF010000677.1 GCA_024231695.1 FCB group bacterium
AGCAATTCACATTCCCTAAGATCACATTCTGACTTTCATTTGAGTGATTATACTCGTCAGTGATCGGGGTGCCCATTGGCTTGCTCTTTTCCATTTTAAGTTTCCTTAATAAATCAATTTTCATTAATTTCTGATCCATTGTGTACACATTCTCATTTCTTGTGACACGGATCCCCAGGAACTTATCCACTTCTCCCAGATATTTAATTTCCATGCTTTTCAATTCATTAAATACCCACTTAGACTCATTATCGTCTGGGGACACTGCGATGACATCATCCACATAAATTCCCACGATAATCAATTTCTCATTTCTTGTGCGGAAATATAGGCACCTTTCAACCATGCTCCTTCTGAATCCGAGCTTCTTTAGCTCCTCATCAAGCATGTTGTTCCACATTCGTCCAGCTTGCTTTAAACCATACAAACTCTTCTTCAATTTAAGAACTGTTCTTCCGTTCCTTTGTTTTAATTCATTCAATTGCTTGCAGTTCATTTCATTCATACCTTTCGGTATTTTCATGTAAATTGTGTATCCCTGTTCACAGTCGGCCTTCACATAAGCATTGGGGACATCTCCTTGATGTACTTTGGTCCCCCACATAATAGCCAACTTTAGGAATAAAGGCAACAATTGCACTTCCATCACAGGAGCAAATGTGTCCTGAAAATCAATGCCATGCACTTGTTGGTTTCCACAGGCAACTAGTCTTGCCTTGTACCTTTCAATTTCGCCATTTGACTTCATTTTCTTCGTGAAGACCCACTTCGAGAAGATGGCGCGGCTATTGGGTGGTAAATCGACCACTTCCCATGTGCCGTTGTCTTCTAGGGCTTTAATTTCTTTATCCATGGCTTCTTTCCATTTCGCAGAATCATTTAATTTCATGGCTTCATTAAAATTGTTTGGATTCTGTTCATTTAATTCATTTTCATGGATAATTTTCACTTCAGGTTGAACGGCATTTACTTTGCTGCGTTCTCCTGTTCTTGACTGATCGATCACTCGATCTCTTTCATTTCCAAAGGCTCTTAATGGTCGGATATTCTTTGCCTTCGTCACTGAGCGTCTTTCATTTCTTTCTTCGACCAATTCTTGTTCGTCCACTCTTTCGTCTCTTTCGAAATTGGACTTGTCTGTTATTTCTCTGGGGTTGACTTCGTCGACTCCCAGGATCTTAATAAATTCTTTATTCTGGTCTTCAGTCATTGAA
>JAAEQF010000678.1 GCA_024231695.1 FCB group bacterium
CTTGAAATACAGTTATTCACTTCGCTCTCATATTTTACTTTGGTGCATTTTGTGTGTTCTTACTACCAATATGTGTAACGCACAATCAACTTCACCAAATGGGATTGATAGTAACAAAATATTCAGGGCACAACTCGCCAAACAAGACAGCGTTATCACCTCGTTATCTCTACAATTGACTAGCGTACAGAACAATATGACAGGTGTAATGAGCGACAATTTGCACTCAAAAACTGTAATGACTTGGGTGACTATACTGATTTCAGCTGTGGGTGTGTTCGCATTAATCGGAGGTTTAGGATTAGGCTTTTGGGGACGTGCAAATATCAGAGATACAATCGGCGACTTTCGCGTTACGGCAACTTACTTAGAGAAAGATTTAAATGATATAAAGTCCAAGGCCACGAGTATTCATGAAGACATAAACAGAAAAGCCCTTTCAGCCAATGAGATGTATGATAAGCTTGAAAGTTATTTCCCAGCATTATTGAAAGAACATCGTGATAAACAAATGGAAATATTTAGCATTCTACTAGACCATATGATTGAGACCAGTCCCGACAATGATACACAAAACAGGGTCGAGGTTATAAGAGACAAAGCCTTTTATACATTGGGCGAAAAGGGTGAAAAAATAAGATCACTTCAATACATCGGACAACGCGGAATCAACTTGGATTTACCGTTTCTTAGTCAAATTGAAGAAGATCCTCGAAACGACTTAAGTATCAAGCAAGCCGCAACTGCTGCCAGAAAAAATATCGAGAGCAGGAATACTGACTAATTTTTAAAACTCATCTTTGAAGAATTCGCCCCTACATCTTCCCGGCGGTGGAGAGGATGTAGTTTTGGGTATCGAAATATTTGGCGGCGGCGTTTTTAACCTGATCCACCGTCAGCGCCCGCATTTTGGGTAAATAACGCTTTTCATAATCATAACCGACGCCCAGATATTCGTTGACCCCCATATAATACGCCTGATTGATCCGCGACAGGCGGCGCGTCAGAGTCCTTCCCCACTGGCTGTTCTTGGCCGTTTCCAGTTCTTCGGTAGTCGGGCCATCGGTTTTCAGCTTTTCGATCTCAGCCAGGATACCATCGCGGGCCTGAACGTAATTGGCTGCCCCGGTGCCCATGGTGCAGGTGAACCAGCCGAAATTGCGGTCGAAGGTCGCGCCGGAGCCGACCGAATAGGCCAATCCCTGCTCTTCGCGCAGAACCTGTTTGAGTCGGCCGGAGAGAACTTGAGCCGCCAGCGATATGGCCGGCGCATCGGGATCGGCGATTCCGGGCAGGCGGTTGCCGAGGAAAATATAGACCTGTTCCTTGTCCATATCCTGATGAACGGTTTTAACTCCGACCGGATGAGGACCGAGTTTGACGGGTAATGCGGTTATTTCCACCGCTGGGATGGACCCAAAAGCATCTTTGGCCATAGCCATCATCATCTCGGCATCATAATTGGTACCGATAGTGATGATCATGTTGCCCGGCGAATAAAATTTCTTGTGATAGGTGACCAGATCATCGCGGGTAATCATACCCAGTCCCCGGGGTGAGCCATTGATCGACTTTTCATAGGGCTGGCCCTCGAACAGGGTGGCATAGAACTGATTGCGACAGACGTCCAGAGTCGAGCCGGACTGGCGGCCCAAAACGCCCATAAGCATGCCGCGAACAGATTCGACATCTCCGGGAGCAAAGGCGGGATTCTTGATCATGTCGGCGAAGAGGTCGAGACCTTCGCGAGTAAATTCGTCGATGGTTTCAAATTTCATGAAGGCATACCGGCGGGTGGTGTAGAAATCATCGTGAGAAATCCAGGGCAGGTCGCCGACGGTAACTTTGGCTCCGATAGCGGCCAGTTTGCGCGAAAGTTCCTCGGCCGGATAGGTCGTGGTGCCTTTCTTGATCGTCCGGTTGACGAAATCGGTGATACCGGTTTTTCCGATTGGTTCGGAGGCGGAACGGTTTTTACCGATCACATTGAGGGCAAAGACGCGGCTGTCGAGATTTGATTTGACCACCACGGTCAGGCCGTTGGCCAGAATTTCCTTTTTGTAAACCGTATGCGTTTGAGGGGTTTCGGCGGTTTCGGTTTCTTTCCTCGGGTAAAAGACGGTGGCCGTATAATTCAACTCGGCAAACCAGCGGTCGGTGGCCCGAACCAGCATGGACGAATTGACCTGATCAATGGCGCCCAGATACGATTCCATGAATTCCCAACCGGTGGCAACCAGTTTGGGAGCAACCATAAAGCCGTAATAATGAAGTTTTTCCTGCAAAAAGATTTCATCGGCCTTTTTGGAAACTTTGATCCCCTGCAAAATTTCGACATCGGGCTGATAATCAGCAAAGTTTTCCAAAGCCTCCTCCACCCCGGCAATTATCGGATCGACTTTCTTTTCATCATCGGTCTGGACTTCGATAATCAGGCGCGAGAATTCTTCGGCCGTTTCCATATAAGCTGAAAATGAGCGGCAGAGTGAAACACCGCTGTCGCCGACCAGAATTTTCTTAAGCGGCGAATTTTCATCGGAATTGAGATAATCGGCCAGCAAGTCAAAAGCGAAATAATCGGGATCGGTATAGTGCGGAGCATCGATGCCGATCTGAATATAGGTTGTTTTGGTCTGGCCTGCTTTTTTAAAGACAGTGCGTTCCTGAGGCGGAAAATAGCTGACATCCGGCGCGGAGGGCATCGATACCGGGGGGACAATGCCGAAAACCGACCGGTACTTTTCGATCATCTCATCGGTTTCGAAATCGCCGATCACCAGCGCGATCATATTATTAGGAGCATAGTACCGTTTCCAGTAATCAACGATTTGATGCTTGGGAATCGAGGCGATGATGTTCTTGTAACCCAGCACCGGACGTTCATAGGCGGTTCCGGCCATCGATTTAGCGCTGAAGAAATATTCGGCTAGATTGGCTTCGCGATCATTATCCATCTGGATTTCTTCGATCACGACTTTTCTTTCCTTCTCCAACTCCTCGTCGGGGAAAATCGAATTGAAAAGCTGATCGGCCTGTACGTCGATTCCAAAATCAATGAATTCTTTGGGCATCAATACCAGATAGCCGGTCAGATCTTTACGGGTAAAGGCGTTAATATACCCGCCATGATTTTTTATCCCGGCGGTGATTTCCTGCCGAGACCTGTTTTTGGTGCCGTCGAAAAGAAGGTGTTCCAGAAAATGGGTGATTCCGTTATTGAAATCGTTTTCATACTTGGCTCCGGCGCGGACGAAGACAATCGAGGTTATCATCGGGGAGCTGTGGTTTTCCTTGAAAATCACCTCCATGCCGTTGCCGAAAGTAACCCGGGTTGTCTTGGCCGAAATATCGGAGACTAAGGCAATACTCAGAAAAGAAACGATCAAGAAAGATATAAAAATGGATATTAAACGCGATTTACACATTTTGAATACTCCTCTTTTCTCAGATTAACCATAACTCCAATAATCGTTTAAGCTACTCGCCCAAGAAACAAAAGTCAAGTATTCGATTGGCGAATATCACGGTAACTCGATGAAGGTTTTTTTGAAAACGACCGGTCTAACCGATGGAGTCCGGAGCCGAACTCGGGTCGATTAACTGTAAATCTTGGAATAATTTATGCCGTCGGCCATGCAGACTTGCGGGGGTATTCCGATCTATAAAACAATTGACATATGGCAAAGTTTTGCTATATTGCCAGACTATTACGCGGTTAGCTGAACTATACGATAAGGAAGTGGACGAAAAATGAGCAGAACACAGACATGGCGAATAGTAATCACTCTATCGATGGTTATCCTCGCTTTCTGGTATTCCTGGCCAACCATTGAATATTGGACGATGTCTCAGGAAGAAACTGACCGTTTGGTCGAAAGCAATCCTGCCGAAGTATTTCGGATGAAACAGGAAGCGATTCGCCTGGGACGCGATTTGCAGGGTGGTATGTACGTGGTCCTGCAAGTTCAGATGGACAAACTGGATGATAACGCCAAGAAAGATGCCGTCGAAAGGGCACTCCAGATCATTCGTAATCGAATAGACCAGTTTGGGGTTACCGAGCCGATTATTCAGAAACAGGGCAATGATCGCATCGTTATTGAATTGCCGGGATTCACCGATACTGATCGAGCTCAAAAGCTAATCGGTGAGACAGCGCAATTGCAATTCAAGCTTCTCGAATCCACCGACAACGCCACTCTTTTGCTGAATAAAATTGATAAGGCGATGGCAGAGTTGGACATTTCTGTGGAAAACCTCGGTTCTACGGTCAATGATGCCGCAGAAGAAGGCGACGACAGCCCAGTGGTCGAACCGACTGAAGATGTCGATGTCATGGCCGATCTGCTTGGCGACCAAGCCGACACTCTCGGTGACGAGAATCTTCTGACCGACGAAGAGATGGACATGCCCCTGACAATCTATCTGGAACAGGTGCCTGGAGTAAACTATCCCTACTTTATGGTCGAGACCGAGTTAATTCCCAATATCAAGGCTATCCTGGAAAAGACGGAAATAAAGACTCTCATCCCCAACGGCGTTCAGTTTGCCTGGGGAACCAGATCGCGGATAGATCGCGGGCGAAACATGACTCCGCTTTATCTTCTTAAAAGCCGGGTGCAAATGTCGGGTGAATACCTGACCGATGCCATCCCGCAAAGCGATCAGTTCGGCAAACCGTTTGTGAATTTCCAACTTACCCGCGAGGGCGGCCGCATATTTTCACGCGTGACCGGCCCCAATATCGGCAAACCGCTGGCTATCGTACTGGATGGCAAAGTCGAATCTGCGCCCAATATCGAAACCCGTATTCGTGACGCCGGAAGAATTACTATGGGCGGCGGAGCCACCTATGAAGAAGCCCGCGACTTGTCCATCGTTTTAAAAGCTGGTGCTCTGCCGGCCCCGGTGGAAATCATTGAAAGCAGCGTGATTGGCCCGTCGCTGGGTAAAGACTCTATCACCAAAGGCCTGACTTCTTCGGTAATCGCATTATTCTTGGTGCTGATCTTCATCGCCATATATTACCGACTTTCGGGTATCATCGCCGATATCGCCTTGATTTTCAACCTCTTCTTCCTGCTGGCAGCAATGGCTGCCTTGCATGCCACGCTGACCATGCCGGGCATCGCCGGTATTATCCTGACCATCGGCATCTCGGTTGACTCCAACGTGCTGATATTCGAGCGTATTCGCGAGGAAATGCTAACCGGCAAAACCATCCGAGCATCGATTGACGCCGGATATAACCGGGCTCTTCTGACCATTATTGATAGTCATGTTACGACTCTGATTACGGCGGCGATTTTGTTTGTCTTCGGATCGGGACCGGTCAAGGGGTTTGCAGTATCACTCTTTTTGGGTGTTTCAATTTCACTTTACACGGCCCTGGTCATTACCAAGGCCATCTTTGACTTCCGAAAAGGGTATAAGTCCCTTTCTATTTAGTGCTGGAGGAAATGACAGGCAATGTTTAGAATATTAGGCAAAACCAATATCGACTTTATCGGGATGCGCAAGTACAGCTTTGTCCTTTCGTCAATTTTCATCCTCCTCGGCTTGGTCGCTCTCATCAGTATTTTCCTGGGTAAGGCGGAAATGGGAATCGACTTTACCGGCGGCACGATGGTTCAGGGCAATTTTGAAAGTGCAATCGAAATCTCCGATCTACGAGCCGCTTTGGGCACCGGTGGTTTCCCCGAAGCGTCCATACAGGAGTTGACCACCGAGGGCGTGTCCAATTCGTTTCTCATAAGGGTAAAAACCGATCAGGGCGACGCCAGTGCGGGTTCGGTCGAGACGGTAGGCCGGATTACCGGCATAATCGCCGAAGCCTTCCCGGGCAATGCTTTCAATAAAGACAGCGAACATTCGATTGGCCCGGCCGTCGGTGAAACCCTGCGCAATCAGGCCAAATGGGCCGTTATCCTGGCCGTTCTGGGTATCTTGATTTATATCTGGTTACGCTTTGATTTCCGATTCGGCATAGCCGCCACGATCGCCACTTTTCACGATGTGTTGACCGTATTGGGTATTTTCTGGCTCCTGCGCATCGAGATCGATCTGCTGGTAATCACTGCCCTTTTGACTCTGGCCGGATATTCGCTGACCGACTCGGTCGTGGTTTTCGACCGGATCAGAGAGAATCTGAAGCTTTTCCGTAAGAAAGGCGACTTTGTTACCAGTATCAACGCCAGCATCAACGAGGTCCTCTCGCGGACGATTATCACATCGTTGACGGTGTTGTTTGTGATTCTGACTCTGCTCTTTTTCGGCGGACAGGTTCTTTTCACTTTCTCGCTGGCTTTGGCCCTCGGCGTGGCTGTCGGTACCTTCAGTTCGGTATTCGTCGCCAGCCCGATCATAGTCGAATGGGAATCCCGCTCACCGAAACGGTTCAAATAAAGATTTTCCAAAGACTCAAGAAAAAGCCCGCCAACCGGCGGGCTTTTTTGTTGTGGCTGATTACTCCCGCCGTATTGACCGACGGGTAATGCTACAGGCTGCGCTGGCCGTATATCGAGAGCCTCGATTACAGGAAGCGCGAAAAATCAATTTCGATTTTTTGGTCAGGAACCGACATCTTGATCATCTGCACACCAGCCAGTTTAAACATCCGGCGGGAAGCTATGAATTTTTCGTCATCGGGGTATTTATCGTTGATGTAGATGATCCTTTTGATGCCGGCCTGAATTATCATTTTGGCGCATTCGTTGCAGGGAAACAGGTTAACGAACATGCGACAGTTACTCATCCGGCCAAGATCACTGTTGAGGATAGCGTTAATCTCGGCGTGACAGACATAAGGATACTTGGTGTCCAGATAATTACCCTCACGTCCCCAGGGCAGTTCGTCGTCATGGCATCCTGCCGGGAAGCCATTGTAGCCGATTCCGACAATGCGATTGCCCTCGTTAACGATGCAGGCGCCTACCTGCGTATTGGGGTCTTTACTTCGTAGAGAGGAAAGGATGGCCACCGACATAAAATAGGCGTCCCAGCTTATTGAGTCTTCCCTCTTAGTGGTTTGTTCCGCCATAACCGAATCTTCCATTTAATCGTCCCCTTCTTGTTCGAGTTCTTCTTCAATAATTATATACGGCCTTTTAAACGGTGTCAACAATATCAATTGCCCGGTAGTGGATTTCTCGATTTTTATTGGCTCGGCCACAGCTATCAGCTATATTTCGGGCGAATTATGTTACACGAGTCTCAAACAAACCACCGACGAAAAGACCGCCGATGAAAATTCTGTTTATATGTGCAGGGAATTCTGTTCGTTCACAAATGGCCGAAGGCTGGGGCAGGCAATTGGCCGATAATTCCATCCATTTCGCCTCGGCCGGAATCCAGGCTCTGGGCGTTCACCCATTGGCTATCGACACCATGCTGGCAGTGGGAATTGATATTTCCGGGCATAAAAGTCAGCCGCTCAGCGACGAAATACTGAGCTGGGCCGATTATATTATCACCCTGAGCGAATCGGTCAAACCATACAGCACTTTTTTCCCATCCTCAGCCAAATATGATCACTGGTCCATCCCCAACCCGGACACGCTGTTCCCAAATATCACGCGCGAAGAGGCGTACGCTGACATTCGGGACAAAATAAGGCATCTTGTCGAACGCCTAATACAGAACATCAAGCCCCATTAATAGTTAAAGCTGTCGATGGAAATTACTGACTAATCAGACACTGTTTGATCAGAGTTTGAACTGTTGCAGTTCGATCAGGATTCCAGCGGTCGATTTGGGATGGACAAAGGCGACCAACATCCCCTCGGCCCCGGCGCGAGGTTTTTCATCGATCAGGCGTATGCCGGCTTCTTTCAACCGCATTAATTCGGCCGATAAATCATCCACTCGCAAACAAACATGATGAATTCCGGTTCCGCGTTTTTCGAGATATTTGGTAATTGGTGAATCAGGCGCGGTGCCGATTAAAAACTCGAGACTCGATTCGCCGGTTTGATAAATAGCCGTTTTAACCTTCTGGTCGGCGACATCTTCGAAGCTGTCCGGTTCCTTGTCCAGTAAGATCGAAAAAGCCCGAACGGCCTCATCCATATTCACGACCGCTACTCCCACATGAGCGATGCGCCGGTTCATTGCCTGTCCTCTTCGGCATTGTTGTTCTTGGTCGCGTCTTTTTCCATTTCCCGCACCGCTTCCCAGTAAATGCGCAGTTCCTCTTCAAATTCCAGTTGTTTCGCCGGTTCAGAAAGCGAAGGTTTGATCCAGACGTCGTCATATTTACGCCAGCGCAGGGCCATCTCTGAAATATTGAAAGAGCTATCGGCCTGCACAAATTCGAGCCTTAAGTATGAAAGGGCCGAATCTCCGGTAACCAGCACCGAATCCACCTGCAGGGCCACCAACGTATCGGCATTGTAGGCTTTGACATACTTGTTGGCCAGGTACTCTTCCAAATCTCGTTCTTCTCTCAAGTACGGAAACTCGTTTTCATACATAACCGCCTTATCGTTGACCTTGGCGCGCAGGAATAATTCGTATGTTTTATCCAAAATAATCCGCTGATCGATAGCAGGGTCCTCATCGGCTTGGCATATACTAAATGTGGAAAACATGGCAAACAAAATAACTATGACCGACAGATTCCTACTTAGCATCGTACTCTCCCCACACTTCACGCAGTTTACCTGCTATTTCTCCCACGGTAACTCTGTTTCGGACAGCTTCCGCAACCGGGATAAACATATTATCGGCCGACTGAGCCGCTTTCTCCAACCGGATCAGAGCCTTGCTTACCTTTGTCTGATCGCGCGAAGATTTGATCTCTGTCAGGCGCTTGATTTGACTTTCTTCCGCCTCGGCATCCACCTTCAACAGATCCGGAAGCTTTTCTACGGCCATTTGAAAACGATTGACGCCGACAACAACATCCTCGCCGGATTCTATCCGCTTTTGATATTGATACGCCGAGCGGGCGATTTCGTTCTTGAAATAGGAAGATTCTATTCCGGCGAGCGCGCCGCCTTCCTGGTCGATAGTATCAAGCAGGCCAAGAATGCTCGTTTCCAGCTCATCGGTTAGATATTCGACAAAGTACGATCCGGCCAGCGGATCGACCGAATCGGCTGCGCCCGATTCGTGAGCAATGATCTGCTGAGTTCGCAAGGCGACCGAAGCCGATTTCTTCGTCGGCAAAGCCAGCGCCTCGTCGAAAGA
>JAAEQF010000679.1 GCA_024231695.1 FCB group bacterium
AACCAGTTTGTACAGGAACGGCTCACGGGCACCGAGTTCACGTCCGTGACGCGCGGCCCGACGCAGTATGCGACGAAGCACATACCCACGGCCTTCGTTGGAGATCCCGGCCCCGTCGGCAATAGCAAACGTCAAGGCTCGAATATGATCGGCCACAACCTGGTGTGAAACCGGATGCTCGGCGCATTTCGCGCCGGTCAGATCGGACACTGCCGTAATCAGGTTCTGGAAAAGGTCAATACCATAATTCGTATCGGCGTTCTGCATGATTGCCGCGATTCGTTCCAAACCGGCGCCGGTGTCTACCGATGGTTTCGGAAGATCGTGCAGGACACCGTCGGCGTCACGGTCATACTGCATGAACACCAGGTTCCAGATTTCCACAAACCGGTCGGTCTCGCCGTTGACAACATCGTCCGGCCCGGTACCGTACTTTTCACCGCGATCAAAATGCAATTCGGAACACGGCCCGCACGGACCGATATCACCCATCGACCAATAGTTATCTTCCTTGCCGAACCGCATGACGCGGCCGTTTTTCAGTTCGGGCGCTATCTCCTCCCACAACGCAAACGCCTCGTCATCGTCGTCGTATACCGTGGCGTACAGTTTGTCTTTG
>JAAEQF010000680.1 GCA_024231695.1 FCB group bacterium
CGAATCCTCTCACCCCGATTATTTGATAGACTCCAGTGAACCGACTCACCGCGATTATATATTTTGAGAGTGCCAATTTCTATAATTGAATGGGAGGATACTTGGTATGGCTAATTTTACCTATTACGATAAGCTGCGGCGATTCTCAAGACACATTATCGCAATTTCAACACTTATCATTGGCTTTCAAGGCATAATTATTGCGTTCTACTTCAACCAGTTACATAGGAACGCAATTTATCTTGTAATCGTTGGCTGTATATTTGGATTTGCGGCTTTAATCTATCTCATCCAGCCTCTTCGTAGTACTTTAAAATCCTCATATTCAGGAACTGAGCTAAGATACACACGACGCATGCTAATTAGAGGTGTTGTGTTATTCGTAATCGGTCCTTTTGCCGCACTTACTGCGTCACATTTTTTAGACAAACCAAATATGGAACCGGTCGGCTGTTCTAAAATCGTAGCCGGCCTTGATAGCATTACAGCAGCGATTCATGAATCTTCCATTCCTTCTCAAAACTTGGATAGCTTGCCGTTGATAACTGGTGGGGATTCATTGATAGCTGATAGACTCGATAGTGTAACTGCCGCAATTCGCAGTTTGACAGACGAAACGACCGTGGTCACTACCAAATCCGACTCAGGAATTAGCATTCCCAAATGGGCACTAATAGTCATGGCGATTGGGATCATAATATTCTCCATTGGCATTATCCTAGTAGCAGTAACCAGTCATGTAAAAAAGGGACGAACTGCAATGGCTATAGGGCTGACAATGGGCGGTATCTCATTGTTTAGTTTAGAAGTAGACGATTTTCACCTAATAAATCTTGATTTAAATGTAGGAATTCCAATCGCTCAAGTATCATCTACTCCATCAGACTTATGGATAGAGAAACTGACTGTAATTACTCCTTTCGAATCGGGAGCTTCCATTCCATCGAATATGTCCGCTATTAATTGTCTGTCAGATGAGATTAAACATGAAATGATCAAATACGATCTCGTCGCGATAGAACTCATAGGCTGTACCGATCGTGACAACCTTGGCGCTATTTTGCGAGAGAAGTACGGCTATAATTCGGGATTGGCGGCGGCGAGAGCCGAGTGGGTAAGAAACTCACTAATAGAGAGAGATTCATGCCAACTAAAAAATACTAAATTCACAATCAAGATCACCGGGCCAACATCAAAGGACTCGCCTGCGATAGACAGACGAGTTGAAGCGTATGCTTGGTGGAAGAACAAATAAAAGCCGTAAGACACGGAGTATAACCTCAATTGCGGCTCTGCATTTCAGGGTCTTTCTGGAGAAAGGATTATTCGAATCCTCTCACCCCGCCACAAATTCATTGTGCTCCTGGCTGACGCGTGGACAATCTCACTTTTCCACCAGAGTAACCAAAGTTCAATACTTGTTCCAACTTCCCCTATTTCCGTAAAGACAGATTCGTAGAGGTATCGCCCCCTCCAATGCAGACGGAATTTACAGAAAATACAGAGGCAAAAAGGGGTTGACTTTGTTTTATTGGTAGCATATACTACCATTATGTCGATCAAGGACTATACCCAGCCATTACAGGCTCTCGGCTTCACCGAAATCGAGGCTCTCATCTATGGTTTTCTCGTCGAAAACTCCCCGGCGACCGGCTATCGGATAAGCCACGCTATCGGCAAGCAGCCGCCCAACACTTACAAGGCAATAGCTGCCCTCGAAGACAAGGGGGCGATTATAGTCGAGGTGGGTGAGAAAAAACTTTGTCGGGCGGTACCTCCTGTGGAACTACTCGACAATCTCGAACGGCGCTTCAAGCAGCACCGCCGGGAGGCTGACCAGGCGCTGAAAGCTCTCACAAGCTCTCCGCAGGATGACGGGATATACCATCTTAAGACAGTGGATCAGGTAATCCGGCAGAGTGAAGCTATGCTGGAGCGAGCCAGAGGGATTGTTCTCTGCGACCTGTTCCCCGGCCCTTTCGAACTGCTTTCAGACTCCCTCGGCGAAACCGCAATCCGGGGCGTAACCGTCATCTGCAGAGTTTACAGCAAGGAGCATATCCCGGGAGTGATAACTCAGCAACTGTCCGAAAAAGATCCTGCGTTGGATGCCTGGCCCGGTCAGCATATTAACATTGTCATCGATGCCGAGGAGCATTTGCTCGGGTTACTCACAAGAGACATGAAAAGTGTGCATGAGGCCGTGTGGAGCAATAGTACTTTTCTATCCTGCTTGCATCACAACCATTTGACGGCTGAGATTCTTTACACGAACCTCAAATCGGAGCAAACGGAGATGTCGCCCGCAGACAAGGAAAAATTGCGGGACATCTCGTTACTGGCCTTCCGCCCATCCGGCCTGGAGACTCTCATCCAACGCTATCGAACCGATCCCCCCTCATTTGGCCCGCACGCCGATAAAAGGAGAACCGATGTTTAAAGGTCTAATCGCAGCAATCAATTTTCCGGTTCTATTGGCTTTGATGATGGCAACCAACGTGGTCGCTCAGCAACCTGAAGTCCGAACCGACACGGCTCTGGAGTCGATACTTGCCGACAGAGCCAACCTCGCTATCGACCTGCCTGATCTTGGATACACCTGGAATGACTCCGGTTTTACAGGTTCTACTGATTCCGGCACCTTTTCAGCAAGTGTGACCAAAGTGATCTATTACTTCCTGCACTGGGGGCCGATTGAAGTTCCCGAGGTTACCGAAGACTACGTACGAGATCGAATCCCAAAGATCTGGCCCGGTGAAGGTCTGCAGGTTCTTTCAGTGAATGATACAATTGTAGCCGGGCACCCGGCTTATTTCGCCGAGGTGTTGCCCCAGCGCGATTTCTATCGTGCGTTCTTTTTAATCTGGAACTGCCCCGAGAGCGGTCGTCAGTTTATCGCCGACATGAATTACAACGTTAGGTTCCATACACCACGGGCCGAACTCGAAGCCGAGTTCGCAACGACGTATCATACTCTGGCATGTCATTCGGGCGCAGAAACCAAGGAGTTCCCGGATCTTGTGAAACGGTTCGACAGCCATCGTTTCGGCATTAGTTTCGATCACCCGTTGCATTGGTTTGTCTTTGAGAATCCTTACGGTGTTCCCCACCCTGAGTATCGCGGCATGCGCAATAAGGAAATTGGTTCGCTTCTGGCGAATCTTCAGGATATGACGACCGACATCTTCTTCAAGTGGGAAACGCTACCGGAAGAACCGGCTGACGACACTCAAACCATGGGTGGCGCTATAGCACACTACCGAGCGGCGATTAATTGCGCCAACGCAATGGATCAGGTGGAGTCATTCAAGTACGGCGACGCGGAAACCGTGACCATAGATGGCCGCAAGGTATTCAAACTTTTTGGTGACGTGGAACGCAAAACTCCGCCGAATCCAGGCCCCGATTTTGTTTCCCGGGCAAGGGCGATGGTTGTGCTGATGGAAGATCAACAAAACAAGCGGCGGCTTCAAGTAGTGATTCTCATCGATGAGTACGAGGTGGATGGAAATCCCCGGAAACCGGTACGAGACATTTTTGACCGCTGGGCTATCGCACTCGCCGAAGGGATTGTTTTTTGAGCGGTTTTCATTATTGATGGCGATTGAATATTCCTGAGGATGTAGCCAAGTTTAATTTTAACAAGAAATGAATGGAGAAGCAATGGACAAGAAAAGAAAAACAGTCGGAGTTTATATAATAGGAAGTGCTATTATTTGGGGAGCGGTACTTTTGGGATGCTCCTTTAAGCTGAAAGGTACAGAATGTTATCAGGAAATCTCTTATATACTCAGCGCCGGAGCGGGTATTCACCTGCTTTTCATTTGGGGTCCTTTGGCAGCCCAGTTAAAAAAGCTTTATAAAGAAGAATAGCTATCTTCTGCCCGTTGCCGTAAGATTCCGCTTTAAATTATTGGGAGACGGTATAGACAGAGAAGATCGAATCCTCTCACCCCGCCACAAATTCATTGTGCTCTTGGCTGACGCGGGGGTAATCTCACTTTTCCACCAGAGTAATCAGAGTTCAAAACTTGTCCCAGCTTCCCCCTAGTAATTTAGGCCGGTTTTTATCCAAATTCGTTTTGAGAAGCAGCCCCCCACCTAAACTGTTTGTTTAACTATTCCCCGTATAATACTATTAAAGTGAACCATACGACATATTTACGTTTATGTGCTTTCTATTCAAGCTCCTGTGCGAATATCATGCGATGAAGGCAACATCTATAGAATCCTCACGTAATAGTAAAGATATAAAACCGTCTATACAGGAAGTGGAACGGCAACGTCAGGTAATCCCGAAGGGAGTTATGCAATGGCAGGAGTTTGCAGAGTGATGATGGTCGCCCTTATGGCCTCCTTCATTTTTGCCTCGTCAGCACCGGCTGAAGACAAGCTGGAGCTGAAATATGAAAAATTCACTTTGTCCAACGGGCTGGATGTTATTCTTCATGAGGATCATTCCATACCGATGGTCAGCGTCAATATCTGGTATCATGTCGGCTCGAAAAACGAGAAGCCGGGCCGTACCGGATTCGCTCATTTGTTCGAACATATGATGTTTCAGGGGTCGGCTGCCTTCGACGGAGAATATTTCGGACCAATCCAGAAGATCGGTGGGGCAGTCAATGGATCGACCAATAATGATCGAACCAATTATTGGGAAAATGTTCCCAGTAATTATCTGGAACTGGCACTGGCCATGGAGTCGGACAGGATGGGATATCTGCTCGATGTCATGACTCAGGAAAAACTGGATACTCAAAAAGATGTGGTCAAAAACGAACGGCGGCAGGGCGTGGATAACCAGCCCTACGGTATCGCCTACGAAATGACCAACAGTTTGATGTATCCGTATGGCCATCCCTATTCGTGGTCGGTGATCGGATCGATGGATGATCTGTCGGCGGCTTCTATTGAGGATGTATCCGAGTTTTTCAAGCTATATTATGCTCCCAACAACGCTTCGCTGGCTATCGCCGGGGATTTTAATCCGGCCGAAGCCAAAGCGCTTGTGGAAAAATATTTTGGTCCTATCCCTCCCGGCCGCCCGGTTCAGCGGATGACTGGCTGGATCCCCGATCTTGGCGGTGTCAAAAGACTGGTTTCCGAGGACAATGTTGAGCTACCACGGATGTTTATGCTCTGGCATACACCGGCCTTTTTTGCCCCCGGCGACGCCGAATTCGATCTTCTGGGAAGTATCCTTTCCTCTGGTAAGACATCCCGCCTTTATAAAACCCTGGTCTATGATCTGAAAATCGCTCAGGATATCGGCGTCAATCAATTGTCGCGCGAGATGGGGAGTATTTTCTTTCTGAGTGTAACCGCCAAACCGGGCCACACGCTGGAAGAGATCGAGAAAATTATCGATGATGAATTAAACAAGCTCCTGACCGAAGGCATCACGCCCGAAGAATTAACACGGGCTAAAATATCCTGGGAGGCCGGTTTCATCCGCGGCCTTCAGGCCGTCGGCGGTTTCGGTGGCCGGGCCAATCGCCTTAATAGCTACAACGTTCACCTCGGTTCACCCGATATGTTGAACTGGGATCGTGATCGTTATACCAATGCCACGGCAGACAGTGTCATGAAATATGCTCGTCAGTTTATCGATCTCGACAATCGCGGAATTGTCCATATCATCCCGCAGGGTACTCTGAGCGAGGCCGAAAGTGATCTTGACCGTATGGCCAAACCGGAACCGAAAGCGGAGCCGACGTTCAACCCGCCCGCTATCGAGACGGCCACACTATCCAATGGCCTGGAGTTAATGCTGGTTAATGATGATCGTCTGCCGCTTATTGAAATGCAACTGGTTATCAAACGAGGCTGGAACGCCGATCCCACAGGAGCCTTCGGAACCGCTTCAATGACCTCGGATATGCTAAATGAGGGCACCAAGACACGCACCGCATTGCAGATATCGCAGGAGGCGCGCGATCTGGCCGCTCAAATAGGAACCTCAAGTTCCTATGATGCCACAGAAGTCACCCTTAATGTTTTGAAAAAACATTTTGATACCGGACTGAACCTGGCCGCGGATATCCTCCTTAATCCGACTTTCCCGCAGGAGGAACTTGATCGCTTGCGACAGGATTATCTGGCCCGGCTTCAACAGGAGGCCAAAGAACCTTATCCTACGGCATTCAAGGCTTTTTACAGTTTACTTTTTGGTAAAGATCATCCTTATAGCCAATCCTACACCGGCTCGGGCACGAATGAGACATTGGAAGCCCTTACCCGGGATGACTTGCTGAAGTTCTATAAGGATAATTACCTGCCGAACCTTTCCACGGTAGTAATCTCCGGTGATATTACCATGTCGGAAGCGAAGAAAAAACTGGAAAAGGCATTCAGTGGCTGGAAAAAGGGATCAACTCGGGATATCGCCCTGTCCACACCGGATGCCGCCAAGGAAACAAAGATTTACATTGTTGACAAGCCGGGAGCCGCTCAGTCTATAGTCGTGATGGGCAATCTTGGTATCCCGCGCAGCGATCCTGACTACATGGCTACTCGAGTGCTTAATCAGGGTTTGGGCGGCCAGTTTATGAGCCGGATCAATCTCAATCTTCGTGAGGACAAAGGTTACACCTACGGCGCGCGCAGTAATTTCAGCACACGCAAAGCGGTTGGGCCGTTTGTGGCCTATGCGCAGGTGCAGTCGCAGTTCACCAAGGAATCGGTGACCGAGTTCGTCAAGGAACTAACCGATATCTCAGGCGAACGGCCATTCACTGATGAAGAGATAAGCAACAGCAAAGCCAGCCTTATGAAAAGTTACCCGCAAGGATTTCAGAGTTTGGGCAACCTCGCCGGTAAAATGAACACAATGGCTACCTATGGACTTCCGGTTGATAGCTGGAAAACCTATGGTGACCGAGTATCGGGCGTTTCGGCCGGAATGGTAAACGCCGCTATCAAGAAATACATTCATCCCAAGGCATTAATCATTGTCGTTGTCGGAGATCGAGCGATGATCGAAGAAGGTCTCAAAGAATTGAATCTGGGCGAAGTAATTGTTCTTTAAGTAGCGCAATCTCGTCAAAGTGATTCGAAGTCGGGCGGGTGCAAGATGTACCCGCCTGTTTTATTTTAAATGTAAACGGCGAACTCGCAGGTCTGGTCACCCTGCAGAACCGATTTCAACAATTTTACCTTAACCGGTTTTTCGAGTATCCCCTCCCATATCCCTCGATACCATCCGGCTGAACAATAGCAATGCGTCGGCGAAATCGGCAATTCGGCAGCGCGAGCGTAATCGCAATGGCAATAATGATATCTTTTCAGTTCTGGAGTTGCGGCCTTTTCGCATTCCTCAGCATGACAGGCAACTTTGGTGAAATAGATAATATTCCCCTCGCGCCGCGGCCGGACATAGAACGGATTCTTGTACATCATTTCCAGCAGGGCGTCGATATCTTTATTATTGCGATATTCTTCACGAAAGGTCCCGATAAGAGGCAATGCGCAGTCGCAGGAACAACGAGCCATAATATCATATCGTCTATCCTCGTCAGGCACCAGTCGATCCATTTGGGAAAACATTTGCCGAACCCAATCGGTGCGGACTTTTTCATCGCTGTCGGTCAGGGCGTCGCTTCCCTCCATGATTTCTTGGCGCACCTCTTCCCCGACGAATTCATCGAGGCTATCTTTTAGTTTTTGTCCCCAGTTTGGATTTCCCATTTTGCAACTCCTGCTTAAATTGCCCGAGTATATTGATAGATTCAAGCTATTATAAAATAAGACGTTTGGTGGATTTAACCATCACAAATTTCTTTGCCAAACCGTAAATATTTTGTGTTGCCGAGCGATTGCGAAAAATGTATAATAAGCTCAAATAGCTGTTCTCATCGGGCAACGCCCGATGAGGAAAATCATGCTACGCATGTGCCCCCGTAGCTCATCTGGATAGAGCATCTGCCTTCTA
>JAAEQF010000681.1 GCA_024231695.1 FCB group bacterium
GGCAATTCCGCTCTTACAGTAGATATCACGGCCAGAGTCGCCACGATTACGATTCCGGGTACCGACTGGAACGGAGCGGAGACGGTTACGTTCAAAGCTACCGATCCGGGAGCACTGGCTGATTCGAATGATGTCGTCTTTACGGTTACGGCTATCAACGACGCTCCGGTAGTGACTGATATCCCTGATCAGACGATCGATGAAGGTTCAACTTTCACGACGATTAATCTCGATGATTATGTGAGTGATGTTGAAGATGTCGATGCCGATATGATCTGGACGTACACAGGCAATTCCGCTCTTACTATTGATATAACCGCCAGAGTCGCCACGATTACGATTCCGGGTACTGACTGGAACGGCGCAGAGACGGTTACGTTCAAAGCTTCCGACCTGGGAGCACTGGCTGATTCAAACGATGTCATCTTTACGGTTACGGCTATCAACGACGCTCCGGTAGTTACTGATATTCCTGATCAGACGATCGATGAAGGTTCAACTTTCACGACGATTAATCTCGATGATTATGTCAGTGATGTTGAAGATGCCGATGCCGATATGACGTGGACGTACACAGGCAATTCCGCTCTTACAGTAGATATCACGGCCAGAGTCGCCACGATTACGATTCCGGGTACTGACTGGAACGGCGCAGAGACGGTTACGTTTAAAGCTTCCGACCTGGGAGCACTGGCTGATTCAAACGATGTTGTCTTTACTGTAAATGCCATAAACGATGCTCCGGTAGTTAGCGATATCCCTGATCAGACTATCGATGAAGGATCAACTTTTACGACGATTAATCTCGATGATTATGTGAGTGATGTTGACGATGTTGACACCGATATGACGTGGTCGTACACAGGCAATAGTTCACTCACGGTAGATATCACGGCCAGAGTCGCTACGATTACGATTCCGGGTACTGACTGGAACGGCGCAGAGACGGTTACGTTCAAAGCTACCGACCTGGGAGCATTGGCTGATTCGAATGATGTCGTTTTTACGGTTACGGCTATCAACGATCCTCCGGTAGTGACTGACATTCCTGATCAGACGATTGCCGAGGGCGAAAGTTTCACGTTTATCAACCTCGACAACTATGTCAGCGACATTGAAGACGCCGATACCGATATGATTTGGACGTATAGTGGCAATACGGAACTGACGGTTAGTATTGTCAATCGAGTGGCCATAATTGGTACACCGAGCACAAATTGGAACGGTAACGAAACAATAACTTTCCGGGCTACCGATCCATCACTTGATTTTGGCGAAGATGCTGTAACCTTCACGGTTACGACGGACAATGACTATCCAGTAGTGACCGACATTCCGGATCAAACCATCGACGAGGGTTCGACCTTCGTAACAATAAGTCTCGATGATTATGTGTCCGATGTTGACAATGTTGACGCTGATATGACCTGGACGTATTCAGGTAATTCTGCCCTGACCGTTGATATTACTGCCAGAGTAGCCACGATTACTATTCCGAATATAGACTGGAATGGTGCTGAGACAATCACCTTCAGGGCCACCGATCCGGGAGCTTTGTTCGATGAAGATGCGGCCTCTTTCACGGTTAACTCTGTCAATGATGCTCCAATCGTGGCCGATATTCCTGATCAGACAATTGATGAAGGTTTGACTTTCACTACGATCAACCTTGATGACTACGTTTCCGACGTTGATAATACCGACGACCAAATGACCTGGACGTACACAGGCAATTCAGCTCTCACGGTCGATATCACGGCCAGAGTCGCAACGATTACAATTCCGGGCACTGAATGGAATGGCGCCGAGACGGTCACGTTTAAAGCTTCCGATCCGGGTGCGTTGGCTGATTCCAACGATGTCGCCTTTACGGTTACGGCAATTAACGACGCTCCGGTAGTGACTGATATTCCCGATCAGACTATCGATGAAGGCTTAACTTTCACGACGATTAATCTTGATGACTATGTGTCGGATGTTGACAATGTTGACACCGACATGACTTGGTCGTACACAGGCAATAGTTCACTCACGGTAGATATCACGGCCCGCGTGGCAACGATTACTATTCCGGGTACTGACTGGAATGGTGCTGAGACGGTTACGTTTAAAGCTTCCGATCCGGGTGCACTAGCTGATTCCAACGATGTCGTCTTTACGGTCAATTCTATCAACGACGCTCCGGCAGTGACTGATATTCCCGACCAGACTATCGATGAAGGCTTGACTTTCACGACTATAAATCTTGATGACTATGTTTCTGATGTTGACCATGTTGACACCGATATGACCTGGACATATTCAGGTAATTCCTCCCTGACGGTCGATATCACGGCCAGAGTCGCAACGATTACGATTCCCGGTACTGACTGGAATGGTGCCGAGACGGTTACGTTCAAAGCTTCCGATCCGGGTGCGCTGGCTGATTCGAATGATGTCGTGTTTACTGTCAATGCTGTAAACGATGCTCCGGTAGTGACTGATATTTCCGATCAGACTATCGATGAAGGTCTGACTTTCACGACTATCAACCTTGATGATTATGTGTCGGATGTTGATAATACTGTTGACCAGATGGTTTGGACTTATGCAGGTAATTCTGCCCTTACTGTGGATATCACAGCCAGAATCGCCACGATTACAATTCCCTCATTAGATTGGACCGGCGCCGAGACGGTTACGTTCAAGGCGACCGATCCGGGTGCACTGGCCGATTCCAATGATGTGGTACTAACGGTCAATGCCATCAATGACGCTCCGGTGGTGACCGATATTCCCGACCAGACTATCGATGAAGGTTTGACTTTCACAACCATCACTCTTGATGATTACGTTTCCGATATCGATAACACCGATGCGGAGATGGTTTGGACAAATAGCGGTAACACAGAATTAACAGTTGACATTACTGCCCGCGTAGCGACAATCACGATTCCTTCTGCCGATTGGACGGGAGCGGAAACAGTTACATTCAAAGCCGCCGATCCGGGTGCGCTGGCTGATTCTAACGATGTTGTCTTTACGGTTACGAATATCAACGACGCGCCGGTGGTGGCCGATATCCCCGACCAGACTATCGATGAAGGTTTGACTTTCACGACTATCAATCTTGACGATTACGTTTCCGACGTTGATAATACCGACGCCGAAATGACCTGGACGTACACAGGTAATTCAGCTCTTACTGTCGATATTACTGCCAGAGTCGCAACGATTACGATTCCGGGTTCTGACTGGAACGGAGCCGAGACGGTTACGTTTAAAGCTTCCGATCCGGGTGCGCTGGCTGATTCCAATGATGTCGTGTTCACTGTCAGTGCCGTCAATGATGCTCCGGTTGTGACTGACATTCCCGATCAGTCGATTGCTGAGGGCGGGAGTTTCAGCTTCATCAATCTTGACAACTACGTATCCGACGTGGACGATGTCGACGCCGATATGATCTGGACTTACAGCGGTAATGTTGAACTCACGGTAAGCATCATCAATCGTGTAGCAATAATAGGCATCCCCTCGGCCGACTGGAACGGATCGGAGACGATTACTTTCCGGGCCACCGATCCGGGATCGGAATTCGGTGAGGATGCGGCTGTCTTTACCGTAACCGGTGACAACGATGCTCCGATCGTGGCCGACATTCCCAATCAGACCATTGATGAAGGCTTGACCTTCGCGACAATCAGTCTTGATGATTACGTCAGCGACATTGATAACACCGATGCCGAAATGATTTGGACGACTTCAGGAGAAGTTGCTCTTTCGATCAGCATTGATGTCAACCGAGTAGCCACAATCACGATCCCTTCGCCCGATTGGAACGGAACCGAAACGGTGGTTTTCCGGGCGACCGACCCCAGCGCGCTATATGACGAAGACGGTGTCACTTTCACGGTCAATGCCGTCAATGATGCGCCGGTCGTGGCCGATATTCCTGATCAGACAATCGACGAAGGTTTGACCTTCACGACAATAAATCTCGATGATTTTGTGTCGGATGTGGACAACACCGACGCCGAGATGGTGTGGTCCTATTCTGGCAATTCTGCCCTTACTGTCGATATCACTGCCCGCGTGGCGACAATTACGATTCCTGGTACTGACTGGAATGGAGCAGAAACGGTTACGTTTAGGGCGGCCGATCCGAGTGCCCTGGCGGATTCAAATGATGTTGTCTTGACGGTTAATGCCATCAACGACGCTCCGGTAGTGACTGATATCCCCGATCAGACGATCGACGAAGGCTTGACTTTCGTTACAATAAATCTTGATGATTACGTTTCCGACATCGACAATACCGATGCCGAGATGATCTGGTCTGCTGCCGGGAATACCAGCCTAACGGTCGATATCACGGCTCGCGTGGCGACTATAACTATCCCGGATATCGACTGGAACGGTGCCGAAACGATCACCTTCAAAGCCACCGATCCGGGTGCATTGGCTGATTCGAATGATGTCGTCTTCACGGTCAATGCCATAAACGATGCTCCGGTAGTGACCGATATCCCCGACCAGACTATCGATGAAGGCTTGACTTTCACGACAATAAGTCTCGATGATTTCGTTTCTGATATCGATAACGCTGACGCCGAGATGGTTTGGACGTATAGCGGCAATACGGCGCTTACAGTTGATATTGCCGCCAGAGTAGCCACAATTACGATTCCGGGTACTGATTGGAACGGCGCGGAGACGATTACTTTCAAGGCGACCGATTCGGGCGCACTGGCCGATTCCAATGACGTTGTACTAACAGTCAATGCCGTCAACGATGCTCCGGTGGTGACTGATATTCCCGATCAGACCATTGCCGAGGGGTTGACTTTTGCGACTATCAATCTTGATGATTTTGTCAGCGACGTTGACAACACCGATCTGGAAATGACCTGGACTTATGTTGGCAACACTGAATTAACCGTTGATATAACGGCTCGCGTAGCAACTATAACTATCCCGGCGCCCGACTGGAACGGAAACGAAACGATTACTTTCACGGCCTCCGATCCGGATCTATTGACCGCTAATGATGCGGCAACGTTTACTGTAACCGGCGACAACGATGCGCCGGTAGTGACCGATATACCCGATCAGACAATTGATGAAGGTTTAACTTTCGTTACAATAAATCTTGATGATTATGTCAGCGACATCGACAATACCGATGCCGAGATGGCTTGGACTGCTGCCGGGAATACCAGTTTGACAGTCGATATCACGACCCGCGTGGCAACTATAACCATCCCTGATGTTGACTGGAACGGTATCGAAACGATCACATTTAAAGCGACCGATCCGGGCGCATTGGCTGATTCCAATGATGTTGTCTTTACGGTCAATGCCATAAACGACGCTCCGGTGGTGATCGATATCCCTGACCAGACTATTGATGAAGGTTTGACTTTCACGACAATCAATCTCGATGATTATGTGAGTGACGTTGACAATGTTGATACCGATATGGCCTGGTCTTATAGCGGTAACTCAGTTTTAACGGTGGATATCGCCGCCAGAGTTGCCACAATTACAATTCCCTCGATAGATTGGAACGGCACTGAAACGGTTACGTTCAAAGCTTCTGATCCGGGTGCATTGGCTGATTCCAATGATGTTGTGTTAACCGTCAATGCCGTCAACGATGCTCCGGTAGTGACCGATATTCCCGATCAGTCAATTGCTGAGGGCGGCAGTTTCAGCTTCATCAATCTTGACGATTACGTGTCCGACGTGGACAATGTAGATACCGAGATGGCCTGGACTTTCAGCGGCAACATTGAGTTGGCGGTCAGCATAGTCAACCGCGTGGCTATTATCGGTTTGCCTACGGCCGACTGGAACGGCAGTGAAACGATTACTTTCCGGGCTACCGATCCGGGATCAGAATTCGGTGAGGATGCGGTAATCTTTACCGTAACCGGCGACAACGACGCTCCGGTAGTAACCGATATCCCCGATCAGACCATTGATGAAGGGTTGACTTTCGCGACTATCAATCTTGATGATTACGTCAGTGACATTGATAACGCCGATGCCGAAATAGTATGGACTTACAGTGGTAATTCAGCCTTAACTGTGGATATAACCGCCAGGGTGGCCACAATAACTATCCCCTCGATAGACTGGAACGGCGCCGAGACGATCACTTTCCGGGCGACTGATCCGGGTACTCTATTCGATGAAGACGCTGCGACATTCACGGTGAACGCGGTCAATGACGCTCCGGTCGTAACTGATATTCCTGACCAGACAATTGACGAAGGCTTGACTTTCACGACTATCAATCTTGACGATTTCGTCAGCGACGTTGATAACTCAGATGCTGAGATGACCTGGTCTTATAGCGGCAACATAGCATTGGTCGTTGATATTACCGCCAGAGTAGCCACAATTACTATTCCTTCGACAGAATGGAACGGAGCTGAAACGGTTACTTTCAAGGCGGCTGATCCGAGCGTTTTGGCTGATTCAAATGATGTTATCTTGACGGTTAATGCTATCAACGATGCACCGGTGGTGATCGATATCCCTGATCAGACTATCGATGAAGGTTTGACCTTTACTACTATCAATCTTGATGATTTTGTTTCCGACATCGACAACACCGATGCCGAGATGACCTGGTCGTACAGCGGCAGCACAGAATTGACGGTTGATATCACGGCTCGGGTAGCCACGATAACTATTCCATCAGTTGACTGGACAGGCGCGGAAACGATCACGTTCAAGGCCATTGATTTGGGTCTGCTGGCGGACAGCAATGCGGCCGTATTTACGGTGACGAATATTAACGATGCTCCGATAGTGATCGATATTCCTGATCAGACCATTGATGAAGGTCTGACTTTCACGGCTATCAATCTTGACGATTTTGTCAGCGACATTGACAACAGTGACGCCGAGATCGTCTGGACCTACAGCGGCAACACGGAATTGACGGTTGATATAACGGCCAGAGTGGCCACAATCGCTATCCCCGATATCAACTGGAACGGCACCGAGACGATTACGTTCAAGGCGTCCGATCCGGGTTTGCTGGCTGACAGCAATACCGTGATCTTCACGGTCACGGCAGTCAACGACAATCCCGTTCTCGATCCGATCGGCGGTCAGACAGTGGCCGAGGGCGGAAGTTTGAATATTATCGTGACGGCTTCGGATGTAGATGGCAGTATTCCAACCCTGACGACCTCGATCCTCCCTACCAACGCCGGCTTTACCAATAATGGCGACGGCACTGGCTCGTTTACTTTTGATCCCGACTTTACCCAGGAAGGCGACCATATTATAACTTTCTATGCCGACGACGGAGTTGAAACTGATTCCGAAGTCGTCACAATTACAGTTACCGGTACCAACCTGCCGCCGGAACTGGCCGCGATCGGCAACCAAACCGTGGCTGAAAATGGAAGTTTGAACCTCCTGATCACTGCCTCTGATCCTGATGGCACAACCCCGATTCTGACAACCTCGACGCTGCCTCCCAACACCAGCTTCCTGAATAATGGCGACGGTACGGCAAACTTTGATTTCACTCCCGATTTCACTCAGGCCGGTGACTTCCCGGTAACCTTCTATGCCGACGACGGGCTGGTCATCGATTCCGAAGTTATAACGATCACGGTGACCAATGTCAACCGCTCGCCCCTAGCCGATGCTGGAATCGATCAAATCAATGCCCCGGTCGGTTCGCCAGTGACGCTGGATGGATCTCTTTCCGGCGATCCTGACGGTGATCTGCCCAATTATCACTGGGCCCAGGTAGGTGGATCGGTTGTCACTCTCTCTGATACCAATGTCGCCGGACCGACGTTCACGCCGATGGTTCCCGATACGTATCTGTTTGAATTGATCGTCGATGATGGTGACCTGTTCTCCAGTCCCGATACGGTTTCGGTAACGGCCATCAATGTGGCTTCGCCGGAAGCTATTGCCGATCTGTCGATTGCCATCAACATCGGCGATATCGAACTGGCCTGGACGGAGATTACTCAGGATGCGGACGGATTACCGACGGTCATCAGCTCTTATATAATTTATCGTGGAACGTCGGCCTACTTTACGCCGACACCGAGCGATTCGATCGGTACCGTGGATGCGGCTACCTTTGCCTTTGTCGATTCTGATCTGATGGGAGCCGACGTGGTCGGCGACACAGCGACCAATTATTTCTATGTCGTGATCTCCGAAGACGCCTATGGCAATCGTTCCGATGTATCCAATCGGGTCGGCGAATTTGACTATCAGATAATCACTACGGCCACGACCAATTTTAATCTGGTCTGCGTACCGTTCGAAAACAGTGGAATAACCACGGCCGATGATCTGATTGCCAGTATCGGCTCGAGTAACGTGTTGACCGTAAATAATTACATAGCGGCCTCACAGAGTTTCGAATCGCGGTTTGCCGCCGGATTCGGCGTCAACTTTACGATTGTTCCGGGAGGCGTCTATCAAGTTAACGCCGCCCTTGCTACAGTATTTTCGGTGGCCGGCAACGTTCCGGCTCCGGGATCAATCTCTTACGGACTGGTATCGACCGGGATAACCAATTTCAGTTTTCTGACGATACCTTTTGAAAGAGAGATAGATTTCAGCGCTGCCCAGGATGTTTTAGACAATCTCCCCGGCAGTTTCAATACACTCAATAACTATGTGGCCGGTTCACAGAGTTATGAATCACGTTTCGCCGCTGGTTTCGGGGTGAACTTTACCGTACGGGCTGGTCGGCCGTATCAGGCCAATGCCGCGGCCGCCGACGTTTTCCCTGGACCGTGATGAAGGAGCGAAATAAAAAATGAAATGTATATTGTCAGCCATACATGGAGGTGCCACAGTGAGGGCCCATAAAAATCGACCGGAAACAAGATTGCTTTCGGCACTGGTTTTGGTTCTGTCTCTCTTGACGACTTCGGCCGCATTTGGCCAGGGGTCGATCTTTGGAGCAGTAGCCAATTCCGACGTGTCGGTTCCGGCCAACGGAGAGATAAGCTTTTTCGGTTATCTGGATGATACCGATGAGGAAATTCGGATCGAATCGTCGATCGGAGCCGGGTATGATGCCGGCAACTGGTACGACGATTTTCAGAACTACCTGACCGAAGCGCCGGGTAATCCGTATGATTACCACTTCTACAATACGGCTAACGTCGAGGGGTATATTCTATCCGATCTGATTCCAAACAACTCCTTCCAGCAGGAAGATATAACTCTGGGAGCGGTGGCCTGGCCCACTGCGACAACCGGCCTGACGGGAAAACCAATCTCGTCATCGGCAGTGATAATAAGCTGGAATGGTTCGTCAGGCATGAGCTATCACGTCTATCGCCGTTTGGCGAATTCAGACGGTTCCTTTTTTAGAATTGATGATCCCAGTGGTTCACTTTCCAATCCCGGCACGGCTGACAGCTTTTTTGTGGATACGGGAGTGGATGGCATCAGCGATTATCATTATCTGGTTATACCCGAAGATGGTTCCGGGAATCTCGGTCCTCACTCCGTTATTCTCACTGTAAGCTCGGGCGCGGTTGAAACACCTGTAGTAATGACTATAACGCCGACTACCGGCTTTACCATCGGCGGTACAGCCGTAACCATCACCGGCAGCGGTTTTGACCCGGCCGGTGCCGACGCAACCATCGGCGGCGTTGCCCTGGTTTCGCCGGTTATAGTTTCTCCCTTTGAAATCATCGGTTTGACCCCGGCCGGTACGGCCGGCGCGGTCGATGTTGTTGTGACCAATACGGCCTCGGCTCTGGCCGCAGCTCCGCTTGTCGGCGGATTCACCTATGTCGCCAACAACGCTCCGGTGCTCAGTGATATACCGGATCAGACAATTGCCGAAGGAGCGGCTTTTGTTACCATAAACCTCGATGATTATGTGACCGACAGCGACAACACCGACGATGAAATCGTCTGGACCTATACCGGTAATACCGCCTTGACCGTGGATATAACCGCTCGCGTGGCTACGATTACCATGCCCGATGCCGACTGGAACGGAGCGGAGACAATTACTTTCCGGGCCACCGATCCGGGTACTCTGTATGCCGAAGACGCCGCCACCTTTACTGTGACTCCCGTCAATGATGTTCCGATAGTGATCGATATCCCTGATCAGACAGTTGCCGAAGGGGCGAGTTTCACGACCATAAACCTTGATGACTATGTCTCCGATGCTGACAATACAGATGACGAAATGATCTGGTCTTATACCGGCAACACCGAATTGGTCGTTGATATTACTGCTCGTGTTGCGACGATTACCATTCCCTTGATTGACTGGAACGGAACCGAGACAATTACTTTCCGAGCCACCGATCCCGATCTTGATTTTTCAGAGGACGGAGCGACCTTCGACGTTACGGCCATCAATGATGATCCGGTGCTGACCGATATTCCCGATCAGGCCATAGCCGAAGGGGCGAGTTTCGCAACCATCAATCTTGATGACTATGTCTCCGATGCTGATAATACCGACGCCGAAATGACCTGGACTTATGTTGGTAATACCGAATTGACGGTGGATATAACCGCTCGCGTAGCTACGATTTCCGTTCCGGACGCCGAATGGAACGGAGCGGAAACGATTACTTTCCGGGCTACCGATCCGGGCGCTTTGTTTGCCGAGGATGCGGCGACCTTTACCATCTCGGCCGATAACGATGCTCCCGTAGTCAGCGATATCCCCGATCAGACCGTGGATGAAGGGGCCGCATTTGCTACGATAAATCTCAATAATTACGTGACCGATCTCGACAACATAATCGATGATATAACCTGGAGCTATTCGGGTAATACCGAACTGGGTGTCAATATCACCACCGGCATAGCCACGATCGTCATTCCCGGATCCGACTGGAACGGCTTCGAGACAATCACTTTCCGAGCCACTGATCCGGGCCTGCTCTTCAGCGAGGATGCGGTACTGTTTACCGTAACGGCCGTTGATGATCCGCCGGTTCTCGATCCGGTTGGCGCACAAATCGTTTATGAAAACACCAATCTGTCTCTAACTATCACCTCTTCCGATCCTGACGGTACGTTCCCGACTCTCTCGGCGACTGGTCTTCCGACCAATGCCGACCTTACTGACCTTCTGAACGGCACAGCGACATTTGTTTTTGATCCCGATTATGATCAGGAGGGTATCTACAACGTCGTCTTTAAAGCCTTCGACGGCGTGGATGTCGATTCTGAGGTTGTTGAGATTACCGTTCTCAACACCAACCGTGTCCCGGTGCTCGATCCGATTGGCCCGCAGGCGGCTACCGAGAATGTAACTTTGATTTTCGGCCTGATGTCCTCCGATCTGGACGGCACAATACCGGTCTTGAGCAGTTCCGCTTTGCCGGCCAACGCCACTTTCACCGACAGCCTCAACGGTGCCGGTTCCCTTGAATTTACACCGGATTTTGCCCAGCAGGGTCTGCATCAGATAACTTTTTACGCTTCCGACGGCGTTGACACCGATTCTGAACTGGTCGCCATTACTGTCGGCGACGCCGGTAATCAGGCGCCGGTTCTTGATTCCATTGGCGCTCAGTTTGTCACCGAAGGGGCGACTCTGAATGTGACCGTTACCGGTTCCGATCCCGATGGCACAGATCCGAATTTGGCGGCGGTCAATATGCCGGCCAACGCAACTTTCACCGACAACCTCGACGGTACCGGAAGTTTCCAGTTTATTCCTGACTTTACTCAGGCTGGAGTTTATGGCATTACTTTCATAGCCGACGATGGCGTCCTGGCCGATTCTGAGATGGTCCTGGTCTCGGTCACCGAACTGGGCAACCAGGCTCCGGTCCTTGATCCGATTATCAGCCCGCAGGTAGTCAACGAGAACGACATCCTGACCATCAATCTTTCCGGCAGCGATACCGATTTCGACGCATTACGCTTCACTTTTGCAACCAGTAACCCCATGAGCGGGTTGTCCATTACCGACAATTTTGATGGAACTGCTGTTCTGACCTATGCTCCCGATTATCTGTCAGCCGGTACGGACACGATTAAAATCTTCCTCACCGACGACGGCACGCCTCCGCTTTCCGATGTTCAGAATCTGGAAATCCAAACGCTGGATATCAATCAACCGCCGGCCATTGACTCGATCGGGCCTTATTTCGTAAAAGTCGGCCGAACCCTTGATTTCACGGTTACGGCTCAGGACAGTACCGACCAAAGTAACGGTACGCTTTATCTGACCGCTTCCGGCCTTCCCACTAATGCCACTTTCGTTGATAATGGCGACGGCAGTGGTGACTTTTCCTTTACTCCCGATGTTTCACAGGTGGGTGTGGATACGGTGCGCTTCATTGTCATCGATAACACCTCGCCGCCGATGTCAGGAGCGCTGGATGTTGAAATCACGGTAGTGGCTACAAATCAGGCTCCGGAGCTGGCTTATATCGGCCCGAAGTTGCTCAATGAGGGCGATACGCTGATCTTTGCCGTAACAGCCACCGACCCCGATGGTACTATCCCAACTTTGACGGCCGAGGGACCCAGCGGTAATCCATTACCGGGCGGCGCCTCGTTTATCGATAATCTCGACGGTACCGGTGAATTCCGTTTTGAAACCTCTTTCATTCAATCCGGTCTTTACGGCATCGAGATTCGGGCCACCGATGGCATCGATGTTGATAAGGAAACGGTCCTGATTCAGATCGTGGAAGCCGGCAACCAATCTCCGAATATCTGGTTCATTGGTTCCCAGATTGTGACGGAGGCCGTATTGCTTGAGTTCGCTCTCTATGGCGATGACCCCGACAGCACGATTCCCTTATTGCTCGTCGATTCCCTGCCTAATGGCGCGAGTTATGTCGATTCCGGCGGCGGCATTGGGAGTTTCAGCTGGACACCCGGATACACACAATCGGGCTTTTACAACGTCTATTTCATGGCTGATGACGGCGAGATAGTGGATACTGAAATAGTGGTCATCGAAGTAGTTGACGCCGGTAATCAGATGCCGACTATAGATGCTGTCGATCCGATTTCAGGCTTCGAAACAGATCTGTTGTTCTTCGTCGTCAACACTCATGACCTCGATTCAATCATGCCGGTTTTGACTACTTCACCCTTGCCGGCGGGCGCATCCTTCGAAGACGGGGGCGATTATTCGGGTCTCTTCCAATGGACTACAGGCTATTACGATGAGGGTACCCATGTAATAACCGTCTATGTCACCGACGGCGACGATCCTTTGTTGATCGATAGCATTATGGTGACAGTAATTGTCGAAAACACCAATCAGATTCCAGGATGGAATTATTGGGATTGGCCGACATATTCACCGTTGGAAATCGACGAGGGGGATTCGGTGGATTTCCTGGTCATGGCCTATGACCTCGATACAACTTTCCCGGCTTTGTCGATTGGGGAGAACATCACCAATTTCAACTTGGTTGACAGCGGTAATGGTGTCGGCGTATTAACTCTCAAGCCGGGTTTCGATCAGAGTGGAGTGTATTACGTACACTTTATTGCCCACGATTCCGATCCCCGATATCCTAATGACTCGGTGACCTATCTGGGTGAGACTGGATTTAAAATATCGATTAACAACATGGATCAGCCGCCGATTTTAACTCCGATTGGGAATCACACGGTTATGGAAGGGGACACCCTTAGCATCTGGATAACGGCCAGTGATCCCGATGGTTCGATTCCGGGTATTTTCGGCGAAAATATGCCGGCTAATTCGGAGCTTACAGGTGTCCTGTCCGGGCGAACCTTCCGCTTTATTCCCGATTATCTGCAGGCCGGCGAATATACCGTGCTGTTTTCAGCCGTCAGCGGCCCGTTGTCTGATTCCGAATACGTGACGATCACGGTCACCGAAGCCGGTAATCAGGCGCCGGTTTTCCAGCCGACGTTTGCTGATTCGATTACCTTTACGGCCGGATCTTCCGTAGTTCAGCATATTGTCACCGTCGATCCGGAAAACGATGCGATAACGATGACCCTGCTTTCTCCGCCACTCAATGTTGTGTTTGTTGATTCGGGCAACGGTGCGTCCAGTATGGTCTTTACTCCCGATGCGACGCAGTACGACGTGACCCATTTATTCAGATATGTGGCCACCGATTCGTATGGTGCGGCTGATACAGCCTTTGTCTACCTCAAGCCGGTAACCTATCTCCGCGGCGATGCCAACAACGACGATGCCATAAACGTAGCCGATGCCTCATTCCTGATTACCTATATCTTCCGTTCGGGGCGGGCGCCAGAAGTAACGGAAGCTGCCGATGCCAATTTTGACAGCGACATCAACGTATCCGACGCGGTCTACCTGATTAATTACATCTTCAAACAGGGACCACCTCCACCCTCGCCCGATTAATCATTATCAAGCATGAAGGCCGCGCCCGATGGACGCGGCCTTTTTTTTTGGAGAAGATAACCGTCAATATCGCCAATGTGGCTTGGCTTAGTCAACTTCCTCTTCAATGAAGGCAGTTATGTCCCGGATTAAGGCAACATTCCCTAAAAAATAAGGATTTTATGAATTTTTTGGCCGCCTGACAGCAATTAAAAAAAAAGA
>JAAEQF010000682.1 GCA_024231695.1 FCB group bacterium
AACTCTGTTGGGCCTTGATCTATGGAGAAACCGGCCCAGCCCGGGACGGCGCCTACGGCTATCATGGTGATTGTTACCAAGAGTTTAAATAAAATCTGCATATCTATTTTCTCCCCCTGTAATGATTGAATAAGGTAACTTTTAATATATTATCAAATATATCGGGAGAAACTCTGAGTTTCCTTAATATTATTGTTGGTTAATCGCCTTTCGATTTTTGGCGACCTGGTGAGACACGATTTACACATGTAAAATGGGTATTTATAGCCACCCACCGGCATTCTATATTTTTTTATCGCTATCGGGATCGGGATCGTTCTTAAATGGGGTCTGATCCCTCCCCTCCCATCAAAAAAAAGGAGCCACATCTATGATAGATGTGGCTCCGGTGTTGATAATCTTACCAAGACCCATTATTTATTTGCAAATGGCCCCTGGCTGAATAAATAGAACGGATCAGAAAATGGTTGTGCTTATAAAACAACCGCCGCCGCCGCTCGTGCAATCGGGATCAGCGCCATCGGTGTTACCATCGCAATCATTGTCTATGCTGTCGGTGCAATTACCGGAATAATCATCTTCTGGCGTGCCGGGATTGACATTGGCATCGCCATCATCGCAGTCATCACCGCCGCAAGCCTCGTCAATGTATGTGTCACCGTCCGCATCGGTCGTACAGCCGCTGCATTCAGGATCGGCATCGGGGGCCAGGCCGTCGCAATCATTGTCTGCGCCGTCACTGCAATTACCGTCAGCAATACTTTCTGTGAGGCCGGGGCTGGAAGTGGCGTCGGCATCATCACAATCATCGCCGCCGGCGATGCTTGGAATGGTGCCACTCCAAGGAGTACACGTAACATATCCATCGCTATCGCCATCTTTTTCATCGCCAGGGACGATCGTATCACAGTCATTGTCCTTGCCGTCACAGATTTCCGGTGCGGTGGGATAGGTATTGGAGTCGGCATCATCACAATCGTTGCCGCCCAAGATGCTTGGATCGGAGCCGCTCCAGGGAGCGCACTCGACATAGCCATCGCCATCGTCATCGGTTTCATCGGCAGGGATGACACCATCTACGTTATTGTCCAGGCCGTCGCAGACTTCCGGCCCGGCTGGATTACCGGCTTTTTCTGAAGGCACACAAAGGAACTGGTCTAGATCGACATTGAATGCGAATTCAAGATCCCAGAACTGGTC
>JAAEQF010000683.1 GCA_024231695.1 FCB group bacterium
AGCTAATCAGTGAGACGGCATCACCTATGTTTATCAGCTCATCGTTGTTAGCATCTCCGCAAATAAAATCCTCGCAGAGGTCGCCAATTCCGTTCCCATTCAAATCGCCTTGATTCGGGTTGGCATCGAGGGGGCAGTTATCGACGGTATCGGTCACGCCGTCAGAGTCGGTGTCCACATATTGCATGATGGGACAATAATCACGATCGAATCCGCCTATATAATATTGATAGTCACCGATGCCATCACCATTAATATCTTCTCCGGTATAGTCTGCCCAGTAATTCCCGGTACAGGGACCGGTTTGGTTCCATTGGTTCGTTCCATCGTAGCGCTCAAAATAGAACTTCGCTGAATCTTCGGTTGGGGATTCAAAAACATTGTGATGGAATACATTATCACCGCCGCCGCCCATACATTCCGAGTATCCGAAACAATACAAGTTGAAGCTGAACTGGTTATATATAATAGTATTATTCATGCACATGATCATCGATAGGCCGCCGTTGGCGTTTCGAGAAATCTCGTTAAAGGCAACTGTATTGTAACGATGGTGGACATCAACGGAATGTTCAAAGATGACTCC
>JAAEQF010000684.1 GCA_024231695.1 FCB group bacterium
AGAACCCCAGGGGACACCCATTTTGAGTGCCGGGGTGCCCGTAAGCGCAAATATACTTTTTTCGGTCATGGCCCCCCCCGCCATTTTGGGCCATTTTCCCCATTTTTGGCCATTTTGGCCGACCAAAAAATCGAAAAATTTCAAAATTTTGTTTTCATCGCGCGGGACATTTTTTTCTGATGTGGTTTGACTCAAAAATGAAGGTCTTATCGAATTTCCTGCCCGACTTATGCCATTTTTTGGGTTTTCACGGCCATTTTGCCCCCTGGTGTCCTCCCCGGATTTCCCGATTTACGGGGGGTCTCGATGACCTCACAGAACCATCAAAAAAATTTTCTTCCACTGAAGAAATACCTTCCCTGAAACTAGGACACCTAACCTTTCAAACGCGCCACCCCTTATAATTTTAAGAATTTTTTTTTGAATTTTCCCATGAATTATAGCATGGCGGGTATTTCGGGTATTTCGGGTATTTGCGCGGGAGCTCACCCCTCCCCCCTCCCTGCACCCTCCCCCCTCCCCACTGTATGCACCGGTGTGCTACACCGGTGCACGATTATTAATTAAATTAATTAAGGTAATTATTAATTAAATTAATTAAGGTAATTATTAATTAAATTAATTAAGGTAATTATTAATTAAATTAATTAAGGTAATTATTAATTAAATTAATTAAGG
>JAAEQF010000685.1 GCA_024231695.1 FCB group bacterium
CGGCATTTGTATCCAATGCGGAACATCTCAGGCTCCCTGTCCGGTTAAAATCCGGCGCAACGTTGCCCGGGCTTTGAATAATTGTGATTTGGAGGTTCCTTCGGCCAGCATCAGCCGTTCGGCGATTTCTCTATGATTGAAACCCTCAATATCATGCAACACGAATACTGTCCGACAACCAGCGGGGAGTTTTTGAATAGCCTTTTCCAGTTTGCGTTTGAGGATCACCTTCTTTTGGTTTGGCTCAACAGTTCCGCAATTATTGTCATTAATATCCTCGAAAGTGCCTTTTTTCTTGCGCAGATGTTCCAAACCGACATTGATACAGATGCGGTAGAGCCAGCTGGAAAGTGTTGATCTTCCGGCGAAGAGATTGATCTTTTGGTAGGCGCGGATAAAAGCGTCTTGAACGACATCCTCGGCTTCGGCTGCCGCTCCGGTCATCCGCCGGGCCAAATTAAAGAGGGAGTGAATATTGCGATTGTAGAGGTCCTGAAACAGTTCTCGATTC
>JAAEQF010000686.1 GCA_024231695.1 FCB group bacterium
ATTTTAGGGAGACCACGGGTTTATCCGCCCAAGGCGGATTTCCCCGTGGGGCTCCATTAAATGATTTACCCCTATTCTCCAAACGTGCACCGGCTTGCCTTTTGAAAGATATTCGTAAAAGTTCAGACAACTATTATTTGACAGGATTCACGGCTTGCCGAGGCCTTCCAGCCACGCTTTGATAACGGGTTTTACATCTTCACCAACAACCACACCCATATGCGTTACGTCTTCCAATACCTGTACTTGTGCCTCTGCATATAGAGAAATGACCGGTTCATACTGGTCGGCATAAAAAGCTTTATCCGCCGTACCAGCCACAACCAACATGGGTTGCGTGATGGCCTTGAGATCCGTCTTGTAGTTACGCGGGGCATAGGCCGTGTTGAGTCGATACGTATAAGATAAGGTTTCCGTACCATCACGAGCGTTTTCCGGCATGTTAAAAGCAATAACCGTCAAATCATTGAACCAGCGGATTCCCACGTTATTCAGCATTACCAGGCCGATAATACGCCCGGTGTAGGGCCGGGCCCATCCGCCCGAATCGGGGCGAACCGTGGACGCATTGTATTTTAGAAAAGGCGCCAACAGCAAGTAGGCGTCAGCCTGTCGGCCGTATGCGCTTCCTGCAAAACGGATAGCAAGACCACCGCCCGACGAGTGCCCGCCCACGATAAGCATGGCATCGCGATGCTCATCTCGCACCACGGTGATAAGATCGGCAATATCGTCTTCCAATTGTCCGATATAGTCAACGTCGCCCCTTCTAACGGGCGTTTTTCCATGGCCCCGCAGGTCAGGGGTGTACACCCGGGCCAATCCCTCGGAGCTTATGAATTCTGCCAGGCGCAGAAAATAACGGCTATGCCAACCCGAGCCATGCAACAGGATGGCCACCTTATCCGATTGCGCCGGGTAATACCGAAAGGACAATTCCGTGCCATCTCTTGCTTTAAAGCTTTGCAGTGCAGGTAGGTTTGCGTAATCAAAGAACAGTTCATCAAAGTTCAAGTCACCTTTCTCTTGAGCCGGTTTATCG
>JAAEQF010000687.1 GCA_024231695.1 FCB group bacterium
AGCGTCAACCCCCCATGATGATAACAGTTATCATCAACCCCCCCCCTTGACTATAACAGTTATCGTCATCCCCCCTTGATGATAACAGTTATCGTCAACCCACCCCCTTGACGATAACAGTTATCGTCAACCCCCCTTGACGATAACCGTTATCGTCAACCCCCCTTGACGATAACATGAAAAAAAAATCTTCTTTTTGCTTAAAAAATGTAAAATTTTAATTTTTTTTGCAAGCCAAGATTTGCCTCGTCTTTGCCAGTATGTCACATTGCCTTGGTGCTCTTTCCCGTTGCCTTAGCGCTTTTCAGCGGGTCGTCTGAGGGCTTTTTACCTCTGAAAAAGCACTTTCTACTGCAGTTACTGGTCCAAAGTGCGTTTTGGATGCATTTTGATGGACTTTGGAGGATATTCATGTATTTTGCAGGTATTTTAATGGTTTTAGGAGGTATTTTGATGGATTTTGTAGGTATTTTCATGTACTTTGGAGCTATTTTGATGGTTTTTGGTGTGTGTTTTTATGTTTTTTTGATGTGTTTTTTATGTGTTTGATGGTTTTTGTAGGTTTTTGTATGGATTTTGGAGTTATTTTGATGGGGTTTGGTGTTGTTTTCATGGTATTTTGATGGTTTTTGGAGGTATTCTGATGGACTTTTGGGCTATTTTAGAGCTGTTTTTTTTAACTTCTTATGTACGCGCTGACCGGCGCGTACATATCGCGCTGACCGGCGCCGGCGCACAACCAGCGCCCAATGCTTTGCGGCGCTTTCGCCCAGCGCCTAATTTAGCAGCAACGTATATGTA
>JAAEQF010000688.1 GCA_024231695.1 FCB group bacterium
AGTTTTTAGAATGTGCCAAACGAGGGCGTATGGCACCACATTTATTATTGCGCAGAGTGCGGCGACTCTGCGCCACGTTATATGGAGTGCTAAAGCGAAACTTTTGCATAAACGGAAGCTTTGCTTCCGCAGTCCAAAACTATTCCTCCCTATACGTCACCAAACTCACTACATAAACCGCAATGAAAGACAGGATAAATCCCGGGATGAGTTCGTAGAGGAAGTTTTTTAATGCCGGGACATTGTACCATATCAGCACTGTGACCGTGCCGGTTATCATTCCTGCTAACACTCCCTGCCTTGTAACTTTTTTCCACCATAATGTCAGAAGAAGCGGTGGTCCGAACGAGGCGCCAAGCCCTGCCCAGGCGTAAAGCACTAACCAGTAGACAAGCTGTTCGGCGGATAACGCCAAAAGAAACGCTATGACGCCGATTATCACCGCTGAAAACCTTGAGATTTTAACGAGTGTCTTCTGGTCGGCTTTTTTGTTCATCATCTGATGGTAGATATCTTCGGATAATGCCGCCGTGGAAACAAGAAGCTGCGAATCGGCTGTGGACATCATCGCCGCAATCGCCCCGGATATCATTATTCCCGCTAACCATGCCGGCATCAACGCCGTTGCCATGTAAGGCATGACATGTTCGGCATCTGCGAAAAATTCCCCACCGAACATCGAAAGCCCGGTAATCCCGACGAAGACGGCGCCGAAAAACGCTAACAAAGCCCAGAATATGGCGATTACAGTTCCTTTCTTCAAATCCTCCGGATTTTTTATCGCCATGAAACGGATTATCAGGTGAGGTTGTCCCATATACCCAAGTCCGATTGCTAAACCTCCTATGATAGAACTAATCGCCGCCCATCCGGTATTATCCCCGCATACGCTCAGGAGCGATGCATTGAAACGTGCGATTCCGGCATCCATATTCTGTATGCCGCCAAGTTCGATTATCCCGGCGATAGGCAGAAGAACCAGCGTGAAGACCATTATTATTCCCTGAAAAAGGTCTGTCCATGCCACCGCAAAAAAACCGCCCATGATAGTATAGAATAAAATTATAACAGCGCCTAAAATCATACCGTTAAAAACGCTCATACCGAATGTTGCGTTGAGTACTTTTCCTGCCGCTAAGAACTGAGCGGCAACATAGAGGGTAAAGAAAAAGACGATAATTATCGTAGCTGTGATACGGAGGGAGCGTGTGTTGTCTTCAAAACGCGCTTCAAAGAAAGCCGGTAGAGTCAGCGCATTATATTTCTCCGTATCGAGACGCAACCGTTTGGCGATTACCAGCCATGAAAACAGTATCCCGGAACAGCATCCTATAGCAGGCCAGATAGCGTTGTACCCGGTCGCCAAAGCTAATCCCGGAAGTCCTATTAGGAGCCATGCCGATTCACCGGAAGCCCTCTCCGAGAACGCCACCACCCAGGGGCCGAGTTTGCGGCCGGCAAGTATAAAATCCGCTAATGTTTTAGTTAGCCGAACAGTGATGAAACCAACGGCAAGGATTACCACTAAATAAGTAATGAAACCAATCAATACCGGATCCACGTCACACCTCCATATATTTCTTTATGTTATCTTCCAAATAATAAAGCATGTTCAAAATAATAGAACATGCCTATGCTAAAGGTCAATAAAAAACCGCCCGTTAAGGCGGTTTATCGTCAGCTTATTTGG
>JAAEQF010000689.1 GCA_024231695.1 FCB group bacterium
GGCCCTCCCCGGCGTGGCGGGCCAGGAGGTGAGGTGCGGTCACGGCACCACGGCCGATCGATTCTATCCGCTCGAGACCGGCGGTCGCCGCCGGATTCTCGGGATCCTGCTCGAGGACCTGCCGAAAGATCTTCTCCGCTTCGTCGAGATGTCCCTGCTTGAGATAGAGCTCTCCGAGGGTCGCGGTGGCCGTCGCCACCTCCGCCGGCGGAGCCGCTTCCGGCTCGGCGGGCGCCTCCTCGAAGGGAGCGAGCGGCACTTCGGCGGCGGCAGACTCGCGGGTCTCGAAAATCGCCTCGGCGGCCGATGGCTCGGTCGGTAGGGTCCCGACCGTCGTATCGACTCCGAGAGGGAGCGGAACTTCGGCCACGGCGACGGGAGGGCGGGCCTCCGGGGCCGGGGGTTGCTCCGCAACCACCGGCGGCTCCGGCAAGGGCTCGGGCTCGGGCGCGGCCGGGGCCGACGGCGCCACCGCCGGTTCCGTCAGGGAAAAGACGTCCTGGCCGCCCGGCGTGCTCGCGGCCTGGCCGGCCGGGGCGGGCGGCGCCGGGCCGCTCAGCTGGAAAATATCGTCGGCGGGTCTCGCGGGTTCGGCCGCCGGCGCGGGCGGACCCAGCTGGAAAATATCGCCACCGATCGGGGGCGGCGCAGGGGCTGCCGCGGTCGCGGGCGGAGGCGGCGCGAGATCGAACGGCGACGGCGCGGGAGCCGGTGCGGCCTCAGGCGGAGGCGGCGCGAGATCGAACGGCGACGGCGCGGGGGCCGGTGCGGCCTCAGGCGGAGGCGGCGCGAGATCGAACGGCGAC
>JAAEQF010000690.1 GCA_024231695.1 FCB group bacterium
GGAAGATTATATTCTTGATGATGGTTTAACAGTCCGTTGAAAAAGGGAGGTTTTTCTGCGGGCGACGTTTTTTACCGGGCTTCCGGGAATTTTCGTTGGCGGGATTAATTTTGGCAGCGACATGTTACCGGATTTAATATCGAGGTGATTCTGCCGAAATTGCCGGCTATGGACATCAAAAAATCGACAATAATTTGAGACAAATTTTCCGCAAGGCCACGCGGAGTTCCGCAGTCAAATTCCTTACGCATGATCAGGCCAAGATTGAAACTCACGGCATGAATCATCAATCGCTTGATGATATTTCCATGGCCTCGCAGCCAACATCGACGCATTGCTCCGGTCAAATACATGTGGGCCATGCTTCGCTCAGTTTTTTCCGAACGCCGCCTGAAAAGTTCGTCGCCGTTTTGGGTTTTCAATCGGCGTTCGTTGGCTTGATAGCGTTTTTTCTCGGCTGGCTTGCCCTCGAAATTTCTGGCTACATCCTTCGACGCGATATAACTTTCAATCCCAAAATCGTCGACCGTTTTCAGCACGTCATCACTGTGATAACCTTTGTCGGCTGCGAGTTTCTTCACCTTTTGTGGCTCAGCATTTTCCGTCTTATCGTGCAAATGTTCGATTGTGCCGACGGTTATTTCGAGTGTCTCCGGGCCGGTGGCTGTGTCGCCGGCATGGCCTGGGTAAACGTTGATCGCGACTATCGCATCGGTGTCAAGGTCGACGGCGTGCTCGGCTTTATGTGCCAAATGCGTGCTGCCGTTTTTCATTTTCGTTATCCCGGCATCAGGATCACTTGGCGATTGCCAATCATCATTTGAGGCCTTGTTTTTACGGGTTTTATCGACTTTAATCAAATCCGATTTCGTCGGCGTTTCGATACCGGACGCCTTGGCCAGGCCTTCCAGGAACTCGTTATAACTTTCGCCGGTGTCGCGGCGAACGATGCTTCGCATTGCGGCGTTGGCTTCCAAGGTCGTCGCGTCA
>JAAEQF010000691.1 GCA_024231695.1 FCB group bacterium
AAATGCGGGGCGGAGGCCATCCCGAGCTGTCTCTCGTGTACAATTCCAATTTCGGATCGGGTTTGCTTGGTTTGGGATGGCATTTGAGCATGGAGTCGATTTCCCGACGCACTCGTACAGGACTCTCTTACGATGCCGATAATTACGTATTTTCCAATGGCGCCGGAGCCGCGGATGAAATCGTCCGACGCGGGGAGTGGGGGCCAAATTTCTATGGTAAAAAAATCGAGAATGAATTCAGTAAGTTACTCTTTAATCCATTGCTCCGGAGCTGGTCTGTTACCACCCGCGGCGGGATAACAAAAAGCTACGGAAGCACCGCGGCGTCCCGGCAGTCCAACGATTTCGGGACTTTCGCGTGGTTTTGCGATAAAATTAAAGACGAAAACGGCAATATTATCAATTATACGTATACCGTCGACGGCGGGGCCCTCCTTCCTGATAAAATTTCATACACGGATGGAAAGGTTGAAATTCGTTTCGGCTATACGGATCGGCAAGATATTCAAAGGTCCTTCGAGACGCACTCCGAGGTGGTGACCAATAAATTATTAAGCGCCATTACGGTCACCGTGAATAGCGAAATTGCCAGGCAATACACGCTGGAATATGAGATCTCTCCAAACACCGGGCGGAGCAGATTATCCAAGGTGATCTCGCCGCCGCTTCCCCCCACGATATTAACCTGGACCTCAAGCGACATACCTGCGACGCAACCCGCGTTTACGGTGATTGAAAAGCCAGACGTTCCGTGGATGATGGATTTTAAGGATTTTAATGGTGATTCACTACCCGATATAGGTACAAGACAGATCTTCCGCCATGATCCATCTCCTGACGGGATAGAGGCGGATCCGGGGACCTACGATTACCTGAAAATCAGCACATGGAACCATGAAACCATGGAGTACGACCCGGCCCCGGAAGCGGAATTTAGAATCGAAAGGGGCTATTTGAAAAAA
>JAAEQF010000692.1 GCA_024231695.1 FCB group bacterium
ATCGTCCGATCGTGGTCCCGATCTACGCCGATCCAAACAAAATGATCAAACGCTTATCCAGTTTCTTGCAAAAATGTGACACTGACATACCCAAAATAATGTCAAAACCAATCCCGTTACCGTCACCGTTACCGTCAGGCTCCGTGGGTACCAAGCCCCCGTCAGGCTCTTGGCCACGAAGCCCCTGTCAGGCTCATTGGTATCGTTACCGTTGCCGATCCCCATCCCGGGCCTGATCCCAGTCCCGATCGTCCAATCCTGGTCCCCATCTACACCGATCCACAAAATGATCAAACGCTTATCCAGTTTCCATCCCGGTCCTGATCCCAATCCTGGTCCCGATCTACACCGATCCAAACAAAATGATCAAACGCTTATCCAGTTTCCATCCCGGTCCTGATCCCAGTCCCGATCGTCCGATCGTGGTCCCGATCTACGCCGATCCAAACAAAATGATCAAACGCTTATCCAGTTTCTTGCAAAAATGTGACACTGACATATCCAAAATAATGTCAAAACCAATCCCGTTACCGTCACCGTTATCGCCATGCTCCATGGGTACCAAGCCCCCGTCA
>JAAEQF010000693.1 GCA_024231695.1 FCB group bacterium
TCGTCCGTCTGTGCGCCCTCAAAGCCGATCCGCCGGGCTCCGAACCGCTCCCGCTCCGAGGTTGAGGACGTGCCAGACCGCGTCACTGCGGTCGCCAAAGGGCCTGCCGGTCACCGTCAGGACGTGCCCCGTGCCGCCAGGCTCCGGAGCCCGTAGGGCGTCATCTTGTAGCCGGCTCGGATTTGAACCCGTGGTTTGGCGACGCGTAGCGTCGGCCAAAACGTCCCTCCGGGACACAGAGGCAGGCGGGACGCCTGCGGTCCCAGCGCAGAGCAGGGGACGCGAGGTCTATGAGAGCGATCAGCGCCGCGGAGCTACGCCGGAACCTGACCGCCGCCCTGCCTGACTACAGCCGCCCTGCCTGACTACAATAGTGCCGTCGAGCTTCGTGCTGCTCGACGAGCTGGTCCCGGCGGAGGATTCCGCTCCCGACTCCTGCTCGAGGCCGCGGTCGCCGATCCCGGCACCCCGCTCTCGGCCCTGGCGTTGATGTCCGGGGCCGAACGGCAGCAGGTTCTCGGCGAATGGAGCGAGA
>JAAEQF010000694.1 GCA_024231695.1 FCB group bacterium
AAAAACCAAAAATGTCAATACTTATCTTTGGTTATACCTCGGAAACAAGGTGCCGGAGCCCAGGCTTTGGCCCCCGTTGTTCAATCCGCCCTGGAGCGGGTTGGGCCTCACATGGCCTTGAAAGCGGTTCGGCGGCGGCGGCATAGGCGCAAGGTTTCTGGCCACATCAGTCGGCCCTGGCGGTTGCTGGCGCAAAGGGGGTTGCCTTAAACTGCCCAAATTCGGCGGCGATTGCTGTTGAGGCTGCAACGGCGCGGCAGGGGCGTTTACCGGCTGCACGGGTTGCGCCGATGTCGGCCCCGGCGGAGCTTGTGGTCGGGCCATGCCCGGTGCTCCCTGGCGCTGGGCGATTGCCTGTAAAAGTTGCTGGATGAACGGCATAGACGCCCACGGGCTGTTTTGGCTAATCATCGTCTTTCTCCTTTGGCCTGCAAGTCATGTTGTGTTTGACGGTTATTTCTTTGATTTTGGTTATATGCTCTGACCCGTTCTGGTACATTCTTTCGACGCGGAACCATAGTTTTTTGCGCTTGCAGATGTCGATTATTTCCTCAATCGGCGTCATTTAGCGATTCTCCCCGGTAATAGGTCATCGAGCCGTTGCGGGTTTTCAGCGGCCATGCGCTCGGCGAGCTCGATCAAAAGTTCCTGGTCCTTGCGGTTTAGGTCGCTAATTTTGGCAACAAAGTCTTTATCGTCTTTTTCGGCCTTCCGGCCAATATCGGCCAATCGCAATTGCGATTCTGTTTGATCCCTTTGGGCCTCTTGCGCCAGGCGCTGCTTGTCTATCTCGGCGTTGGTCTGGATCTTCATGGATTTTATTTGCAGCTCCATCTGCTGGATCTGCTGTTCGAGCTGGCCCACCATGCTCGATTGCTGCTCCTTGCCCTCGACGTACTCGATCCAATTGGCTTTTTCGGTCGCGGACAGGTTAAGTTTCTCGATCACGGCCTTCGGGTCAACCGGCATTCCGGTCTTCATCATCTCCATGAAAATGTTCAGCTCGAACATTTGCTTGGACATGTTGCCCTTGGCCTCTTGCACGCTGGTGTTGTATTCGAGGTTTCTAACATCGCGCAGCTCGGCCTGGTGGCCCGTTTTTTTATTTATAATTATGCCGTCCTGGATCTCGTAGGTGTCCGTAGACCCCAGGATGCGCATTAGCTGCGGATCCGGCATATACTGCATAATAATCGCCAGCTTGCGCTTGTACATCTCCTTGCGGGAGGTGTGGAAGTTTTTAAACAGTTTTTCGAGCAGGGTCATGCCCTGCTGCTGGCGCAGGCGGATTACGACCCCTGGCTCTTGCCGCCCCCGGTCATCGCCCAGAAGGTCTGGGTTTATGCCGGATATTTTTTTCATAATGTCCTGGCCGCGTTCTTCGAGCATCATAAGCCCGTTTGACACGATAACGCCCGGTTTTTCCTTGATTTTACCTTGGGCCAGCGCGCCCTTACGGAGCCAGGTGATTTTGGTGGGATCGTTCCAGGTTTTCTCGGCCTGTTTTTTGTTCAAGAAGGCGTCGACCTCTGCGGCCAGGCCTTGTTCCTGGTGCATCAGAAGATGCAGGGTCTGGTTCCAGCGCCGGTTGACTTCGCGCTGGGGGTCTTTTACGTCGCGGATCACGCCATAGTGCGTAACGCCGTCTGACTTGTCCTTGTAGGCGAACACCGGCACGATGGAAAACCCGCGATACGGGATCGGGTTATCGCCGTTTAGTATGATGCGATGGCCGACAAAATGGCACCACTTGACTTTTTTGTCCCAAACCTTGGTAAACTGGAATTCCTCGTTGTACACCGCCTGGTAAAACATCTGGACTTCTTGCAAATGCTTCGGGTCGAATTCCTCGGGTTGGTCGGTCTGCGGGTTTATGTAATAATAGCGCTCGAACGCCTTCCAATACTCGCACCGGATAACGCGGATCAGCTCCTTGGCCCGGTCGTAAAACGTGGTTGAAATCTCTCTTTCATAATCCTCGGTGTCAGACCAGTTTGCGGCCTCGAAAATATCGCTCGGGTTTTCAGAGTGCGGTCTTGTGGCGGCAATAGTGCCGGTCCTTAAAAGCGACTCGACCTCTTTGGCGTACTTCGGGTAACGGACTTTAAAGTCTTCTTTCGAGTACCATTTTTCGTGGAAAATATACCTGTGGTCGCCCAGGTCGTCCCGGGTTCCCAGAGGGTCCATGTGAACGTTTTGAACGTTCAGCGCGGATTCAACGATACGAATTTCTGTCGGCCTGCGCGGATCGGCCTCTATGTCGATCTGCAAAAAACCGCGACCGCACGTTGTCGAATCCTCGAACGCCTCGTCTTCCTCGGTATCGGCGCTGGTTCTTTCATCGACAAATCGCGCGGCCTCGTTTAGAACGTCGCACAGAAACTGGTCCTGTTTTTCGACCGGCTGCGGGTCCATCGTAACGCGGTTTTGGGCGTTTACGCCCATAATGAGCCCAACCAACGGTTTACACAGGTTAAACGTGTAGTGCGTTCGGTTTTCGGACTCAAGCCGCTTTATTTCCTCGCTGGACCATTGGCCGGTGCCGCCAGCTTTAAACTTAAAATCCTCGTAGGCCTCGTTTTGCCAATCGGAGTCGTGCTCGATTGCGGCCTCGAACCAGTTTATGAGCCTGGCTAAGAGCTTACCGTCAGATTCGCCCTTTGCGTCACGGCTGGACTCGTCAAGTGACTGTATTTCCTTTGTTGCTGGCATCCGCTTTGCCCTTGTCGGTTACGGGTGATTTCGATTTTGCGGGTCCAGCTTTGGAGCGTGATCGGGTTGTCTTGGTGACTTTTTTGGCCGCAGAAGTGGACTGGCCGGGGGAAGGTTGTTTCTTTCTTACACGCCTTTTGACGGGCTTGTCAAGAACTTTGTTGGAAAAATACTCCACGCGCTGCGGATCTATCTGGAATTTAAACCCGTCAGCGTCCGTAACTTCGATGTAAGCCCTTGATTTCCAACCGAGATCCTCCCAATAAATGTCGAATGATTCTTTGGCGATCTCAATATCCTTGCCGGACGTTGTTCGTAGATGTGGCATTTTTAGTCTCCTTTGTGTGGGTGGGTTATTCAAAAGTTACGGCTCCATAATGCCCCTCCGTATAGCCGGTGCGTATCTGCCCATCTGGCCCTGAGAACGTGACTTGTTGCGGGTATTGGGCCTGGACAGAATTCGCCGACACGCTCGAATAAAGCATGTCGTGTTTTTTGATAATCTTGCACTCAACGGCGTTGAAGTATTTATTCTTAAAAAACCCAGGCACGACGATTACATTCATTTTACCCCCTTGATTTGTTCGGTGAGCTGTAAGCGTACCCGCCAGGCGTTAAGTCGGTCAGCATCTCTTGTATGTCGTCACCGTAAACGTTCTGGCCGGATTTATGTAAAGCGCACACCGCGAACCGCAAGGCGTTTATGGCGAATAAAGAAACCTCGGGCGATTCGAGTAGGTCCAGCCGCGAAACGTTCTTGATCTGGCCAAATGCGCGCATATTGTCCGGAATAATGATTTTACCGGCCGAGTGCCAGTCGATGATAATAGACAGCCCCAACTGAAAATTCTCTATATACGGCGCGGTCTGCAAGTACCCGTGCTCGATGTCGTGCGTGTCGGAGTATTCCCGAAACGCCTCCACGTGCCCCTCCCAAACCTCGCCCATGTCGGTATAAATATCGTCGCACCAGTGCTGGGACAGGTCATCGGTCATGCGCCTAAAAAGGGGCTCTAAACCCAGGTCCAGCGTTTCAAATTCCGCTAAAACCCGCACGGTGGCAACGTCTTTTTTTCTGAACTTGTCCGGCGCGATCCAGTCCCTTGCGACGATAACGTAATACGCCGGAGACTCTGGCGTCGGCCAGCTCAAGCCACACACGATGGAATCGTACCGGACGATCTCGGGCTTATCGGAATCGGTCTTTAGGTGGTGCTGAATCGTCTGGTTGTAAAGCAGCTCGGATTTTAAGACGATGTAATCATCCATGATTTCACATATTTTTCAAAATAAGCATCTGTAAATATTGATCAAAAGTCGGTCCGGTTACTTCGATATCATCTCTGACGTAATCTTCGTTCAATTCGCACCGAAATTTGCAATAAGACTCGTAAAGCCTGCTGTAATCGTCTTTCGTCACGGCCACCGGCTCTTTGGGCTTGCCCATTTTATCCCAACTCGTATTGAGGACGCGGCCTGTGTACGCCATAGATTCAACTGCGTCTGCGGCGATTGGCTCCTGAGATCGCTGCCAGCTTTTGCAAGTGGGGCAATAAATCTTGCTATGGTCGTTATTGTAATAATCATCCGTCTTGTCGGGTATGTCGCAGTTGCAATACTTGCATATCATTCGTCATCCCCGTCATAGTGCCGCATTCGTACGAGCTTAAAATCAAAACCGTCGCATATTTGCGTGTGCCGCTCGATAAACTCACAGTAAACTTCCGAACGCCAACACGTGTCAAGGGCCAACAGGTCTTTCATGAACAAAATCCCCGCGTCGCACTTTACACACTTGAGAAATATATAATATTTCGGAGCGTTATCCATTATTTTTTCCGGTACTTGTAATACAAAGCCCTGGCCGCTTTCGGGGCGTTTTTTAGGTCCGTCTTAAAATTCAGATCCCGCGCTCTGCCGGGCCGTTTGCCCAGCCCCGCCAAAAAGCGATTCTTGCGAATACGTCTTGCAAGGCTCATGTTTTTCCTTCCGTATCAGCTCGTTAAAGCTGTCCATAGCGTGCAGTTTATTTGCGTGAATGCCGTAAGCCGGGTGGTGCTTTGCGATGTGGGCTGGCGCGTCGTCTGCGTTCGACATCTCAAGCCCCGTGGCCCAGCCAAAAAGCTCGATCCTCCAGGGCCTGGTGCCCCAGCGCGCAGCGACGTACAGGTCGGTAATGTATTGGGCCGGTTTTCTGAGCAGCAGATACCGGCCGTTTTCGGCCGGGGTCGTCTTTACGTCTATTTTCCAGCCGTTGATGATAAAATCGTACCCGCCGTCGCTCTTGGAAAAATCCTCGTTGACCGGCAATCCGTAATGCTTGCCAAAAGCTATCTCGCCCAGCGCTCCCCAACGGTCCCGATAAGGCACAAAATCGTTGCGATGATTTACCGCCTTGCAAATCTCGTAGCGCTCGTCACCCAGCCGCTTCGCGCGCTCGGTGTCTTTTTTGTCCACCAGGATGCGGATTATTCTCATTACACCAACCCCGGGCTACCGGACCCGCTATCGGGGTCAAGGGAAATAATGCTGCTTTTTTCCTCGGACTCGGCATCCACCATTTGCAGCGAAAGCTCTTTTATCAATGCCGCCATAAAATGCACAGCACCTACCGTGCTCAAGCCATACGCCGTGGTTTCAACGTTCTTGTAATCGTCCGTTATCGCAATAATAAACAAACCGTCCGCTCCCAACTGATCCTTGATCTCGGTCAGCTCCGACTGTAGTTCTGATAGTTTCTTAGCCATTTTTTCCTCCTTGCGTATTTTAAGACTCCACCAGGCAGAAATTCGTCGATAATGACCGATGTGGACGGATCGCCGTACATTTTCTGGCCTGATTTTAAAACAATCTGACTATCGTCCTTCCAGGCAACACCGTTCAATGCGTCACACACGAATTTTAATAAATTATCGATATCTGGACGAATTATGTGATATTCTGGCGCACTCGGCTTTAATTTGTCCGAGTTTTTGCCCGTGCCAAAATGAGACTTCGGCCTTTGCAGAAAAAACAAACATCGTACAATCAAAGCCCCCGTAAGCGGCAAGTCAAGCTCCTGCACACGCAACTGCTCCCACGCCAATAAACTGAACTTGCCCTCCGCCGTCGATTCGTCCGCGTCCTTGTAAACGCCACTAACGGCCTTGCCCTTTACCGACTTAGCCCAAAATCGCGGCCTTTTTTTCGCTATCGGCTTGCCCGGGATCTCAAGGGTTATCATTCATCCTCCTTTTTGTCCCAATCATACGGCAACATACCACCTAAAGCACGGGAGGCGTTTACCCGCAGATCGTTGTATTTGCGCGTTGCCAAGTTCCTTTGCTCAGTAACTTGCTCCAGGCGCTCTAAAACGTACTTGTAAGACTCCACCGATATCACAACCTCGGCCTCTTTGGGTTTTTCCCGTAATTTCTTTTTCGCGGATAATAACTTGCCCCGTAAATCCTGGGCGTCTTCCAAGGCCGCTGCCAGCTTCTTTTTCATGTCCATAAACTGTTTCACAGGATCTAAATAACCATGACCCTCCAGGCGCTTGACATCATGTTTGCTAAAACCGTGCTTCATAAAATACCCGGTCTGGTTCGGGTCTGGATCTAAATACGCCATCCCCGCCTTGCCAGACGGCTCGATTCGATCATTATCGAAAAATTCCCCCCAACCGCCATATGCAACGTTGGTGATGAATGTGTAATTATTCATAAACACCAGCCCACAGCTATTTACTCAAATGCAACGTGTCCCACTCAAATGTATTGTCGCTATGAACCACCGTAACGTGTACCCCCACCGGCACAAGCATCGCCGCTGCGTTATGCAACATCGATATGTGAGATAAATCCCCAGTAGATACCCAAATGCCCGTGTCCATCAAATACCCCACTATCCGCACCCCACTATCGGTTATCGCCGTGTCCGTCTGCATTATCCAACCCAATGTCGATACCTGCATGGCAAGATGCTTATGATCTTTAGGAAACACTCCCTCACCAGCATAAACACCAGACGTAAATAAAAATAAAATAATTGCCGCCAAAAATAGCTTTTTCATGCTACCCCCCTTTTTCCAAACTATAAAAAAAATAATATAATATTTACACCCGCTTATCCACCAACGGACGGTTCATCTTCTCTGCATCAGGAAACAACAGCCCCGGTTGGTAAAAAGTCAGGCACAGTGCGTCCGCCCGATCAGGGCTCCGCTTTAAAATCTCCCGCATGTCCTTCTTCGCCATGATCCGAACTTTCCCGTTAACAATCTCATACGTCGGGGCCAAAAGCTCCTCTACCAATTCCTCGTCCGGCGGTAACATCGCGCCCGGGTCTGTGCGCAAGAATTCCCGGGCAGACCACCAAAGCTGATCCCGCAACTTATTGAATCTGCCCAGGTCTGAAACTTGTGTGGGCGATTCGGCCACTTTAACGGGTAGCGCTCTGCATCCTCGGTCCACCATGACCGGCGCAACCCCGCTCCCGATGCCAGTAGCGTCCACATTGGCGCTGAGCGTGCGTCGTGACTTGAACTCGATGGATGCCCTGTTCGCACTCTCAAACGTATCCACTCCACCCCAGGTTATGATGGGCTCGATGTAGCCACCGTACCGAAAGCAGGCGGCGCTGCTGTCCGTGCCATACTCCCCGATGTCAACGCCCATGATAGCGCTTGAGCCAGTCGGTGGCTGCTGCCCGTGCTCAACGACGTAGCTGTCCCACCTGGTCCGTGCCCGGTTGATCCACTCCGCATTGATCAGCTGGGTGCTGCCGTGCGCCGGATACTGCCCCAGGACCATGTAGCTAAACGCCGGGTTGAGGATCTTGTAATGCCCTGGCCTGAGGTCCGGATACTCGATGCCTGCCGGGCTCCTGGTAGTCTGCCCTGCCAAAAACGCCGGGAGTTCAAAACATTCGCTATCGATCTTCTCATCCGCCACCGTCGGACGGCACCACTCGTTAATCCTGCGGATGGTCACACCCCGGGTCACGGCGCCAGGTATGATATCCTCACCCTTGACGACGTTGGGATGCTGGAAAGCCCCCAGGTGCACCACGTTAGCCCGTTTGTCCCTCTCCATGCGGTACGGTTCGCCCTGCTCTGCACGCGGATTGAACATAATTAACAAACGAACGTGGCCACCAGACATACACGACTCAATGCCCCGGTATACCTCGTCTGGTATCGCATCGCCTTCGTCCAATATAAACAGGAGGTTAGGCGCGTGCTTGCCACTGAATGTAGCTTCCCGGTCCGATGCGCTCCCGCTGCTGGGGATGGTTAGGCCCGTAATCAGGCTGATCTCCGCCTCGTCCTGGTCGCTATCGTCCGCCAGGTCAATTTCACGCAAAGGCGGAGCTGTGGCGATTCTAAGGGATTTAATGTAATCACCCCTAAATAACCGCTTGTTTTTCCTGATGATATTGCCGATTTCACCCCAGAGTAGGTCCTCGAGGTTTTTTAATGGGGGAGCGGCCGCTGTAAACACCTTCGGCAAGCGATAACACTTGTAGAACCAGATAGCTACGCGAGCGGCCGCGTGCGTCTTGCCGGTGGCGTTAGCGCTCTTGGCAACGGTGATCTGGTTGTCGCGGACTGAGCGGAGAAGGTCTTTAACCTGGTCGGTGTATTTCTCTTTTAGGACATTCTCACCAAACCCAACCGGATCTTGACGATAAAGCCCGTAATTGACATCATCGTCATCCTTCGAGTTGACTCTTATCCCCTGCAAGAGCATTGAAAATTGACGCGCGACGTCGTAATTTGTGTTCAATTTCATCCCTCAATCTTGGGTCAACGTCCTCGATAACCTCCAGGACGGCACGCCGGAATTCCCTTGAAACCTTGATGTCGTATAGCTGGCTGAAGATATCTTTTTGTAGCTGCATTTGAGCCCTGATTTCACGCATGTATAGCGCAACCATCTCCCGGGGTGATTTGGAGTCTGCCATCAGTGCCAGTTTAGCCTGGGCGGCCTTGTCCCCGTCCTGGGCGGCCACGAGTGTTTGTAGTATGGATTTGGCGTAGCCGTTGAGTTCGGAGAGTTGCTCAAAGACGTTGAAACCGCTGTCAACGTACTGTGTGGACATCTTGGAGAGCACGACGGTTTGAGTCTCAAAACCGATACGTTTTTTAGCCCTGGTGATAGCTGCGGGAGTAACACCCATGTGCTGGGCGATTTCAGTTTGCTTGATGCCAGCTTGTAGCATCTCCCGCAGTTTTTCGAGGTCGACGGTTCCCTGTGGTGATTTTTTGGCCCTTTTGGTCATGGCAAGTAAATTTATTTTACATTTTAACCAAGATTGACCAAAAAGTTACCGTAACTGCCGAATAACCGCAAGCCTTTTTTCTTCACGTTCAATTTTTCGTTGATCGTCTATTTTATCCTGGGCCTTTAGGGCCAGTTCCCTGAGTAAAATCATATAGTTACCGACTCGGAGTATATCCCTGGCGGAGTTATACTTGACGATGCCCCCGTGTGTTATGAGGATTTCGGAAGCTGGGTTGTCGAGCTGAATATGTAGAGTTCGTTCGTTTGCGTCCTGTATTTTTAGGTTCGTGTAGCGTTCGTTGTCGTACTCTCCCAGGTAGCGCACGGCCATTGTGGCCATATCAGGTATGCAATAGCCTTCAAAATCCTCTTGACGTTCGTCCAGGACCCTCTGCACGTCGTTTGCGTTGAGGTTATCGAGGTTAGCCGATACGGTTTTCTGTTGATCGATGTAGGTGTGCAGGGTGTTTTTATCCGGTATCTCCATTTTTGTTCCCTCCGTTTTTTATGATTTTTTTGTACCAGGGTTTGCGGTCCGCATCGATAGCGGTTAGCAGGTCAAGATACCTGGTTCGGATCTTGGGTAGTTGGCCATTGTGCCGGTTGCTCATGATAGCGGTTTCGAGCTTGTCGAGCTCCGGCAAGATCTTTTTGATGTAAATAGTTTTCACGGTTCCCTCCCTATGGCTTGAGTTAATTTTTTTATCTCTGGTGCTGCCTCGATCATTTGCTTATCGCTGGTGGCCTTGTGTGCCAGGTACAGGTGGCGGAATTCTCGTTTCCAAAATGGTTCTTGTTTTTGGGTCATAGTCCGGCAAATGGTTTTGTATCCTCCCATAGAATCGAGCACGGCCCGGGTTGTTGGATCTGCGAAAGTTGGTGGTCTGCCTTGTGATCCATGAATCATTATTCTGTTAAGAACCAATTGCGCTTGCAGTTGGGCCTGGTCCTGGTCGGCCGGTTCTAAAATCTTTGTAAAATCAGCAGGTTTAGGCATGAATTCGCTGTATTTAATCAAATGGGCTGCTGTTTGTTTGATCTGTTCGATAGTGAATTCTTTTAGGGCAAACCAATAGATTTTAATAGCGGTTTCGGATAGTTGCCTGCTGTGTATCTCCGCCAATGAGCCGATGATATCTATAAATTGCGTTTTGTCAGACTGTTTCATCTTGTAAGAACCTCTCTGCGACTTGTAGGTTATGCCGCTGTGTTTCGGATATTATGGTTTTGGTGCCGTTTGTTGCCGCTTGTAGGTAGGCATCGAATTTATTGCCGTACAGGGTTTGCGGTCTGAGGAACTCTTGATACTTTGGATCTCCTAACCATTTTTTAGCCCTGTGAATGTGCACCTGGTGAAACTGTTCAAAAATAAATCCTTTGCGTAACAGACCAGCAACGAGCTTTCGATAGCTTTCGGTTTGCGTTCTAAATCCCCTGCCTGTGACCTGGTTTAAGTCTTGGATTATTTCATCTATCAGGTTATCGGAGTTTTCCAGGATTTCGGGTTTTATGGATTTTTCTTTTTTGTTAGTTTTTTCTTTATCTTTTTCTGTTCTGTTACTGTTACTGCTACTGTTACTGATAGACATGGTGGGGGGGTTCAAGGGTGCTTCAAGGGTAGGTGGGTTTATTTGTGGTACTTGTAACTTATATTTTTTAATGATCGATTTATTAATTAAAACAAACTCTTGCAGGTGTTGGGGATACCCGTCGACCACCTGTTGTAGAGCACTCTTAGCGAAGTCTTTATTTTGGCATTGCCGCTTGTGAAATTTTTTGACAAAAACGACCTGTTTCATGGTGTCATATTCAACCATTTTACCCAAATTCACCAAGTACCCTTGAAGGTCGGTTGAAGGTAGCTTGGTGTCAAATGACATCCGTCTGAGGCTTAAATCGTAGATCCCTGACGGTGGTGTAATGTCGTTGGTCCAAAGGTAGATAAACAAATATCTTTCCATTGGTTCAAGTGCCTCGAAGTTTTTATCGTGCCAGGTGCCGGTGTCAAATTTACGATAGGGCATCTTTTAGCCTCCATTTACCTCCAGGTGTGCGCTCCCAGCCGTCGGCTGTAATCGCCTTGACGTATGCCATGCCCACCAGGTCGAGATATTTATCGTCTGCCGGCAGTCCGTGTGTGACCCGGTAGTGTTGGCGCATCCAGTGGCGTTGACAGTATTGGGGAGTGGCGTACCGGGCGTTATTCGTGCATTTTGGATATGTGCACATGAGATCGAGTTCTTCTTCTTTGCGGATCTGCGGGGTGGGTGGGTCCGGTGGGTTGGGTTGAATAATCAAGCTGGGGTCGTTGTATTCGATTGCCGATAAATACGATTGCGGAGACTGACAAGCCATACAATCACTGTGCTTTTTGTCCCGGGCCGAGAATTTACAGCTCCGGCACGGGTTGTCGATCCGTTTTTGATAGATCGGCACCGACTCACCTGGTAGGCAATCGGACCGAAATCCGGCCATGGCGATTTGGGCCATAATCCCCCCTTGTCTGGTTCGAGCGGGTTTACAGAATCGACTTGGACCGCAGGGTCACAGACTCGGCCGCGAGCTTGATCAGCATTTGAGATCGCTTTGGCATTTTTGTGGGATGCCAGGACCAAACCAAATATCGATTGTAGCTGACTCCAAGTGCCTCGGCCGCGGCCTTGTGCGTGCCAAAATGTTTTTTTAGAATATCGAAATATTTTTTCATGGTTACACCATATCTTGTGCTTTTATCATTTGTCAAGCACAAAAACGTTTAAAATAATACTTGACAACACCCTCTAAAAAAGTTACTTTAATATTGCACGATTATAGTTTATAGGTTAAAGGTATGAAATTGTTAGATATTTGGGAAATTCGGCAGCACTGGCAACAACCTTTATAAAAGGGGTCTGTTATGACGACATTTTTATTTTTCCACGGCTTGCACTCGATCAATGAGAGCTATAAGCCAAACCTATCGAGTCGGTACACCGTCAGGTTTTATCGATCATTTTTAAGGCATCTTGCCGCAGGCAATGCGTATCAACTCGGCAGGGCATTGGCTTCATGGTCTGGTGACAATCGGCGTTAATTTGAAGTTAATTCAAAAAAGGACGGTCTGAGATGACTCAATACCTATGGTTA
>JAAEQF010000695.1 GCA_024231695.1 FCB group bacterium
CGATCTGACGCTGAAAACCACACCACATCGTACATTTATGATGACGTTGGCCGCGTCATTCGGATGGACCAGCCGGATACTTCTATTGTTCAGTTTACATATGATAAGAACGACAACATGACAGTGCTCACCACGCCATCTATGATCGACCATGAGTTCGGCTTCGATAAGGTTAATCTTGGCGATTCCTACGATGCCCCTTTGAGCGGACAATATTCCTACGTGTACGACAAAGATCGCCGGCTCATCGAAACCAACTTCCCTTCCGGTAAGCAGATCCTGAATGTTTTTGATAAAACAAGGTTGATGCAAATCCAGACGCCGGAAGGAAACATCGATTTCACCTATGGTTGTAGCACGCGAGTGGATTCGATCACCAAGGGCGCCGAGGCTATCGCTTACGGCTATGACGGCAATCTCCTCACCTCGGAAACGCTGACAGGGGCCTTGAACCAGACGCTATCATACACTTACAATAACGATTTCAACCTGACCGGCTTCACCTATGCCGGCTCTTCAGAATCATTCACCTACGATAACGACGGTCTTCTGACCGGCTCCGGCGACTTCACCATTACCAGAAACGCCCAGAATGGCCTTCCCGAGGGTGTCAGCGACGGATCGATCAATCTGAATCGAACTTTCAATGGGTATGGTGAAATATCAGACCAGACATTTACGGTTAACAGTCAGGCTCTCGCTGCATTGAGTCTGACCCGGGATGACGCCGGGCGCATTACCAACAAGACCGAATCCGTTGCCGGGGCGACTTCCAATTACGCCTAC
>JAAEQF010000696.1 GCA_024231695.1 FCB group bacterium
CGGGCAGCGCGGAGGCGGGTGTTCGCGTCGCCCTGCTCCAGCTTGCGGAGCACCCCGTCGACGAGCCATCCCGGACGTCGCTCAGTGAGGAAAAACAGGACCTCTGGCAGATAGACCGGAGAGTCCTCCGGCTCCGCCGCCAACAACTCAAGCACGCGATCGACCACTCGGAGCTCGCTCTCGCCGCGGCGGGCACCGTGCTCGACGACGGCGTCGACCCAGAAGGAACGGGCGTGCCGGTCGGCAAAACAGTGCCTCCAGTCAGCAATACTCGCATCCTTGCCGCGCATCTCCGCCGCGAAGAGCTCCGGTTCGAGCCAGCGGCGGGCGAGCAGCCGCGCGGCGTCTCGCACCGGCGTCGCCGCGGCCGAGTCGATCTCCGCCAGACCCCGTCGCGCCTCGGCCAGGGTGGATTCGTCGCCGTCCGCACGCTCGCAGGCGGTGACGAAGGCCCTGAGAGCTGCTGCCTGGTAGTCGCCGCTACGCCGGCTGCCCGCCAGCAGAGTGAGCCGGTGGACGACGGTGGGATCGGGTCGA
>JAAEQF010000697.1 GCA_024231695.1 FCB group bacterium
CAGCAGACCCGTGACATGCGTGACATGCGTGGCATCCGCGATACCAAGGACATCCGTGACACTGGTAACCTCGGTGGTCTCCAGCAGACCCGCGACATGAGAGACATGCGTGGCATCCGCGACACCAAGGACATCCGTGATACCGGTAACCTCGGCGGTCTCCAGCAGACCCGTGACATGAGAGACATGCGTGGCATCCGCGATACCAAGGACATCCGCGACACTGGCAACCTCGGTGGTCTCCAACAGACCCGCGACATGCGTGACATGCGTGGCATCCGCGACACCAAGGACATCCGTGACACCGGTAACCTCGGTGGTCTCCAACAGACCCGCGACATGCGTGACATGCGTGGCATCCGCGATACCAAGGACATCCGCGACACTGGCAACCTCGGTGGTCTCCAGCAGACCCGCGACATGCGTGACATGCGTGGCATCCGCGATACCCAGGACATCCGTGACACCGGTAACCTCGGCGGTCTCCAGCAGACCCGCGACATGCGTGACATGCGTGGCATCCGCGATACCCAGGACATCCGTGACACCGGTAACCTCGG
>JAAEQF010000698.1 GCA_024231695.1 FCB group bacterium
AGGCAATAGTCGTCGTCTTGACCGTCGCAGGCCGTCCCATACCATGATTCTCCAGAGCCGTCAGGGGTAAGGCTGTTGCAATCGTTGTCTTGGTCGTCACAGAGGTCATAGTTATGACCGGTGTAATCGGAACAGGTTTGGACTCCTGACTGACAGGAGTAAATACCCTCTTGACAGAGGTCGCTGTCAGGGCCGTCACAAGCCGTGCTCAGCCATGATTCGGAGGAGCCGTCAGGAGTGGAGGAATCACAATCATTATCCTTGCCGTCGCATAACTCTTTGGCGCCGTGATATACAGTGGGATCGGTCGGGGCACAATCGGTAAGCCCCGGATCGCCGTCTTGGTCGACATCGGTATCGATACATTCTGAATCGTGACCGTCGATTTTTCCGTCACAATCGTTATCAAGGTCATCGCTGCAGGTGGCATGGCCGACCGGGCCTTCAAGGCTGTTGCTGACGCTGTCGTTACAGATCTGGTTCCCGGAGGTGCAAATATAGGTGCCGCCCTGACATAAATCGGTGTCTGAGCCGTCACAGGCTGCGCCGAACCATGATTCTGCAGAGCCATCAGGCGTGGCCGAATTGCAATCGCTGTCCTGGCCGTCACAAATTTCAGAGGCGTTGGGATTGACGGCGGCGTCGCTGTCATCACAATCGATTTCAGTCCCGCACTCGGCATCAAGAAAAGGGCGGAAAAAGCCGTCGGCATCACTGTCCGTACAGGTCTGCACGATCAGGCGAAAGCCGAGTAATTTTTTGCGGCCCTCCGGACGGTAATAGCTGCGATAGGCCGAGCGGTTATGCTGGGCCCAGTGATACCAGCTGCCGCCTCGGGCGACTTTAACCGAGCCTTGGGACGGCCCTTGCGGGTTAGTCAGCCCGTCGGAGGTATATTCTCCGTAATTATCCTGGCACCATTCCAGGACATTGCCGTGCATGTCATAAAGGCCATAAGCGTTAGCCTGTTTCTGTGAGACCGGATGAGTTTGGCCGTCCGAATTATCACAATACCAGGCCATGGCATCGAGGTTGGCATCGTAGCTGCAGCAGTCCAGAGTAACAGATATTCCGCCGTTGGCGAAGGCGGTATCGTTACCGCCGCGGGCGGCGAATTCCCATTCCGCTTCGGTCGGTAAGCGATAGGCCTCGGTTTCTTCCAGCTCATTCAGAGTTTTGATAAAAAGCTGAACGTCCTCCCAGGAGACTTGCTCGACCGGGCAGTCACCTCCACAGGCGCTAAAGTATGATGGATTGTTTTTCATAACCGCCGCCCACTGGTCCTGGGTAACTTCGGTTTCCTGCATGAAAAAGCTACTGGTAAGCATGACTTCATGCCGAGGCCCACCGTTGCAGCCACGGCCATATTCACCTTCCGGGCTGCCCATGGTAAACCCCCGGCCCGGAATAGACAGGAAAGTCATACCCAGCTTGTTGGTAAAAGTCTGAGGGGCGAGACAGCAGCCGTCGGCGTCGTCAAGGCTGCCGTCGCAGTCATTATCAAGGCCGTCACTGCAAGTGCCGGAGCTTTTGGTGTTTTCAAAATTGTGCCCGGTACTGTCGGTACAGCTCTGGTCCCCGGCCAGACAGACATAGGACCCTTCCTCGCAAATATCTATGTCAGGGCCGTCACAGGTTGAGCCGACCCATGATTCGCTGGAGCCATCGGCGGTGGCCGGATTGCAGTCATTATCCTGGCCGTCACAAATTTCAGAGTTGCCATCCGTGAAATCTGAACAGGCCTGAAGACCGGAGGTACAATAATAGATGCCCTCTTCACAAAGGTCGCTATCGGTTCCGTCACAGGCTGTGGCATACCACGATTCTGCTGAACCGTCAGCTGTTTCATCATTGCAATCATTGTCTAAGGAGTCACAAAGGTCTAAGTTGTTAGCGCTGGCATCATTGCAGCTTTCCACCCCGGAAACACAAACGTACGTACCTTCCTGACACAGGTCGGTATCCGGCCCGTCACAGGAGGCGCCGGCCAGGGAGCCGCCGGAACCATCGGCGGTGGAGGAATTACAGTCATTATCAAGGCCATCGCAAACATCGAGGCTGTCAGCCGTTGTATCGCTGCAGGCTTGACTGCCGGCGGTGCAGGTATAAACCCCTTCTTTGCAAGCGTCGGAATCATCGCCGTCACATTCCACCCCGTACCATGACTCTATCGAGCCGTCAGCGGTGGCCGAATTGCAATCATTGTCAACGCCGTCACACAGGTCCAGGCTGTCTCCGGTGGTGTCACTGCAGGACCAGGAGCCGGAAAGGCATTGATACGTTCCCTCCGGGCAAAGGTCGCTGTCCAGGCCGTCACACGGCGCGCCGTAACCACAGGCTCCGGAGCCATCGGCCGTGGCCGGCTGACAATCATTGTCCTTGCCGTCACAGATATCGGCCGCGCCATTATAAACAGCCGGGTCTGAAGGGGCGCAGTCAGTGTTGTCGGGATCGCCGTCATTGTCGGTATCGACAGAATAGCAGCCGCAATCGCTATTATCGATCAGGCCGTCGCAATCATTGTCCTGGCCGTCAGAGCAGGTGGAGCCGATTCCGGTCGCTTCCAAATCGTCACCGGTTTCATCGCTGCATACCTGGCTCGCGGAAAGGCAGGTGTATGTTCCTTCCTGACATTTGTCGGAATCGTCTCCGTCACAAGGGTCGCCATACCAAGTTTCTGATGTGCCATCGGCAGTGTCGGCGTTGCAATCATTATCCACCCCGTCACACAGGTCCGGGATATCTTCTGTTTCTTCCAGACAGCTTTGGAGGCCTTCATTACAGGTGTAAAGGCCGTTGGAGCATTTATCAGAATCCTGTCCGTCACAAGGGTCGCCATACCATGTTTCGGCCGAGCCATCGCTGGTATCGGCATCACAATCGTTATCTATAGCGTCACATAGCTCGGCGGCCCCGTGGTAAACGTCGGCATCATTAGGAGCGCAGTCGGTATAGTCAGGGTCTCCATCACTATCGGTGTCGAGGCTGTCACAATCATGCTTTACCTCAACTTCCCGGTTAAGAAGTTTGGGAATGTAATCCGCACAGGAAAGGATGCTAAGAGCATTGGATCGTAGATCTACTTGGTCAGCGGCGACCAGGCCCGGATTTAAGACCAGCGCGTAAATATCCGCGATCAGGTTGTCATTGACCTCCAGGTGGTCTAAATTATAGAGGCCGGATAAAGAAGTAAGGGCTTCGATCTGGTTTTGTCCCAGGAAGAGGCCGCTTATTTTTACTAGGTCTTTTAGCGGACTGAGGTCGGAAATATCGTTGTTCTCAAAGCTCAGCCACTCCAGGTCAACGAAATACTGCATGCCGGTGATATCTGAAATGTCTTTTCCTGAGGCATCAAAGGTTGTGATGCCCAGTAGTTCAGAAGCGTAAATATCATCAGAGGGATTCTCGATTTTTACCCGGACGGCGGCTTCCAGGTTGGGGTCAGGGAAATATATCGGCTCTTCATCGCCTTTCATAAACCACCAGGGGCCGAGGAAGCCGGAAGCGCCGGTCATCATATTGTATCCTAAGATTCCCCAGTAACAGCGGGTATTCTCAATGACATTATTCCAATAGCCGTACTGCATCCGATAAGTATCATTGAAGCTCCAAAATTTAATAATGTGGTAGCCCTTGGGGAAAGGAAAGACGGCCACAAATACATAGGTGTCAAAATCATCACAGGCCCACTCAAAGAAGGGCCGCTCCGCTCCCAGCCGGGCACCGTTTCGCGGGCTGACCAGGGTGCAATCACAGCCTTCATCTACCGTACCGTAGCCGGGGGTCGGCGTATAGCCTGGGGCGTCAGGGCACTGATTGTCCTCTTCATCACAGACCTCTATCGCCCCGGGATAGGTGTTGGCATTGGAATCGTCACAATCCTCTCTTGGGTCGGGACAGCACTCGTTGGCCGGGCTGCCGAAGCCATCACCATCTAAATCCTGACATTCAATTTCACAGGCCTCAAGGACCAAAGGCTGGTCCAAATAGCTCCCGCCATAGTAATTGCCCCTGTATTTCTTTCTGCCTATGCCTTTATAAGTATAGGGCATATTGATACCTTCCCAGGAGCCGGGGAGAAAATTTAATTTTTCCCCGGTTACCGTGTAGGTTTCATTAGGGGCGCAGACAAGGCCAAAATTGCCGTACTCATTACTTGTGCCGGTATAGGTGTTCCCTTCAGAATCTTCGGCGGTAACCAAGACATTGGGGATTGTATTTTTCTCCTGATCAACGGTAGTTCCGCTAATTATATAGCCGGTAGTATCGGGAAAAATCTGGGCCGTTATTGATTCTATTTTCGAAGATGAATGAGTCCCCTCATTAACATTACCAAGATGGTACCAGGCGTTTTCAGTGCCTTCGCGGCCCACATTGAGGTGGTAGTAGGCCGAGCTGTAGCCCAAACGGCCGGAATATCCAAAGCCGTCGACGATCATCGTATGGGGGCCGTAATTATCCCCGCTGGTGGTTACCAGGACGGGATAACCGGCATAAAGATTAGGGACAATGATGTGAAAATAGATGTCGGCATTTGAGATGGCCTCTAGTTTGTTGTAACCATAATTACCTTTGTGATAAGTGACGGCACTGGCATAATTAAAGACTCCCGTCAGGGCCGCCCCCATCTCTACGGAGATGGGCAGGCGGTATTCTTCAGAAGGTGCTGAAGCATATCTCATGAGATTTAAGGAGAGCCCGGCATCATAGCAAAGAGCCCCGATTTTTTCCCATTGTTCTTCATTGAAAACCGCCCCTGAGGGGTCGA
>JAAEQF010000699.1 GCA_024231695.1 FCB group bacterium
CGAGGCGCGTTTCCTCGAGGAATCGCGCAAGGCCCAGGACGTCGCCGACCGCGAGCGCCGCCAGGCCCGGCGCATCAAGCGGCTGGGGATAGCGGCGCTGGTCGTCGGCGCCCTGGCGCTGGTCGCCGGCGTCGTCGCCGTGCAGCAGATGGTCGAGGCCATCGGGCAGCGGAGGATTGCCGTCGCCAAGAGCGACGAGGCCGAGCGCGAGCGCCTGCGGGCCGAGGAGCAGGCCGAGATCGCCGAGCAGAAGCGACGGGAGGCGGAGCGGGAGCGCCAGCGGGCCGAGGAGGAGAAGAAGGCCGCCGACGAGGCCCGCGACGAAGCCGACGTCCAGCGCCAGGCGGCCGACGAGCAGAAGGCGATCGCCGAGACCAACGAGCAGCGGGCCCGGGAGCAGGAGGAGGCCGCGGTCGAAGCTCGCGACGAGGCCCGCAGGGCGCAGGAGATCGCCGTGGACGAGAAAAAACGGGCCGAGGAGGAGAAAACCCGGGCCGACGTGAACGCCAGGGAATCCGACCGCCTGCGCCTGTTGGCCGAGGCCGAGGCGATCGCCGTGCGCACCACC
>JAAEQF010000700.1 GCA_024231695.1 FCB group bacterium
GAAGATGAGAACGCTTGAATATCCGGTACACCAATGTTTCCATCATCATCGATATCGCCCTCTGTTAGCGTCCCAATATTCACTATGGCCGGATTATTACAATCAACATCCTGCTTCCAGTTCATTAGAGTATGGTAACTATCAACAGTTATGTCATAGGTACCCGCCACAGGTATGTCGATTACAAATTCGGCATATGGGCCCGTTGCGTTATAGGTAAAGACCCCACTGTATTCCCAAAGGGCATTTGTAGTAGGATCCAGAACTTCTGCTGAAGTAGCCGTTGTATCGAATACGGCTACCAGAGCCTGTACTGTCCAACCGGCAGGTACAGGACGTGAACCCAAATCACCAAGCGTAACCTGCACTGTCATTTGCACACCACTTGGGCAATCACTATCGGCTAGATCTATATCGCCATCGCAATCGTCATCAATGCTGTTGTCGCATACTTCAGGATCACTCGGACTTACATCCGGGTTCCCGTCGTTACAGTCATCTCCGCATGGAAGCGCGTTGTGACCATCGCTGTCAGCATCTACTATACAATCGCTATCGGCACAATCGGTGTCGCCATCGCAATCGTCATCAATGCTATTGTCGCATACTTCAGGATCACTCGGACTTACATCCGGGTTCCCGTCGTTACAGTCATCTCCGCATGGAAGCGCGTTGTGACCATCGCTGTCAGCATCTACTATACAATCGCTATCGGCACAATCGGTGTCGCCATC
>JAAEQF010000701.1 GCA_024231695.1 FCB group bacterium
GACGAGCCCGGCCTGGCCGGGGTGTGGCCGCTCGACGACGGCGAAGGCGAGACCGCGGCTAACGCCGGGGCCTCGCTCGCCGGCCGCAATTTCGGCGCGACGCCGGTTACGCCGTCGCCGCCGCCGGCGACCGCGATTCCCGAGGCCCTGGAGCTCAACGGCACCAGCAGCTACCTCGAGATCCCTCACCACGGCGACCTCGCCTTCGCCCGGCCCGACGAGGACTTCACCCTCGAACTGTGGGTCAAGGCCGACGACCAGCCGGCCGGCGACGAGGACGAGCGGGTAGTGGTGGAGAAGTGGAAGGGCGGCGGCGGCTTCCCCTGGGCCCTCCGTTACCGCGGCGGCTCGGGGCACTTCGTCTTCGCCCGTTCGAGCGGCGCCAGTCCGCATCCCGAGGTGGTCTCGACCGATGCCTTCAGCGACGGCGGCTTCCATCACCTGGCCGCGGTCCGGGATGGGACGACGCTCAAGCTCTACGTCGACGGCGAGGCCCAGGGGCAAGCGACCGACACCGTCGCCAGCACGATCCGCGGCACGGCGAGCCTGTACGTGGGCAGCCGCGCCGGCAGCAGTCACTTTTTCGAGGGCACGGTGAGCGAGCTGCGCCTGTGGCGCCGGGCCCGCACCGCCGCCGAGATCGGCGCCGCCATGGCGAGTCGGCTCAGCGGCGACGAGATCGACCTAGCCGGCTACTGGCCGCTCGAGGAAATCGCCGTGGGCGACGCCCTCGTCCGGCCCGCGGGCACGCTCACCGCCGCTACCTGGGCCGACGCCCCGGAGCTGCCGCTCCTCGCCGCCGACGCCGACGCCGAAGCGCGGACGGCCCCGGCCCTCGAGTTTGACGGCACGCGAAGCGCGGTCACCGTTCCGGCGTCC
>JAAEQF010000702.1 GCA_024231695.1 FCB group bacterium
CCGCCGCCATCCTGACGGCGATCTGAGAAAAAGACGCCGACCCGGGAATCATCGCCAACGGTTTGGAGGCCGCGCAGAACATTGGTTACGCTTTTATCGGTGTTTAAAGTTATGCTTCTTTGATCCAGAGGAATCATATAAGGCGAATTTTCATCCACGGCAGTAAAGAAACCGAAAGTAGTCCCGCCCATCCTGCCGGTGACCTTGGCCGCCAGTTGCGGATCGTTAACTGTTCTCGTATAGAAGGAATTGAACAGGGTGCGAAAAATGTCGCTGCCTTCCTGGAAAAATGGTCGTCGTTCCGGATAGAACAGGGCAAAAGTCGAATTGACATCAATCTGGGCGGCGTCGGCTTCGATCTGGCTGAAATCAGGATTGATAGCCGCTTCGGCTATGACATTGGAGGAAATCGAATATTTGCCGTTGAGGGAGAGATCACCAATGATATCGCCGTTTTCGAAATTATCGTCGCCGGACAAATTGCCTGACTGGTTAGCCACGAAAGCAGGTAGAAGTTCCAGCCCCTTGCCGGGACGAACGTTCTGGATACCGGCCACTGTACCCCACTGGCAGGGCCAGCATTGTTCGTTGCGATCATAAGCAGCCCAGGAATACTGCATAAAACTTTCCCGCGGGCGGTTGCGCCAGAAATCCATTTTCCAGGTCTGCACATCCTTACTGGGAAAGCGCATGCTGGCAAAAGGAATGGCTATCTCCACCTGATAGCCCGAATCGGTGATCGTCGCCGCCGATTCCCAGATCAGGTCAAAGCCCGCGTCCTCGCCGGCCACCGCCGACCAAAGGCGGTCCTTCTGGACGCCGTAGGGATTGACATAGAACTCATAAGCCCAGGTGGCATCACCGTAGGTATCGATCAACAGGGCCACGGCATCATCTCCGCCGAACTGATCGCGGTCACACATAGTCGCCCGGATGGTGTTGGGATTATCGTGGCAAATAAAAGCCACATAAAGCTTGTCCTCGTCATAGGTGATAATTGTCTCGGTGTGAACCGCGGGGCGGGTCATATCTCCCGGTGAACGCTCAACAAAATTGTCAGCCCGCGCGGCATTGACCCATCCCAAATCATCAAGGCGTCCGTTAACGGTAATTGATTCGGTCGCCCTGAGGATTTCGAGGCTGGGATTATAAACCGGCTCGAATGTCTTTGTCGCCAGCGCCGGAGTTGCCGCCAGAATTAGCCCGGCCAGGCTGATACAAAGAATGAGCATCGTCTTGTGTTTGGGTGAGTAATCCATGTTCAAACCCTCTCTTGTTTTTTGTCTCACTGCCTTGGCACAAAGGTATAAAAAATACCCTTCTGCATAACTCGCGCATAATCCCGTCCCGATTATGCCGCGTTGAGGGTTTGAACAGAAAGGCGGCTTAATCTGTGTTTTAATACGGAAAAAGGTAACCGAAGGTTTAGAAAAAAAAAGGTCAAATAGAAAATATGTTTATCTTATATTGGCACAGAGGAGAGTTCCCCGGTTACCGAACTGAATTCCGTTGTTCGAAGTAGTATTTTAATCAGCGTTCTGCATTTCGGCGAGTATAGACAAAGTCAAAAACTTTGTAATTATCATCGACTGCTAATGCATATACTTCCCACACATAGTGATCGTTATTCTTTAGGCTTAACACATACTTCATTGTTGCATCCTGAATTTCCAACATAGGTTCATCAGAAAGACCGAACATTGGGATTTGATCAGAGCCACCAGGTTTTTCATGGCCCTGGAAAGTTAAGAAATAGGTGTTTTGGTTTTCTGCGAAAGCTCCAACATATGCCTTTTTGTAATTATCATAGCCAAGAAAGCGTGTAGCAGTATAAGGTTCAAGTCGCATATGCCCCTTTTCATCAGGTGCATATATCTCGCCTGTTATCTGCTCAAGCAGGAATCTGCCACCATGAAGCAGGGTGCATTGTGATGTACACTTTGATTCCCAGCTTTGTTTTCTACCATGAAAGCGAAGGGTGATATCCCACTCACCTGCGAGCTTGCCTAATAATTCATGCCCTTTACCTGGAGTGCGTACAGTCTGCCACTTTGCCAACATTTCCAGTAACTCAGTATTAACTTCAAGTTGTTGTCCAGATTGATTTTGAGACATATCAGATGTACCCCCATAGACTATTAAAGAAAGAGGTAGCAACAAAGCAACATACACCGGGGTGTTAGTCAAACGAAAAATGCTCATGCCAAATATACTTGCTTGACGATTATTGTTTTGATTGTTCATAGTGTTGCTCCTTCGAACTTATTATCTGGTTTAACCCAGAATTCCCACATAAGGATTTCAAAACATCATTTGCTCCTATCAGTTGCTCTGAACATGCAAAGATCTCCGCGAATCAATCTCTATTATACTTCTTCCAGATAGGCTCTGATATGGTCCAAGCCCTCCTTCTCCATCTCACCAGCCTGCTTGATATCTTGTGCAAATTTCTGCAAAACAGCCAAATCGGGCGAATTCCCCAAGGAGAAGAAATCCCAAACCGGCTTAAGTAATTCAGCCACTTTTGTATATGAGTCGATGGCTGGATCAAGAGCTTTGTTTTCTTTTGAGATCATTCGCAAATAGTCCCGGGCATAGCAACGAGCCGAATAGCAATGACCGGCATAATAGGTCGAAAACTGCGGAATATCCTTGGGCAAATTCTTTTCATTGCCTGCTTGAACGATCAGCCCCCAGCGTTCAAAAAGCGTTGACCATAGATCATAGGCGGCCAGACCGTTTTGGTATTTCGGACGATCCGTCCATTCCTTCCCTTCGCCATGAGCCAAAGCCGCCTTTAGCGACTTGTTAATAATATCCGTTCTTGATCGATCATTGCGCTCGACAGGAATGGCCACCGATAGAATATCGATACCGTTTTTACCCAATTTTTGAAATGGTAGATTGGATCTTTTGCCGGAATTGGTCAATGTTATATACTGTTTTTTATCGGTGTCATAACCGATGATCACGCCCCACTCACAATCATGAACATCCCAGACCACAGCCCCAATACCTCGGTCAATACTGTCGATAATAGCGGTTTCAGCCTGTTCTCTTCTCTCCTTTTCCAGGTTCTTCTCATCCCACATGCGGCTTATGTATCGGCATTGATACCCGGCCTGCTCGACCGCTTCGGGAAGAATCCCTTTCCAATCGAATATACTCATGGCGCTGGGACAGAATGTCTCGTTGACAAACGTCCGAAACGCAAACGCGCCCGAACCCATCATCCAGATGGGATCGAATCGGTCATCCAGAGAATTGAGAACCGTGGCCAGAGAAGCCATATATGAGTGATAAATCCCCGGTTCGCCGGCCGAAATAGAGTTACCATCTTCATACCAGGCGATATTTCCAATTTCGCAGTTCGGCATAATATCTCCTCAGGCCACTGGCTGTTACAATTACTGTTGTTATTCATAAGATCAAGGAGTGTGATATACCCTCGATATGTCGAATAATATAAATCTATTGAAATAACAAAAGGCTGGCAATCACATTTTTAGCCAATTGTGGTTAAGGATCAACTTTGCGACGTCTCTACCAGTTCGCTGTATTCCTTGACGATTCGATCCACAACATCCTGCGATTCGCCCTCGGCCAGAATTCCGAACGAGGCCGTTTGTCGGTCAGGAGCTACCAGCACCCAGCCGCCGTTTACAAAAACACGAACACCGTCGATAAGTTGCCGCTGTTTGTTCTCAGTCGAGTTGATAAGTGTTCGCATCACCTGCCCCTTTTTACCCCAGGGACAGGGAACCGAAACAGTTTTGCGGATAAAATTGTCGAAACGCTCGCTTCGGTCACCAAGCCTTACACCGGTGGTAGCCATCATCTCCAGTAATTTAACGACAGCATACATGGCGTCGGCCCCGATCTGAAAACCGGGGAAAATAAAACCGCCTCGGGTACCGCCGACAAAATCGACGCCCGAGCGCAGATGGGCATCCATCATGGCCAGATGATCATTGCGGACGCGCAAGACTTCCACGTTGAATTCGGAAGCAATTTTTTCCATACCCATCGAAGCATCGACCGGCACGGCAATACGGCGCACCGAATGTGTCTGCAAATACAGTTCGGAAATCATCAGCAAAATAAGCTGGTTACTGATTTCGCGCCCTTTCTCGTCAATAACGATCATTTTTTCAGCAGCCGGGTTGATCATCAATCCCAGATCAGCCGACAGTGACGAGACAATGGTGGATAATTGATGGATGTGTGTTTTCAGGTTCTTGGAATGCTCCGAGGCCTTGGATGGATTGGGGTAACCGTTGAGACTGAGAACATCGATGCCGAGAGCCGAAGTTATGGCCGGGAAAAACTGACCGACCGAGCCGTAGGAATAGTCGATGACAACGCGGAAATCGCTGGTTTTTACTTTCTCGTCATCGATGGTATGTAAAAAATCTTCCTTATAAAAATCGAACAGGCGGTCTTCTTGCTCCAGATGACCTGTTTCGACCATTGAAGCCCGTGGAAAATCTTCATTAATAAAGGAGCGTTCGACTTTTTTGGCGGTCGAAGTCGGCAAATCCTGCCCGGAGCCATCAAAGAAGATGATATCCACTGAATTGAAATCGATAGGATTGTGACGGATATAGATTCCGGCAGCATAACGGCCATTCTTGAGTGCATGACGCAGAACCGGCGTCGGCAATATTTCCAAATCATCGACATCGACGCCGGTAGCCATCAGCCCGCACATGATTGATCTTTTAAGCAAACGGGTGGCGTCGGAAGCATCGCGACTGGCGATAATTCTCTGCTTGCGGCCCAGCGAGGCGCCAAAAGCGGCGCCCAGTTTGACAGCCATCTCCGGAGTTATTTCGGTCAGACCCAGCCCCGAAACTTTGGAGTCGGAAAACAGTTCACGATTCCATTTTTCGCCCCAGACTATCGACGAAGATACGGTGGCGCCTTCATCGACAACTTTGCCCGGCCATATTTTGCAGTTAGCCCGAACCGTCGCCCCGGCTCCTATCCGACAATCATCGGAAATAACGGCCTTGTCCAGAATGGAAACATTCCTACCGATCTGCACTCGATTGGTGATAATGGCCCCGGATATGGAGGTCAATGGTTCGATGGTTGTATCACCCCAAATGACCGTATCGGTAACTTCCGCACTCTCTCCCAAAACCGCATTTTCGCCGATCATCGAATTTGTCAGGTGGCAGTTTTCGCCGACCCGGCAGTTATTTCCCAGCATCACCGTTCCGGCACAGGCTACGCTTTCGGGCAAGACTACATCGCGTCCCGAATAAATAACCGCCCCATCCCGTTCCTGACGAACGGTTGTATAGGTTAGATCGACCTTGCCCTCCAGAATATCTCTGTGGGCGCGGGTATATTCGTCGATATTGCCGATATCACGCCAGTATCCGGTGGCGATCTTTCCCAGCAGATTCATGTTCTTCTGCAGCATCACCGGAAAAAGGTTTTGCGAAAAGTCGAAATTTGTTTTGGGCGGAATCAGGCGCACCGTTTTCGGTTCCAGTATATAGACACCGGTGTTGATGGTATCGGAAAACATCTCGCCCCAGGAAGGCTTTTCCATAAACCGGGTTATCCGGTTGTCGGCGTCGGTGATGACGATACCGAAGGCCAGCGGGTTTTCCATCCGGGTCAGCAGAATGGTGGCATCGCCCTCTTTTTCCTGATGGAAGCGGAAAGCCGAAGTCAGGTCAAAATCGGTCAAAACGTCACCGGAGATTACCAGCACCGTTTCATTGCAAAAATCGGCAGCATGGCGAACTGCGCCGGCTGTACCAAAATCCTGATCCGGCTGAAGATATTCCATCTTGACCCCGAATTTGCGGCCGTCCCGGAAATGGTCTTTGATTACATCCGATTGAAAAAACAAAAGCGAAACGATTTCGTCGAAACCATGCCGCTTGAGGAGATTAACGACATGCTCCATCATCGGCAGATTTCCGATGGGAACCATCGGTTTGGGCGTATTAATCGTCAGCGGCCGCAGACGAGTTCCGAATCCTCCGGCCATTATAATTGCTTTCACGATTTACTCCTTTGGGGCAATCCGTGGCACGCCTTAAGCAAACTGGGATCGCAATATTTTGGTTATATCTTTAAAACCATCAAAGGTCATATGGTCCAAACCATTTATCCGGCAATGTTCGGCCAGATAACCTTTGGCGAAAACCAGATCAGCCTCGGGCAGCGCACACAAATCCGATTTACCGTCACCAATATATACGGCCTTGCGCCCGTCCCTGCGAAGCCGACGAAGCTGATACCCTTTGCAATTGGCACAGTTTCCACAACTATTTTCATAATAGGGATACGAGAATCTCAGGCGCCCTTCGACCAGTTCGGCCCGGTTGGCGTAGATGGCCAGATCAGTCAGGCCATGAGATTTCAATATCCGGTGAATATAGATATCCAGTCCATCGGATAATATATAAAGAGGCCAGCCACTATCGCGACAAAAATCGACAAACGGGGAAAAATCGGGATCAATCGCAAAACCGTCAAAAAAGTCGAATAATTCTTCTGCGGTCACATCGCGCAAAGACTGCCCTTCTTCTTCCAGACACTGGCGGGAATCGATCTTCCCGGCCAGCCACAAATCAACCGCCTTTCCTGATCGGCCATCAGAGAAATGTTGGAAAAGCCGGTTGCCGACATCTCCGATAGATATGGTACCATCAAAATCGGTAAAAATTACCGGCTGTTGGCGTATCTCTGATTGATTAGGCATGGAAGTCAGATAGCCTCATTTGAGTCCTGCCTCGGGCAGATCGCACCGGGCAGTTAAAAAGGCCGACACCAAAGCGGCATCGGCCCAGCCGATGGACGGCTTATTTTTTGTCGGTGCCCTTCACCCTCGGAACTGGTTTGCCGTCCTTATCCAGATGAACAACCTTCTTGATAACAACCGGTTCGACCGGCACGTCGCCGTGTCCTTTAACGGTAGTTGTTTTCACCATCTTGATTTTTTCGACTACGTCCATACCTTCAACCACTTTGCCGAAAACGGCATATCCGGCGCCGTCGTTGGGCCGGTCAAGACTGAAATTGTCCTTGACGTTAATGAAAAACTGGCTTGTGCCACTGTTCGGCTGGCGGCCTCGACGGGCCATGGCAATACTACCCAGCGAATTCTTCAGACCGTTTTGCCATTCGTTTTCAATCCCCGGGTCGGTTGGCTTCGCGACCATATCCGGCGTGAATCCACCTCCCTGAATCATAAAACCGGCAATCACGCGATGGAAAATCGTACCATCGAAGTATCCCCTGTCGGCATAATTAAGGAAATTGGCCACGGTGATAGGCGCCTTTTCGGCGTTAAGCTCCAGGACGATATCGCCCAGGGTTGTACTCATAATTACTCGCACGGGGGGTTTGCCCTCCTTTTTATCTTTCTTGTCTCCGGCAACTACGGAAGTTGCCATAACCAGAGCCATCAGAACACAGAGACTGAGAAATTTCAATCCGTTTTTTCTTAACATCGTTATTCCTTTCGCTTTCCAGTTGATTTCAACAATCCTCCAATTTGCGGAAGAAACATCTGTTTGTCAACTGCTTTGGAGATTATACAAGCAATCCGGAAAAAAGCGTCAATTTATATCACCATCCACCAGTCGCAAATATCCGATTATGTACAACCCCTCTGACCCGTTGGGTAGAAGCCTGATCGAATTATAGCTGGATAAAACCGCCTCAGGTGGAACACTGATCCGAGCCTCGGTCAAACCCCAACCGGAATTTTTCATGGCCGGAATATTCCCGAAAGCCACTTCCTTGCTATCCTTATAAAACAATACCCGGTAGCGATTGGAAGCCCCCAAACTTAGTTCTATTTTGGCCGCCTGCGAATAATCTTCCAGCTGAATTTCAATCCCGGAATCGCCGACCGCGGCATAATCGACCTCAACCCATTCGGCATCGGCTTTGGGGGGATGGTTGATCTTCTCGTAAGGTATTTTCAACAAATGAGGTTTTTGGTACTCCTCAAGCAGATAATCGTATTGCCCCAGATTAAAACGAATAATCTCAAAAAACCGACGGCAGTCAAAAAGGTCACCGCGAACGATCAACGATAGATGATCATAGTACTCAGCCAAAGCCGAATCGATAATATGATTTTCTCCGGTCAGGCAGGTTTGGCGATAACCCAAAGGAACATCGCGGTTGAAATGGCCGATCCGGTAGCGAGGATACTGGTTAACCGGCAACCGGGCCAGAAGCGGATCGGTCAGGGCGTTGAGGTCGAGAACATAAAGCTCCGGGCCGCCGAAATAGCCAAACATGCCGACGACAACCCGGGCCATGAACGGCCGTCCCTCGCGGCGAGCATTGCGCCCTTCCTCGGCCCAGTCATTGGGAATTACGGCGGGATAATTGTAAAGGCTGTGCGTCGGCGTGGAACAGGCGCGTTCATCGGCAATTCCATGCTGGACAAAATTGGGATTAAATTGATCCGTACTGCTCGAATACAGCGGCGAACCAGAAGCGCTCAGACCAAGAGTGAGAATGACCAACGCCGAAACGCCAACCCCGATTTTCGAAAGCGAAAGTCCGTATTGGGTCAGTATGACCACGGCCAATAAAAATGGCACGGCCAGATACCGGCCGGCCATAAAACATCCACCGATCTTGACTACGTATAATAAATAAAGAGCAAGCGCTATCGCCGCCGCCATCAATCGCCGCCGCCGGAAGAAAAAAGGTAATATCAACGCTCCGGCAGTCACAACAATAGTCAACGGGTCATGGCGAATCGAATAGTTCAGATAATGCAGACCCTGTGTCCACATCCAGGAACTACTCAAGCCGGTATTCAGTTTGGCGTAAGCCGTGTTCGGAAAGAAAAAACCATAATACCAGAACGAAAACAGTTCCCATAACAGAAGAGGCAGGAAACCAATAAGAACGACAAAAACCGCCCGGCGACCTTTTAATGACCAGAAGACGACTGCCAGCATCGGTAGAAAAATAAGCAAAGCATCCGGCCGGTTGAACCCTCCCATTGCCGCCAGAAAGGCCATCAGTCCCAGATATTTAAAATCATAATCGCGTTTGAAATAAACGGATAGAAAAAGAACAAGTATTAAATAGGTCAGGGGATTTTCCAGACCGGAAGTAGAATAATCGACAAAGGCGCTGGACAGACAAAGCGCGGCCACACCCAGAACCGCCGCCGCAATCGAGCGGGCCAGCTTGAAACCAAACCAGATTACCGCTGTTATCGAAAAACCCAATGATACGAAAAGAGTGGTATAAAACGGTTCGCGGGTGATAGAATAAAAAATACTCAGGACAAAAAGCCACAAAGGATGAGTGAAACTCTGGACTCGTTCAGAAATATTCCAGTTCAGGCCGTGACCGTTGACAAAATTGTCTATGATACGCAAGGTGATATAGGCATCATCGCCGACCCACCCATTTTTGACGGCCACAAAAGCATAACCGGCGATAAGGAGTATTACCGTACCTCTCGCCCACACTTTTGAGCCTTCACTCATATTTTGAGTTCCTGTTTCAGAAATTGCCCGGTGTATGATTTCTTGACCTTGATGATTTCCTCCGGCAATCCGGCTGCCACAATCGTGCCGCCGTCATCTCCGCCCTCTGGTCCCAGATCGATAATATAATCGGCTGTTTTGATCACATCCAAATTATGTTCGATCACCAAAACCGTGTTGCCTCGATCCACCAAAGTCTGCAAAACATCTAAAAGCATGCGAATATCCTCGAAATGCAAACCGGTAGTCGGTTCATCGAGGATATAAAACGTCTTGCCAGTGGCCATTTTGGAAAGTTCGGTCGAAAGCTTGATCCGTTGCGCTTCGCCCCCCGATAATGTCGTCGCCTGCTGACCCAGATGAATATACCCAAGCCCGACGCTTTGGAGAGTTGTCATTTTGCGCCGGACGATTGGTATATTGGTAAAAAACTCCAATGCCTCATTGACGGTCATATCCAAAACATCGGCGATGTTTTTACCTTTATAGGTAATTTCCAATGTCTCACGGTTATATCGTTTACCTCTGCAAATTTCGCAGGGAACATAAACATCAGGCAAAAAATGCATCTCGATTTTCTTGATCCCGTCGCCCTGACAAGATTCGCAACGCCCGCCTTTGACATTGAACGAAAACCTTCCCGGCATATAACCACGCGCTTTTGATTCGGGAAGGTTGGCAAACAGTTCCCTGATCGGCGTAAACGTCCCGGTATAGGTAGCAGGGTTCGATCTGGGTGTGCGCCCGATCGGCGACTGATCGATGTCAATCACCTTGTCGATATGCTCAAGACCTTTGATACTTCCATAAGACAAAGGCGCCTGACGGGAATTATAAAAATGACGGGCCATAATCCGATAAAGCGTTTCATTGATCATGGTCGATTTACCGGAACCGGATACTCCGGTCACACAGATAAAAATCCCCAACGGAATTTCCACATTGACGTTGCGCAGATTGTTGCCGGTCGCCTTGGTCAGGTTGATCCGTTTGCCGTTACCGTTACGCCTTTTGTCCGGTACCGGGATGGATTTTTTTCCGGTTAGATATTGCCCGGTCAATGATTTGGGGTTGCGTTTGATCGCCGTCGGCCGCCCGGCAGCCACTACCTCTCCGCCCTTTTTCCCAGCACCGGGGCCCAGATCAACGACATAATCGGCAGAAAGGATCGTATCCCGGTCATGCTCGACGACCAGAACCGTGTTACCCAGATCACGCAGTTCCGACAACGTGGATAGCAAACGATGGTTATCGCGCTGATGAAGACCGATCGAGGGTTCATCCAGAATATAAAGCACCCCCACCAGCCGCGAACCGATCTGAGTCGCCAGGCGAATGCGTTGAGCCTCGCCTCCCGACAGAGTCGAGGCCGGCCGCGACAGGGTCAGATAATCAAGCCCGACATTGACGAGGAAACCGAGTCGTTCGCGGACTTCTTTCAATATCTGCCGAGCGATTATTTCCTGCGTTTTGGTCAGTTTGATCTTGTCGAAAAATCGTTTGACCTCTTTAATCGACATCTCGGTTAACTGATGAATATTGATATCGCCTATCAAAATCGACAAGGCCTCTTTTTTGAGCCGAGTTCCGTCGCATACCGGGCATTTGGAAATAGACATAAAATTTTCGATCCAGGACCGGATTCCATCCGATTCCGTCTGACGGTACCGACGCACCAAATGCGGCACGACGCCTTCGAATTTGGCTTCGTACTCGCCCGATCCCCGGCCGTTGGAATGCTCATATTTGAAATGAATTTTTTCCTTGCCCGATCCGAGCAGGATGACCTCCTGCGCTTTCTTGGGAAGTTTGCCGAACGGTGTGGACAATCTGAAATTGTAATGTTCGGCCAGTCCTTTGAGCATATTGCGATACCAGTTGGCGGTATCCGACGCCCAAGGGATAATGGCTCCGCCCAGCACCGACTTGGTTTTATCCGGCACTACCAGATCGGGATCGACTTTCATTTCGTTGCCCAGACCGCCGCAGGAGGGACAGGCGCCATAAGGCGAATTGAACGAAAACAGGCGCGGCGCCGGTTCTTCGTATGATATATTGCAATTCAAACAGGCGTACTGTTCCGAGAAAAGATATTCCTGGTTGTCGGCCTTGATGATAACCGTTCCCTGAGCCACCTTTAGCGCCGTTTCTATCGAATCGGACAGACGCCGAGCCGATCTTGACCGGATAACAAGACGGTCAACCACGGCTTCGATTGTATGTTTTTTCTTTTTCTCAAGATCGATCTCGTCTTCGACTTCGTAAACCGTCCCATCCACGCGCAGACGAATAAAGCCCTGCTTGCGCGCCTCGCTGATTACTTCCCGGTGTTCCCCTTTGCGCCCCTGAATCAACGGCGCAAGGATAATGATTTTTGTTCCTTCTTCGAAAGTCATAACCGAATCGACGATCTGGCTGGCCGACTGCTGCGTGATCGGTTTGCCGCATTTGAAACAATGAGGCACGCCGATACGAGCAAACATAAGCCGCAGGTAATCATAAATTTCGGTGACGGTACCGACGGTTGACCGAGGATTTCGTCCGGCCGACCGTTGTTCGATCGAAATAGCCGGCGACAACCCCTCGATAAAATCGACATCCGGCTTTTCCATCAGCCCCAAAAACTGCCGGGCATAGGCCGAAAGCGATTCGACATAG
>JAAEQF010000703.1 GCA_024231695.1 FCB group bacterium
CTCTCTGCGACCAGACGCTGGCATTGGCGATTCCTTCATAAGCGGATATCGAAACGAGTTCCATCACGCCATTGCGGTTCAAATCTCCGACCTGAATACCGTTCATGTATGTGAATCCGTATGGCATTAACGGGTAGGGATCATCGATATAACCGGATTCATCGCAGATGTAAATATTGCCTAATCCATCCGATGGACGGACGATGTTGTTATCGAAGGCAATATAATTATCTCCATTACCCTCCAAATCCCCAATTGCGGTAGGACCTTCTGCCGAACCTTGAATCGTTACCGGAAATCCGGAAACTATATCTCCATTATCGTGAAATGCATAAAGGTTATCGCTGGGAGAGGAAAACGATCCAGCAGTGCCAATAATTATTTCCAAATCGCCATCAGAATCAAGGTCGCAGACCGACGGCGGCGAATATGTCCATCTCTGAAAATAATGAGGCCAGCCCGTTAATGTGTTCCCTTCGTAATCGAGAACAAACGCCGCGGGTGAACTGCCGTGATTGGCGCAGATTAGTTCGAGATAATCATCGTCATTGATATCTGCCAATGCTATCGACTGGTATGAGAAATTACCCCACGAACATGTCCAGGGGTAACCTTCAAGCGAAGTTCCATCGGAGTTGAGAAGATAAATCGAATTGTACGACATATATGCGATTTCAGGCTCGCCGTCGTTATCGACATCCCCGACTGCCGCGCTTCCGGTAGGGACATGGTCCAGCGCAATCGGCCAGTCACCTCCGTAATCACTGCCGTTATATCGTACTACCCTCAGTTGACCGATAGGATAATCGCGCGTACCGATTATAATTTCGAGGTAGCCGTCATCATCAAGGTCATAAAGAGTCGGTGAAGCGGCAGGATTCTGGTTTGAGAAATTCAATGGAAAACCATCGGCAACCGTACCATCGGCATTGAACATATAAAGCCGTCCACCGGAAGTCGTCCCTCGTGTTCCCTGTACGATTTCCATCTCGCCGTCGTTGTCGACATCACCGACCGAAGGTGCGCCTTGCGCGGTGTTGATTACTGTTACCGGCCATCCGTCGAGGATGTCGCCCTCATAATCGAAAACATAAATCTGATTGTTCGATGAAGCTACAATATCGAGCAGACCATCGCCATCGATATCAGCTATTGCAGTCCCACGCGATGGTGAAAAATTCGGATGAGTGGGCAACTGTTGCGGCCAACCCGGATTCTGAGGCCACCCGGTGGTGTCGTCCAATACCACAGGCGGGAGGTCACCTAAAATCGCTCCCCAGGGATGCTCGCAAACACCGATTTCATCGGGCATAAAATAACCGTCAGCCGCATAAGCGGTTACGGTCATGGCTATAATTATAACAACCAACAATATCTTTCTCATCGTACTATCCTCCATAAGGAAAATTATACTATACCATTAAGTTAATATACTTAATTATAAGATATTGTCAATGGGGAATGGGGAGGCCTTGAATCTCTTCTTGAGGGGAGTACCCGAAGGGGGAGGTGGGTTATTTCAGACAGGTGAGCGGGTCTTATCCGCCTAA
>JAAEQF010000704.1 GCA_024231695.1 FCB group bacterium
CGGAGGTTCCGGTGGCGATCTATCTCGAGCGCTCGCCCGAGATCGTGATCGCGATCCTCGGCATCCTCAAGGCCGGCGGTCACTACGTCCCGCTCGACCCGGTCTATCCCCGGGAGCGGTTGGGCTTCATGGTGGAGGACGGCCGGATACGGATCCTGGTGACCCGGGAAGCGCTCGCCGGGGAGCTGCCCGCCTCCGAGGCGCGGACGCTCTGCCTCGATTCGCCGGCACCGGTTCCTCCCTCGGCGGAGGAGAATCCCGCCAGCGGCGCCGCGGTCGGGAATCCTCCATCTGTCCCCCTCCGGGGGAACCTCGCCTACGTGCTCTATACCTCGGGCTCCACCGGCCGCCCCAAAGGCGTCGGCTGTACCCATGTCGGGGTGATCAACCTGCTGGGGGATTTCACCTCGCGGGCGCCGCTCGCGGTGGGCGACGCCTGCAGCTGGTGGACGAGCCCGAACTTCGACGTCTCGGTCTACGAGATCTTCTCGGCCCTGCTCGCCGGAGGGAG
>JAAEQF010000705.1 GCA_024231695.1 FCB group bacterium
AACAAGTTTTTAATCTTTTCCCCGCAACCCGCAACTCGCAACCCGCAACTTTTTTTTATTCTTCAAACTCAAACATCGTCACCGTTCCGTTGAGGTTGGCGGTGATGACTTTACCGGGATGTTGGGGGGAGAAGGCGACATAATAAGGTATCCAGGGCAGTTCCAGGGATTTGAGTTCCTTCCCGGTGGCGGTGTCCCACAGCTTTAAGGTATTATCCGAAGATGCAGAAAGCACGCGCGCTCCGTCGGGTGAAAATGCGCAGCTATTAACATCATTTTTATGTCCTGTGAATGCTCGAATTTCCTTTCCGCTCTCCACGTCCCACAGCTTTAAGGTATTATCCCACGATGCAGAAAGCACGCGCGCTCCGTCGGGTGAAAATGCGCAGCTATATACATAATGTTTATGTCCTGTGAATGCTCGAATTTCCTTTCCGCTCTCCACGTCCCACAGCTTTAAGGTATTATCCCACGATGCAGAAAGCACGCGCGCTCCGTCGGGTGAAAATGCGCAGCTAT
>JAAEQF010000706.1 GCA_024231695.1 FCB group bacterium
ACGTGGTGCGCCAGTATCTCCTCGGCGAGCAGCGCGAGGCCCTGTCCGACCTTCACCGGGGCTTGCTGGAGCGTTGCCGTCCGGCCGGCGGACGGTGGCCGGAGCTGGCGCTGGAGGACGATTATCTGTGGCGGCATCTCGCCAATCACCTGGTCGCCGCGGGCCACGGAGAGACCCTGCGAGAGCGGTGGAGCTCGCGCGAGCGGGCCAGCGAGGGCTGGGACATGGAAGCAAACGACGGAGATCTTCTTGGGATGTTTCGCTGGGTCGGCGAGAACGAAGAAGATCTGCGCGAACGTTTTCTCGCCCGCTTCGGGGACGAGGTCGAGGACGACACCCGGGAGCGTTTCCTCGAGGAGACCTCGAGCGACCGCCTGCGCAATCACGTCTATCAAGTCGCGAAGGAATTCGACCGCACGCGGCGGGACTTCGAGAACGCGCGCAAGCGTCTGCGTCATCGGCGCAAGGAGCTCTCGAAGGCGGAGCCGGCCGACAAGGTCGCGGAAGCGGCTCGCGACGAGGTCGAGATCGAGCTCAGGA
>JAAEQF010000707.1 GCA_024231695.1 FCB group bacterium
TATTGCGTCCGAACTCCAAATCATACCATTTGATCTATGGGACGCGGTAAACCATAGGAATAACAGGAAGCCCAGAACTCTACTTGGCGTATCCAACAAGGGATCATACCTTTTGACGGGCCTCCTCCATTGTGCATCCTGCGGTTCGGCGATGGTGGTGAATAATTCAGGCAAATACTCCGCTTATATGTGCAATGGGTACAGAAGCGGGGGTAAATCTGTATGCTGTAATAATCATCGAATCCTTAGGTCCAAGATTGAATCTGAGGTAGTCGGCAATATCCGAAACGCTGTAAACAATCCGGTAATGCTTCAAACGGTATATGACAAATTTAAGAAATCCGTATCCGGTTATCTTGATAAATACAATGCCCAGGCCAATGGTCTCGTGAAACTTCGGGAAGAATTAAAGAGAGAAATCGCCAATCTTGCGGATTATGTTCAAGCCGGTGATGGCAGCTCGACTGTTAGGTCTCGGCTTGAGTCGAAAGAATGCGAATTGTCAGAGATCGAACTACGAATAGCCTCTTCTCGAACATCAATTGATAAAATCATGGACGTATCTCCTAATGAGGTGTCGTCCATGATTATTGGCATGCTGGACAAGCTATCCGAACGAAATACTGATACTCGCGAAGTAAATAACTATCTTCGACAATTGTTGAGAGAGCCGTTGACTGTTTCGTACTCGGAAGTGTCGGATAAATTGCTCTATAACGTGAAAGGGGAGTTGTGGCCTTTCGGTGCCACTGAACTCCCACTTCCACAGAGGTTGGTAGCGGTACGGGGAATCGAACCCCGGTTTGATGGCTGAGAACCACCCGTCCTAACCACTAGACGATACCGCCATAGATTTTTGCCCGCTTATGATCAGGTCTTTCCCGGAATAGGCCGAATCGATCCTCCAGCCAGCTCTCAGGACCCGCTCAATATATTTACTGACCGGACTTTGTCAACACCGATTTTTTATTGAAGTGAAATCTTTTGCAGGAAATAAATGATGGCGGCCGGTTGGAATCAGTTGGTCTTGACGAGCCGTATTCAAACGGAAACAGTTTCTCTTTTCGTGTGGGGTAAATTTGTCGGCGGCCGCGAGGATAAACTGGACACCTGAAATTCTTCCATATCGGCCAGGAGTCGGCTGGTGCAGATTTTCATTTTTCTCAGGGCTTTGAGCGTATAGGGATCGATTCCGCCGCCTGTGTCGATCGAGTCGAGCAGATATTCCTCGACACCGGCCAGTTCTTTGGCCTTGGCCTGCAGACCGGCTACCCGTTCACCCAGCGATTTACTGGCCAGCGTGACCGAATCGGCCACTTCGGCCAACTCATCACCGCGCCGCAGAGTTATTTTCCAACCCAGATCGCCGTGGCTTAATTTGTCCAGGGCGGTGGAGATTCTCCGGCCTTGTCCTGACCGGCATTGGCGGCAATGGCGAATCAGCAGATATATCAGTCCCATACCAATAATATTACCCATCCATATGACAACCGGCATAAAATCCACGGAGGATTTAAGCACAGATCCGCTTCCTGTGGGTGGATTTATTTGGATGTAGGAATAGGTAATAATGGCCGCCAGGATAACGACCAGGTTTATGGAGAGATATAAAACCGCTCCGAGTTTTACAGCGTGCGACATATCCAGTCTGGGCAACGACTGTGGACGATGATTTCTCATTCGATTCCCTTCGCTAAATCGCTTGATTTTAGTATCGGTCGCACGGGAGAACTCTTGAGTCGGGCTGTTATTTTCCTTGACTTTGATTTTCGATGCGAATAAACTAAGATATTATGAAAGAACCGTTTCCCCATGACATCAGGGCGGTCCTGGCGGCTCCCGGCCGGGGGCTATCGCTCAAGAAAATATTTGCCACCGTCTTTTTTCTTTTACTGAGTTATCTGGTTTATACGGTGTTCACTTATCTGGCTTTGCTTTATGACGGTGTCAGCTATGAGTACATTCGCCAATCGTATGGCCTGTTTCCATTCCGGTTTTTTCCGTTCGATGCAGCCATTGCCTCAGTCCTGCATCTGATCGGCATTGCCGCGGGTACGTTGGGGTTGTCTCTGGCGATTATGAGCGTTGCGGTGATTACTTTTGAGGAACTGCGCGGCGATCATTTCTATTCGGCCTTCTCAGCCATCCGGTTTGCTTTTTCACGCCTATCGACCTTGCTTTTGGGGTATATATCGCTGGCCGCCTTTGTCGGCTTTATCCATCTATTAGGGCTGATCGTCGGTTTGATCGGACGAGTACCAATTATCGGCGAGGCGGCAATCGGATTGTTTTATGTTATCCCGATTTTTATAACCCTGATTTTTACTCTCTTCGTCGTTTTTGTATCCATTCTGGGGATCATCCTGCTGCCGATTATACTTGCTTCCCAGAGAAAAAAGGAAGTTTTCGACGGCCTGCTTCAACTTTTCTCGGTCGTCATACGCGAACCAGTGCGCTTTCTCTGGTACACGGCTGTTTCGGCTGTGCTGGCCAAAATCGCCTCGTTCGTTTTCGGTTACATGTTTTTTCGCACGCTTCAATTCTCCTACTTTATTCTTAAACAGGGGGGAGGCGAAAAAGTAAAACGGCTGTTTAACGCCGCCATGGATCTTCTCCCGCTTGATGCTTCCGCCGTTACTTTTATTACCACTATTTTTCCCGGAATAGCTTTCAGCTTTAACATAGATCGATGGGGTTACGGTGCTCCGACTATCGGAGCCTATCTTTTGGCGATTTCCATCTTCATCCTCTTTGTCACTATTTGCGGCTATATGCTCTCGGTATTTTCCTCCGGACTGGCCTGCGGTTATGCCGTCATCCGACGGATGAAAGATGATTATCTGATTGTTGAGGAAGAGCCGATGGAATCGGGCGAGGATTATGCCAATCCTCCCTTCAAAACCAATAATCAAACATCTTGATATAAAGGCAGCCAATTGAGTTTCTGGGCGTACTTTTGGATTTTTACTCCTCCGGTTCTCCTGGTTGTTATCGGAGTGATCTATCTACTGATAACCTCATCCGGGGATAACGGAGAAGAGCGCTCATGAATCCCATCCTGATTGGGCTGATCTTATATCTGGCGTTTCTGGTCATCGTCGCCTTCTGGACTTTTCGTTTCAACAAAACTCTGGGTGATTTTCTGCTGGCCGGACGCCGGCTCGGCACCTGGGTAGTAGCTTTTTCGGAGCGAGCCTCGGGTGAATCGGCCTGGCTGCTTCTGGGTTTGCCCGGTGTTCTTTTTGCCGCCGGCTTTGTGGAATTGTGGGTGGCGATCGGCTGTACTTCGGGGATACTCTTTTCCTGGATGTTTATCGCCCGGCCTTTGCGTGTGGCTACCGGTAAACTCGGAGCCTTGACCTTGCCCGATTTTTTCGAACGGCGATTCGACGATGACACTCATGCCCTGCGCATTTTCTCCAGCCTGATTATCACATTTTTCTTTACTTTTTATGTATGCGCTCAGCTTATGGCCGCCGGGAAACTGTTTGCGCTATTTTTGCCGATCACCAATCTGCAGGCGATGATTATCGGCGGCGGGATTATCGTTTTCTATACTCTGATGGGTGGTTTTTTCGCCGTAGCCTGGACCGATTTCGTGCAGGCCATCCTGATGCTTATTACCCTCGTGGTTTTGCCCGTTGTGGCCGTGATGGAACTGGGCGGCTGGAACAGCGCTTTAGCTCAGGTGTCCGCTCTTCATCCCAATCACCTTGATATCCTGGGCGGCAAGACGGGAATGGTGGCGGCCTTATCGATAATATCCGGGCTGGCCTGGGGACTGGGCTACATGGGCATGCCCCATCTTTTAACCCGCTTCATGGCCATCAAAAATCCGAACGATCTGCGCAAAGGGGCCGTTATCGGCATCAGCTGGGCGGTATTGGCTTTCTGGGGCGCCATGTTCATCGGCCTGTTCGCCACCGTACTGCTTGCTGCCGATGCCGTTCTGGATCAGGAAAAGGTCATGCCTCTTTTGGCAATCAAACTTTTCCCCGGATGGATCGCCGGTATTTTAATTGCCGGAGCTTTGGCGGCGATGATGTCCACCGCCGACAGCCAGCTTCTGGTTTCCACCTCGGCTCTGGCCGAGGACATCTATCATCAATTGCTGAACAAAAAGGCCGACCAGAAAAAACTGGTTTTCATCTCCCGCATGCTTACGCTTCTGGTCGGAGTTATTGCCTTCGTTGTGGCGCTCGTCTCCAAAGAGCTGGTTTACAAAATGGTCGCTTTCGCCTGGTCGGGACTGGGCGCCTCGTTCGGACCGGTTTTACTTCTGACCTTGTGGTGGAAGAGAACCACCCGCGAAGGCGTTCTGGCCGGTATGATCTGCGGGACATTGGTGACTATTGTCTGGCGTCTGACGCCGGCGCTCAAAGCGACTCTGTTTGAAATCGTCCCGGCCTTTTTTATGGCCCTATTGGCCTGCGTCATTGTCAGCCTCTTGACCGCGTCCCATACCCGGGGCGGCAAAGTTGATTGACATCTCGATGTGAATATTCAGAGGTAAAGTATTAGAAAATGGTAATCGGGTTTATAGGGAGAGAGGTAGTTGATTCAATATACGAAAAATGTCCGCGTTTACTTAGGCTTCCTCAAGTCTCGCCTCGATTTGCAATGCCTCCTTATTTTTGCGTTGATTCTTAGATTTGGCTACTTGCTGCTAATGCTGGGGCAAGTGTCCGGCGATGAGATAATGGGCATGATTCCCGATTCAGGGAATTATGTGGGCATAGCCCGGGGGCTGATTGATATCGGGCCGGCTGATGAAAACAGCATTTTAATTTATGGTCCGGGATATGGGTATTTTCTTGGGTGTATCTTTTTTCTTTTCGGCGTCGGACCATTTGCTGTTATTCTGATCCAGATCATCTTAAGCAGTGTTTCCTGCCTGTTGATCTACAAACTGGGTCGCGATTTAACCGGTTCAAAAGCGGTAGGAATAGTAGCCGGCTTACTTTCAGCGACATCATTTACATCAATCTCATTGGCCTCGATCGTTTTGTCGGACACTCTTTTCTTTTTCCTTTTTCTCTCGGGCAATTTGCTTTTCTTACATGGTTTGAAAAACGAGCGTCGTCTTTTCCATGTTGGGGCGGGCGTCGCTATTGGCTGCGCCATACTCGTTCGTTCCATAGGACAGTTCTGGCCGCTGGCGATGCTCCTTTTCATATTTATCCTTCCCTTCGAGCAGGCTCGCGGATGGCAATGGAAAAAAAGACTTCATCTTATAAAAACTGCCGGGATCGCTCCGTTGATAGCCCTCCTGATTATGTCAGCCTGGATGACCCGCAATTATTCTCACTATTCCGTCCCCGTCGTTGCTTTTACCAGTGCCGGAGGCCCGGCCAATATCGCCGCTCAAGCCCTGGCTCAAATCGAAAACAGAGAAGCGGGAGATATCCAAGCGGAATGGTTTAATGAGTACACGAAAGCAACCGGTGATGAGGACGTGTCATATATTGACAAATACCGGATATCTGGCGCTGCCGCACGATCAGTATTTTACGAACACCCCGGGGAAATGATCGATGTCTATCGCGCCCTGATTTGGGAGAATCTTAATACCTCTAATGAATTGTATCGCTCTCAGCTGCCGGCCTATAAATGGCCCATAGTGGCGAAAATGAACTGGTTGCGCGAGCGGTCGTTTTTTTACCTGTGTTTTTGGCTCTGCATGGGCGGTTTCTTCCTGATGGTCCTTCTTCGGAAATGGCGTTTGCTGATGGTCACCGGTATAATCTATATATATTTTGCGATGATGATTGGATTTACTCAATGGCAGGGATCGCGCTTGTTTTACCCCGGACAAATCGCCTGGACCATTGTCATATCGTTTTTTATCATTATGACACTGAGATTTTTAAAACCCGGTTTCAAATGGATCGGTCAATCAATCCTGCGATATCGTCAGCCTATTGACCGCGACCCATACCCGGGACGGCGAAGTTGATTGACATCTCGGCCAGAATATTCAGAGGCAAAGTATTAGAAAATAGTAATCGGGCGTATCGGAAGGGAATTACTTGAGTAAATATACTAAAATGATCCGCGTATACTCTGGTAGTATTCGATCTCGTCATGAATGGCAATTGATTATCCTGCTTCTGGTTTTGGTTTCGGGCGTGTATATATTTCACCTTGCTCATTACGGCAATTACATAATCGATGATGCCGGTATTTCCTATACGTATGCGCGAAACCTGGCCGATGGATATGGGCTCGTGTTCAATATCGGCGGAGAAAAAGTAGAAGGATATTCCAATCCTCTTTGGGTATTTGTGCTGGCTAGTCTCATCAAATTGCGTCTATTCGATCCCGTGCTAACGCCCAAGTTTATTTCCGTCCTCTTGAATATTTTCTCGTTCTTTATGATATTTCGATTTTTCAGAGATCTGCGCCCGGGTATTCCGGCAATCATAACCGCCTTTTTTGTATCAATGACTCTGGCCCTTAACGTTTCCCTGACCGTCTGGTCCGGCGCCGGACTGGAAAACGCTCTCTATGGATTTCTAATTCTCTTGGGCGGATTCAGGCTTTATCGCGAGCTTTCCGGTTCAACGCGATATGCGTTGACAGGATTCATTTTCTTTTTAATTGCGATTACTCGGCCGGAGGGGATCGTCTATGCGGCTGCAGGTGGACTCGCCGGTCTGATATTATTACGTAGAGGCCGGTCTGCTCGATTCATGATCATCAATACCCTGATTTTCCTGGGTTGCTTTTTCCTCTATCATCTGTGGCATTACCAGTATTTTGCCGAATGGTTGCCCAACACATATTATGCCAAGCAGCGCAATGTACCTCTGGTTTACCGGTTGACCAATCTCGAGTGGCATGGCTGGACATACATCAAAAACTGTATCAGTGATTATCGATTATATTTATTGTTGCCTCTGGCCGGATTGGGTTATTTCCGCAGGCCGCGAGGGCCGATTCTAATCTTTACGGCTTTAATCCTTGTCTCGCTGGCTTTGGTCGTGGTCACCGGAGCAGACTGGATGATGCAATATCGTTTGCTACATCCCTTTATAATGTTGATCATTGTGTCCGCGGGCCTAGGGTGTTTTCTCATCATTAGCGAGCCGCGGCGGAAATCCCGGTTTAAATGGGTATTAATGGCGGTATCAATAACGGCGTTTGCAATTATAAATAATTCCAATATTGATCAAATCAGAAAAGTAGACCAATACAAAACGGTTCATTTTCTGGGAGTGAAGAGAACTTATCACGCTTTCACTCATGCCCTGGCAGATACGCTGATGGTTTCGAATCCCACCCTTTTCGCCGCCGATTTGGGAGCGACCGGATATTTTGGCGGATTGACCGTTTATGATGCCGGTCTATTGACCGATTATCATCTGGCCCGCTATCGTTATAGGGATTTCTTTGGCGATTATTTATTTGATGAACGGAAGCCCGATTTCCTTGGACGTCAGGGTGGAGCCGTAGCGAGACTAACCCATTTGTGGGAAAACCCTGATCTGCGAAGCCTCTATCTCATCTATGATGAAGGTGAAGTGGCCGTTAACCGGTATGGTCCTGGAATTATAGATGGCCGATATATAAGGAAGGGTATTATTCTTAAGGACCGGCTGTCACATTATGCTCAACCGGCTTCTATACAGTTTTCTAATGGATTGAGATTAGCCGGGTATACTCTTCCACCGGTGGTCGATAGCGCCGCAGATCGGATTTCCCTTGCCTTATATTGGGACAGCCCTACTAGTGCCGATGATACTGCTCATGTGTCACTCCTATTAATGAATACAGCGAGTGATATTATCCTGGATTCGCTGGTCTTTCCGGGATACGATTGGTATCGCCCCATACAGTGGAAAGATACAGCGTTAGTGTGCCAAAACCTGTTTATACCAAGAGAGTATTTTCCAGACGATACCTCTATAATCGTGGCGCTGGCCGATGGAGCGGACCGTTGGTACGTATTGGATACGCTGGTTTTCGGCCAATCCCGATATGAAAAGCATCTCAGTACTGTTATTGATTCATCTTTATCCATAACCAAAGATATACCCGGATATTTATGGGAAACTATGGTCTATTTGCGCCGACTGAATAGAGATATTTGGGACTCGCCTACGGGGAAACGGCTGGTCGCAAATTACGTTGATGTTTACCTGGGTAAATTCCGCAAACCGCTGTCTCCGACTTCGGCCGATTCTGTGCTGAAAATTGTGGAGCTATTGAAGCGTCTTGACCCGGTCAATCGGGATATTGCTGATTATGGATTTTCTCTTCACGAGTATTATTGTGATTGTGCATCAAATTCCGTTTCGAATACATGGTGGCAATACCCGCAGGCATTTGATTACTACCAGATGGCCCTCGGCGCCGATGCCTCTGATCCCCGGATACGAAAGGAAATCGAATTAATTCGACCATGGGCCGATTACATTCACCGTCATCCGGAACTGATAAATCGATTTCCCAAGCAGTTGCCGCTTTGTGTATTGCTGGATATATATCGGGAGTTTCTTCGAGGGAGCCGAATTCAAAAACAGTATTTTCACGATCTGATGATAGGCCGTTTAATCAATGACGAGCAAGTACAGGAGGAAATCGCTGCCCTTTCGATTATGGATCGGATGCATTTGCATCAATTGGGATTTGTCGATGGTCGGATTTCGGCTTGTTATTTGGATGATTCTCCAAAGGCGACATTTGGTGGCAATACTCTGGAGATGCCCGCTTGTCGCTTGTTGCCGTTGGCCTCGGGAAAATATCTGTTTGAAGCGATTTTTATACCTCATTATTTACCGGCCCGCAAATATGCTCTTAGCCTGAATATCAGCGGGGAATCACCGGATGTTTTACCGGAGCAATATCGATTTAGAGGGTCGGCGCCATTGTCCATCAGGACAATTCCCGATTTATGTGATCTTCCTGATAACAGCCCCGCTTATGTCTATAAGATCATTGAGCTGACCTTCAGGCCAGTCAAGTTTGAGGTTATCGTGTATGTACCCGGTGGCCCGCCCTGGTATCCTTTGCACAATGACAACAGTGGGGATAATTTTATAAATGTTGAGGTCGCTGGCGATAAAAATTAAAAAACCCGACCAATAAATATCGGTCGGGTAGATATGTTTGTTTTTTAGTTTTCTCTACTACCAGTTCATCAACTGTTCCAGATTGGTGTTGATCTTCTCGACCCGATCCTCAAAATCGGATCTCTTGGACTTGTCCCGATTAACCACGTCTTCGGGCGCATTGGCCAGATAATCGGGGTTGGCCAGTTTTTTGGACAGTTTCTCCAACTGGGTCTTGAGGTTTTTCAGATCTTTATTGAGACGTTTGCGCTCAAAATCAACATCGATCAAGCCTTCCAGAGGAATGAATATCTCAGCTCCGGGAATGACCGCCGAGGCCGACATCGTCGGCTTTTTGACCTCGGTATCGATAACAACCTTTTCGATCTTGGCCAGATCCTTGTAATAGTCGATATATTCGGTCAGGATACCGCCCAGTTCCTCATCGGTGATGCGAATGAGCACGTCGGCTCGTTTGCCTGGCGGGACGTTCATTTCCGAGCGAATATTGCGGATGGTGTTGACCACCGTTTGAATCCGATTCAACCGGTCTTCCAGTTCGTCGTTTTCGAAACCGTCTTCGACTTCCGGCCAGGGGCCGTAATTGATCGTTCCCATGCCGTTGCCGCCGGTGAGTTGTTGATATATCTCCTCGGTGATGAACGGTATAAAGGGATGCATCAGCAGGAGAATACGCTTGAGCACATAGCCCGAAACCTGCCGCGCCGCCTGCCGGTCCTCGTCGGATTCGCCATACAAACGGGGCTTGATCAGTTCGATATACCAGTCGCAGAAATCTTTCCAGACGAAATCATAGAGCAGTTTGGCCGCGGTATTGAGTTTGAAATCTTTGAATGACTGGTTGACGCCTTTGATCGTTTTTTCCAAACGCGACAAAATCCACTGGTCGATCAGAATCAGTTTCTCTTTGGGCAGCTGGTCGAAATCGATGGGATCGTCACCCAGATTCATCATGACGAAACGGGAGGCGTTCCAGATTTTATTGTTGAAATTGCGGCCCAGTTCAAAACTGTTCTGTCCAATCCAGGGGTCCTGACCATCCGGTGTCGCCAGTATGATCGAAATCCGAAGCGAATCGGCGCCGTACTGGTCAATTATCAACAGCGGATCGATGCCATTGCCCAGTGATTTGGACATTTTGACTCCGTTGCTGTCGCGGACGGTGCCGTGAATATAAACGTCGGAAAACGGCAGTTCGCCCATAAATTCATACCCGGCCATAACCATCCGGGCCACCCACAGGAAAATAATCTCCGAAGCGGTGACCAAGACATCGGTGGGGTAGAATTTCTTGAGCATCTCGGTTTTATCCGGCCAGCCGAAAACAGAAAACGGCCAGAGCCATGAGGAAAACCAGGTGTCGAGGACGTCTTCGTCCTGCAAAATCGCCGTAGCGCCGCATTTGGGGCATTTTTCCGGCATCGCGGCGGCGGCGATTACCTCGTCGCACTCCTGACAATAATAGATGGGAATACGATGGCCCCACCAGAGTTGGCGGGAAATACACCAGTCGCGGATGTTTTCCATCCAATGCAGATAAGTTTTCGACCAGTGGTCGGGATGGAAACGAAGTTTGCCGCTTTTGACCGCTTCGATAGCCGGTTCCGCCAGCGGTTTCATTTTAACAAACCATTGCTCGGAAAGCATCGGTTCGATAATCGTCTTGCAACGGTCATGGGTGCCGACTGAGAGTTTGTATTTTTCGGTTTTAATCAGATAGCCTTTGGCTTCCAAATCCTTGAGCAACTGCTTGCGTCCCTCGAAACGATCAAGCCCCTTGTATTTGCCGGCGTTTTCATTGAGGGTGCCGTCGAGGTTCATGATATTGATCTGCGGCAGATCATGACGGCGGCCGATTTCGAAATCATTGGGATCATGGGCCGGAGTGACCTTGACTACACCGGTACCGAATTCGATATCGACATAGCTGTCGGCCACAATTGGGATTTCCCGTTCCAGAATCGGCAGGATGACCGTTTTACCGACAAATTTCTTGAAGCGGGCGTCGGTCGGATTGACTGCCAGAGCCGTGTCGCCTAACATCGTCTCCGGGCGGGTAGTGGCTACGGTCAGGTATTCGTCGGTTCCTTTTAATTTATAGCGGACAAACCAGAGATGGCTGTCAACTTCCTTGTGTTCGACTTCGTCGTCGGAAATCGAGGTCTGATCTTGCGGGCACCAGTTGACGATTCGATTACCTTTATAAATCAGTCCTTTTTCATAAAGGCGCAGGAAAACCTCGGTGACGGACTTAGAAAGATTTTCGTCGAAAGTGAAGCGGGTTCTTTCCCAGTCGCAGGAGCAGCCGATTTTTTTCAGTTGGCCGAGGATTAAATCCTTGTTGCGGTAGGCCCATTCTCTGACGCGTTCCAGAAATTTATCCCGGCCGAGATCGCGACGAGTTTTGCCTTCTTTGGCCAGTTGTTTTTCGACCACAACCTGAGTGGCAATACCGGCATGATCAGCGCCCGGAAGCCATTCCGTTTCGCGGCCGGACATGCGATTGTGGCGGACCAGAATATCCTGGATGACATTATTGAGGGCATGCCCCAGATGGAGGATGTCGGTTACATTCGGAGGCGGGATAACAACAGTAAAGGGGTCCTTGTCCGATTTGGGGTCACCTTTGAAATAGTCGGCGTCCAGCCATTCCTTATACCGTATATCCTCGGTTTCTTTTGGATTATACGGTTTTCCCTTTTTCTTCTGCTCGGCCATCTGGTTTTCCGTTCCTCAAAAACTTTTAAAATACCCATATCCGGGTCAAATGTCAATATACGGCATTAATCGAAAATGGATTAGGTTTTTCATCCGAAAATACGTATCGTCTCCTGTTATCGGCATTTACGGGAGTTCTATGAGTATGAATGAGTTCGACAAACTACCTCCCCTGGAGCGACTTCGAGCAATTATGGCCCGTTTGCGGGCCGAAGACGGGTGCCAGTGGGATCGAAGTCAGGATAATAAAAGTCTTCTGCCGTATCTCATTGAAGAGACTTACGAAGTGGTCGAGGCGGTTGAAAGCGGATCACCGGTTAAATTAAGAGAAGAGCTGGGCGACCTGCTTATCCAGGTTTATTTCCATGCTCAGATCGCCTCGGAAGAAAAACATTTCGATATTGACGATGTTGCCACCGATATCTGTGACAAGCTGATTCGCCGCCATCCGCATATTTTCGGCGAGAAGAAAAGCCTCAATCCGCAGGAAGTCCGCGACCAATGGGAAAAGATCAAGGTCGATTCCAATGAAAAGGATTCGGTGCTGGCCGGTGTACCCAAGACGATGCCGGCTCTTTTATTGGCCTATCGCGTTGGAGAAAAGGCGGCCGGAGTTGGTTTTGATTGGGAAGATCCCAAGGATGTTTTTGATAAAATAAAAGAGGAAATCGGCGAGTTTGAGCAGGAATTTGCCTCCAAAGACCCCGAAGGGATGACCGACGAGTTGGGCGATCTTATTTTTGCCCTGGTCAATCTGGCCCGCAAAGCCGGCGTTGATCCGGAAACGGGCCTGAGACGCACTATCGGCCGGTTTATCGAACGGTTTGGTTATATCGAGAAAAATCTTAAAAAGAGGGGTCGCAAGTTTTCCGAAACCTCTTTGGACGAGATGGAACAACTCTGGCAGGAAGCGAAGAAATAGACCTTTCCAGACCGAAGCTTATGCGTATTATGTTTCGAAATAGCCGTTTCGACAGGCGGCGAATAGGTTTGACAATGTGACGGCCGCGTATTATTTTGTCGGCTTGGGAATGTTAATGACGAAACATGAATTACAGGAAATAATCCGGCCCGTTGCCGCTGATTTGGAAGCTTTCGATAAGAAGCTTAATTCCTTTCTGAAGGCCGATTCGGCGCTGATCAACGCCGTAGTCAAGCATATTCTGGCGTCGAGGGGCAAACGTCTGCGTCCGGCTCTGGTTTTTCTATCATCCCGCAGCGATGGACTCTTTTCCTCCAAACTGATCGAAGCCGCTTTGGCCGTCGAACTGATTCATACGGCCACTCTTCTGCACGACGATGTTATCGACGAGTCGGAAATTCGCCGGGGCAAAGAAACGGTCAATTATCAGTGGAACAATCTCGTCTCGGTTTTGATGGGTGATTTTCTTTTTGCCCGCGCTTTTCGGATCATGGTCGGTACCGGTTCTACAGAACTTGTCGGATCAATCAGCGCTGCCACTGAACGAGTCAGCATCGGGGAGTTACGGCAGGTGGAAGAAGTGGCCAACTATGATCTGCCCGAAGACGAATATATCAAAATCATTTCCGATAAAACCGCTTCACTCTTTGCTGTCTCCTGCGAGGCCGGCCCGATTCTTAAGAAGAGTTCTGCCAAAGTCCGTCGAAGTTTCCGTGAGTTCGGTGAAAATATCGGAATCGCTTTCCAAATCGCCGATGACCTTTTGGACTGCGTCGGTACCAGTGAGAAAACCGGTAAAATTCCGGGCAATGATCTGACTCAGGGCAAAGTCACCCTGCCGCTGATATATTCGATATCCAAATCCTCGCAAAAAACGCGGCGTGAGATTACCAATCTCTTGAACAATGGGATTAATGAAAAAGGGATCAGCCGCGTGCTCAAGTTCATAACTGAGCAGGGCGGTATCGACTATACCTATTCCATCGCCCGGTCATATTCCGAACGGGCTGGGAATATTATCGATTCATTGAAAGACAATATCTATTCCCGTACATTGCGGGATATTTTGAATTTTACTGTTGCCCGGGACAATTAATGGCTGCGAGTCGCTCGCTGACCGTTTGTTTTTTGCCGAAGAATTCCCCTGTCCATCGATCTCAATTATGGTATAAGGATTAATGTCGGGCATGGATAATATCAGTATCGAATTTCTTAGCGGCCGCCTCTGGCTGACGGTTTTGTTTGGCCTCGCCTTTCTGGGCGTCACCTGGCTTTATTATCGCCGCACGACTCCGCCCCTGAAAAGTCCTTTGAAAATCCTGCTCGGGGTCCTGCGCGGTTTGGCCTTGGTGGCATTGTTTTTGGCCCTGACCCAGCCGATTCTGACCCTGACCAATACCAAACAGCTTAAAAAGAAAATGGCCCTTTTGCTGGATGTCTCGGCCTCGATGAATCTATCGGTCAACCAAAACAACGAGCAAACGCGCTTGGAAACGGCCAGGGAGATTATCGATGGTCCCGCCCTGCAAAGCCTGCGCGACAATCTTGATATCAGTTATTTCACCTACGCCGAATCGTTGGCTGTTTCGCTTTCTGGTGAAAGCTTGAGCGGTCACAAAACCGATCCGGGCATGGCCCTCGGACAATTGGCTCGTTTAAGCGCCGTCGATCCGTATGACTATCTGTTATTGTTATCCGATGGTCGCACAACCGAGGGCGCGTATCTGCCGGATATCGCCGAGGCACAAAACCGGCCTGTCTATACCGTTGCAGTCGGTGATACTATTCGCACCGATGATATCGCGCTTGATCTGGTCAGCTTCGATGAGATCATTTATGCCGGTCGCAAAACAGAAATCGCCGCCGTCATCTCTCAGCAGGGAGATTTTGGCGGAAAACTCCAATTAAAACTGGCCGACGGCAACAATGTTCTGACTCAAAATTCCATCACTCCACCGGGCGATGAAAAAAGCGGGGAATATACTCTCAATTTTACTCCGACCGTTCCGGGTCGGCTGATTCTGGATGTCGAAGCGGCCTTCCCCGGCGAGGAAACCAACCGGCTCAACAATCGGCGGAAAATTTCCATCCGGGTTTTGAAAAGCAAACTGAATATCCTGATCTACAGTTCCTCGTTAAATCAGGAATACGCTTTTCTTAACCGTTATCTAAAAAGCCGCGAAGATTATAAAATCACCCGCGTCATCGACGCGCCCGGCGGCGAACGGCTGGGGCAAAGATTCCCGAGCACACAGGAAAGTCTGAACAGCTTCGATCTGATTATCATGATCGACCCCAATCTCAGACGCCTCAGTTCTCATCATGAACGTCTGACTTCATATCTGATCGACCGGGGCGGCGGCCTGCTGGTCTATGCCGGCGAAGAATACGCCAAATCCGCCCCCGGAAGCCGCCTGGCTGAACTTTTGCCAATCACAGTTTCGACCGGGCCTACCGACCGGACTGCTTTACTCTTTGGCGAATACAATCTGGTACCCGATCAGCGGATGATCTTCCATCCCGCGATCAAGCTGGGTGATACCCGGGAAGAGATCGTTGCCGCCTGGGCCAATCAACCGCCCTTTGCGACCTGTATCAGGATCGATTCGCTGCGCTCGCAGGGCGCGGCTTTGGCCTATCTTGACGACGGTGACAGGCGAAGACAGATTCCGGCTTTGGCCATGCAAAGACACGGCGCCGGTAAAGTCCTGTCTGTAGCTGTCTCACCCTTTTGGCACTGGGCTTTTTATCCGGTCGGCGTCGGCGGCGACGCTTCCGCCTATACCGGCATCCTTTCGGCCACCATCCGCTGGTTGACTATCGGCGACGAATCGGATCGAGTCGAATTCAAGCCGGCCGAACAGGTTTTCCAAAACGGGGAAGAGGTGCTCTTTCATGGTTCGGCTTTTGACGAAGGTTTTCGGCCGATAGAAAACGGAACCGGCGATCTGGTGGTGACGTCTTCATCCGGCGACAGCGTCGTGGCTCGTATCCTGCCCGATCCCGACCGCAAGGGGAAATACCGCTCCGATCTTGGCATCCTTCCGCCGGGGACGTATGATTACAAAGCGGA
>JAAEQF010000708.1 GCA_024231695.1 FCB group bacterium
CTTTGAGCATAAAGAAGTCCCTTATCCAGTCCATTCCCCACCATGAGGAGGGATCATACATCTCAAAGACATCAAAATACTCAAGGGGATCGGTAATACCGTTTCTCTTAAATAACTCCCTGGCCGCCGTCTTGTGAGTCATTTCCGGCTCATATTTTACATCGTATCCCAGCATCGTGATCGTCTCTTCCCGATGGACGGTGATATGATCTCGTACCCACACCGGCTTGTCCGACATCTCTTGGGCCTTTTTCTCTGAAGCCATAATTACAGCGCAGGCACCGTCGGATTGAGAGCACATATCGATAATTTTAAGCTCACCGACCAGCCTTGCCGAGGTCTTATTCAGATGATCAATTTGGTCCCAATCCAGGCCTAAGGCCCGGTGGGCATTGGGATTAAGGCCGGCATGCTTATCCATAATAATCCGATACATCATGGCCGCTTTCTTGGCCCGCTCTTCGCCGAACTCCTGGATCAAATCATAGGCGGCTGATCCCGTAAGGGCGCCGGTCTGCAAATTCCGATACCACAGAGGATCGGCCATGTTGGTAATACCGGCCGTGGTGTTACCTTCCTGCAGCTTCTCAAAGCCTATGGCCATGACAACGTCATACATTCCGGATGCGACGAGATTGTCGGCAGCACAAAATAAGGAGGCGCCTGTGGTTCCTCCGGTGGTGATACGAAAAGTACTTCTCCCATGTCCGCCGGTCCCCAGCTCATGCCACAGGTCCGACTGATGAACCATCTCAAAGAGCTCCATGTTGCCGTGAACGATACAATCCACATCATTCATCGACAGGCCGGAATCGTCCAAAGCCCCACGGACGGCCTCATGAATCATCTCCGGCTGATTGACATCCTCGCGATGGCTCGAATGTTTTGTCTGGCCTACGCCGATAACACCAACATTCCTGTTTTTCTTTCTATCTCCCATATTAACCACCTTATTTCTCTAAGATTAATACTCTCTGATGCTGATTTATTCAATCCCGGCGAATACTATCCCGTATTTATAGAGTATAAAGATCAAAACGTCAATAAAGATAAAGGCAGCCCTTGCATCTACCCAGACTGCCTCCCAGGCTGATCCAAATGTTGATATATTTTTAATTATAGGTACGGTCTCGCGATAATTGGTCGCAAGAATCATAGGACGGGAATAAACACACCCAATGTAAATTGGGCAGATGCAAAACTTGCCCCAACTTTTGTCAAAAAGACATTCTCTATCACGTAATTAAACAGAAAAAAGGCGACCGCGAGGGTCGCCCTTATCTCCTTAATGAAACATTTCATTAAACGAACATCGTGGCATTAATTTTTTATCAGAGGCTCACTATCTTGTTATGCCTTAAGCCGGTTTAAAGTGATCTATATCAAGAATCGTGCTCGTTGTCTCTTTTGCAAAAACGGCCTGGACTTTCATGCCGATCTTAACCTTATCGAAATCGACCCCTTCCACGATGTGAACCAGAGACGAGTCGGC
>JAAEQF010000709.1 GCA_024231695.1 FCB group bacterium
CGATTCGATCCTTGAAAAACGGCGGTTTTCTTCATATATTACAATTGTTATTTATGCCTAATTCCTCATTTATGGAGCTGATAAATGGAAAAACTAATCGAAATGGCGACCGAACTTGGCAAAGCTCTGGCCGCTCACCAACGCACAGTAGATCTGAAAAGCGCCCAAAAAGCGCTAAAAGACGATAAACAGGCCTCGGAATTACTGGATTCATACCATAAACAGGCCGAACGCATTACTAATCTCGAAAAAGAGCAAAAACCGATCGAAGTCGATGATAAACACAAACTCAGGGATATCGAAATGCAACTCTCCTCGAATGAAATCCTTAAAAGCATGACCAAACGCCAGGTTGATTTCGTCGAAATGATGAACAAAGTCAAAACCGCCATCGATTCCCAACTGGATATCTAAGGCAGTCAGTTTGGGCATGCCAGTTCGTTTGTTGACGCGGCTGGATAGGGGTAGGGATAACGCATTGGTTTGCGTCACCCCTCCCTCCGAACCGTGCGTGCAGTTCTCCCGCACACGGCTCTCCGGTTGATGGTTATACCTCTATGAGGATTAACTAACTGTTCATAGGCCGTGACTAAGGAGAACAACCCATGTTCAGCAAAGAATGCATTCGGCCAGCGTTGATGATCTCTGCCGCGTCCACGACCCTTCAGATGTATCCTCTTACGCAAAATACTGCGAAGACGCATACGTATCCAACTGTCGAGTCTATCAAAGGTCGTAAAGTGACTATGTCAGGCTGAACCATTTGCCTCCTTTCACTCCGGTTTCCAGAGCTGTTAACATACGTTCGGTCCATACCGAAGGTTCGGTCCATGACCATCGACCACGGATTTCTCCAACTTGTTTAGCCATTTTCGGCACTGACGCTGGTTTTACTTCCTCTGACATAAACTTTACGTATCCACCTTCCTGCGTCCCTTCGCTCCACCGGAGTTACCCGGCTTCATCGCTACTATGGACGCTCTGACTCCTGACCGACTCTCCATCGACGGCCAGGTCTCTCTGCTTAATGCGCATAACCTTCTTACCATTCCGTCTCCAACCACCCAGGGCCTCCCGATACCGCTTTAGCACGTTACCCTTCAGCGTATCGGGTTATTTCAAGACTTCGCCATTCCCTAGCAGGCTCGTCAGGTCACCAGGGCCGAATCGAGTTCGTATCCTACGGACTGGTCTTTCGCCTCAGGTTGCTCTCCACCCCACCTCACGGCGACGCAGTTACCTTTGGCTACAAGCCGGAGAACGATTACTTGGAGAGGACTTGCACCTCTCCGATTACACACACTCACAGACGCACTAGGGTGGGCCGTGCCCACGCGGATGCTATTTAATCAGGTTTTTTGTAACCGTTCACACAAGTTTATTTCTATCCGCCGCAAGCTGCGCTGTAAACGGCCCAAAGGGCCATTATAACTTAGCCCAGACGACTAATAATACTGCTATTGTCCTTTTATACATAGTATACGCTATGAGGGTAGAGTGAGCGAAGCGAACGTCGCCCTGGGTTACTGGTAATTACACTTTTTTCGCCCTGAAAATCCAGACATATGTCTGACCGCCTGATATTTTCTCTATTGTATAGAGATGTATCAACACCTCACATTTAAGGTTTATCGCATATTGGCCAAAAAATGGATATAAAAGGAAGGAGCAGAGGTGGAACTTCTGCCCCTGTCCATTTCTCGGCGTCGGTTGAGCGCTCGAGTTGCTCCGTATTCGATAACGCAATATTATTTGCGTCAAATCAAACAATTCGCTTCCAATTGTCCCCATGGCTCCCTTGGCCTCACTAAGGGATTTAAAGTCTCGTTTCAGATGAGACGAACCGCACGTGCAAACCTCTGGAGTAACTTCGATACGTTCAGTAACATTTTCCTCGGGCGTCAACGCTCGCAAATGAGGCTTATGGCCTTTTCGAGCCCCGCGTTTTTACGGCGCCGCTTGGGAGGCGCCGCCGGCGTGTTTGGCGGATCAGACGAGGGCGGCTTGGAAGAATTCTGCGAATTCAGCCCCAGCCGCCTCTCCAGATTTTCTATCTTCGTTTGCATTTGCTCCAGACGTTTTTCCAACGTTTTGACGTATTCCTGCATCGCGGGAATCTTGGCAACTTCCGCCTCTAAGTGTTTAATATATGCGTCCTTGTCCATATACTACTTATCAGATATTGACGCAGTTTTTGATAAAATGAAATTATTTCAGTGAACGCTTACCATATTTTTAACTTCTTCGCAGATGATATTTATTCCAGCCTCGACGATTTTATCATCCTGTGAATAGGTCACTCGAATGCATTGGTCGGCGTGGTCCCATTTTTCTGACAGGCCCGCGAAGAAATATTTGCCAGGGACAACCAGTACGCCCCGTTTTTTCAGTCGTTCGTAAAGCTCATCTGTGGTAATCGGCAGATTTTTAAACCAGATCCACAAAAACAGCGCCCCTTCGGGCTTGTGGATGCAGTAATCCACGCCTCGAAGGCCGTAGTGAAACTGATTAAGGGCCTGTTGAGCCTTTTTTTCATAATAGGGTTTGATAACGTCGCGCGACAACTTGATAATTTCGCCTGATTTAACAATATCATACGCCAGCGCCGCGCCGACGCTGCCCGGCGCCAGAGTAATAACCGCGTTCATTTCGCTAAGCGCCTCGACAATCTCCTCGGCTGCGATAATAATCCCCGTACGCGCGCCGGGCAAACCAAGTTTCGAGAGGCTCTGACAGACAATTGTCTGCTCATCCCAGTAAGGTTTGACCTCGGTGAAAATAATATTGGGAAACGGAATCCCGTAAGCGTTATCGATTATCAGAGGAACGTTACGAGCCTTTGCCAGTGAACTGAGTCGGGCTATTTCATCGTCGGTAACGACATTACCGGTGGGATTTGTCGGCCGGGAAACGCAAACGGCGCCGACGTCGTCAGTTATCCTGACCTTCTCGAAATCGATATGATATTTGAATAAATTATTATCATAATATTCAATTTCCGGCTTAAACGACTGAAACAGTTCGACATTTGCCGCCAGTCCCACATCACTATAACCGATATATTCCGGGGCGAGAGGCAGGAGGATTTTCTTATAGGAACCGTCTTCGAACCGACCGGCAAACATATTAAACAGCACAAAAAACGCCGATTGGCTGCCGTTGGTCAAAACAATATTTTTGGCGGTAACGCTCCAGCCCAGTTCATTTCTTAACAACCCGGCCAGCGCCTCGAGAAACGCCGGGTTGCCTTGGGGAGTGTCGTAATTGCCGATTGTCTCTTCGAAAGTCCGGTCGGATTCCAGGATGTCTTTTACGCCCTGCCGAAACCGCCGCTGGACGGCGGGGATATGAGCGGGATTGCCGCCGCCCAACATCAGCATGTCTTTATTGACGGTCATGGCCTGACCCAAATCGTCCATCAGTTGCTTGATCCCGGAGACCTTTTCGATTTTTTTACCGAATTGGGATAATTTGTACTTCATTACTTTACTTTAACCGCATTCATTCAATTTAATTATATTTCTAACTGAAGTTTTGCAAAATTCATATTTAGCACATATTATTTAAATAAATTCTTGTTTTTGAATTTGTTTAAATAATA
>JAAEQF010000710.1 GCA_024231695.1 FCB group bacterium
CCAAAGTCATAGCATTAAGAACAGATAAATCAAACATTACCAAATTATTAGAAACATTAACAGCATTTTCTTCAACTCGAACTGAAACTGATTCACCATCAGACACAGAACAATTAAAATCCAAACTACCAAGCCAAACATCATCAGATGAAGATGAAACATTAACCTTCCAACTCGAACTAGATGAATCATAAACCTCACCAGACAAATTCTGCCAAGAACCATCACCAACACGTTCATAATAAATATCAACAGTTAAAGAATCATTAGCAGTTTCCACATCAGAAACAAAACAGGAAACCTCAACAAGTTGAGTTCGTAAAATGCTCGTTGTGTTGTACGAAATATCATGAACAGTTGGATTTGTGTTGGCTAGTGCTACAAATACTGTTGTTTCTGTGCTGTTAACATTATTCGTAGTATCATTAGCAATGAAAGAAACAGTATAATTACCTGCCTGATCAGGAATAGTATAATTAATACTATACAAATCTCCTACAGTGTTTGAAAGTTCAAACTGCAAAACAGACGTGTTTGGTAATGTTATATCAATCAATACAGTATGAACTTCTATACTATCAGTTATATTTGCAGTGATTTCTATCTCATCTGAGACATTGAACGTTGCACCTTGTGAAGGAATAATACCATAAACTGCAGGATTTAATGTGTCTGAAACATTGAAAGTTGTACTCGAAGTATTCCAGTTTGATGCAGTATCGTTTGCGTAAACAGTTACTGCGTATGTTCCAGTAACAGAAAGATTTTCAGGGCTTAAAACAAGATCTACCATACTATCCGTTGACTCTGCAAGTAAGCTTCCATTAGGCAGAGTTACATTAATATGATCATAATCCAGATGAATTTCAAAGATGCTCCAATTGATTGCCAGACTTTCAATTCCCAATTCGAGTGTGCTGTCATTTAAAGCAATTGTGATTAATGGCTTTGTTGTGTCTAATTCTACTGTGTAATTGTTTTGCGCCCATGCACTGTTACCCGAAGAATCATAACCCAAACAATTCCA
>JAAEQF010000711.1 GCA_024231695.1 FCB group bacterium
AGAATGATACAGATTCCGCCAACCACACCAGGCAAAATCGATCCGGGATTATATAGTTCCAGCACTAATCCCAATCCGCCCAGTGAAAACAGGATAAAAGCAATATTCGGCGAGGTTATTATATCAAGAAACGATTGTATAAATGTTTTTTTAATAGGAATTGTTAATGGATTTTTAGAGTTAACTATCTTTTTGCCCAAAACAGTCGTAACTTCGAAACCGTCAATCTGCTCTAATAAATCATCGATATCTTCGGCTAAGAAATTTACGACATTTAATTCAAGTGCCTCTTTATCTGTTATAGAAACCGACTCGCGCGCGGCATCCTCGGCCCACTCGGCATTACGACCGTTTCGCTCAGCCATCGCCTGCAGTGATGCTACCGCGTCGTTCATGATTTTTTCCATCAGTACCGAATCAATCGGTTGACCGGAACCGGAAACAACATGCGCCGCGCCAATATTACTGCTTGGTGCCATCGCCGCAATATGTGCCGAATATGCAATATAGACCCCCGCCGAAGCCGCCTTGGCTCCAACAGGATATACATAA
>JAAEQF010000712.1 GCA_024231695.1 FCB group bacterium
CCCCCAAAACCCCAAAACCCCAAAACCCCGTAATTGCGGTTTAAATATAAATCTGAGTTGTTTCATAATTTAAATTGAAAGAGAATGAAATTTATGAAAAATGACTAATATGTCTCATTTTATTGCAGTTAAACGAATTATAGTGCACAAAACCTAGATAAAAAGCTATTCGAGAATTCAGTATCAGCTAGCTCATCGAATTCTAATTCACCATCTTCTTTGCTGACCGTAGCCTCTGCTGGCATTGCCGTAGCCCTGAGGAGCTCTCTAAGGAGCTCTCTGACGACGGCCATAGGCGTTGCCACGAGCCTGAGAGGGCTGGTAGGCACTCTGCTGGGGTCTCTGAGGAGCGCGGAGTCTGCGCATTGCCTGAGCAGATGGCTGCTGGGGTGCTCTTCTAGCTTAGAGGTTTCTCATGTATGCGCTATTTGACTGGGCCTAAGCCTTGTTAGCAACAGGTTTGCGGGCCTGACCAGCGTAGGCGAGACCTCTGGGGGGCTGGGGCTGACGGGCACCGTAAGGAGCGTTACCTCTTTGAGGTAGTTTCTGCTGGGGAAGACGACGTCCCTGGACAGCAAGGCCACGAGAAGCACCATAGCCAGCGTTGGCACCGTATCTTTAGTTGCCATAGCCTGGGTTAACTGGTCTTTTGCCGTAACCACGCTGCTATAGCTGACTCTATTGGGGTCTAGAGAAGGGCTGCTGGGGGGTAGGAGCTCTCTTAAAAGGCTGAGTTGGCTGTTGAGGTCTGTAATCACCCTGCTGACGACCTTGCTGGAAGCCACCGTAAGGCTGTTGGCGACCTTAAACTCTCAAAG
>JAAEQF010000713.1 GCA_024231695.1 FCB group bacterium
CGTCGGGCGAGTTATCATCAACAATCAATGCATGAATGATTTCATTCTGAGGCAGAACGGCGGCGACGATCTCTTCACTATTTTCTTTTTCGTTATAGGTGGGGAAAATTATCAACGCTCGTTTGTTGTTGTCCGTCATCTCAGTCCACCGTTCCCGTTTGAACCCGGCGGCGAGCGCCGAGTCGATCAAATACTACAACACCGAGCACAAACAGAAATGACACCAGAGTCAAATAGCGACCGGTCCGTTGTGTCGATGATATATAGCGAAATTCGACGCTGTGTTCGCCAGCTGGAAGAACCACGCCCCGGAATGATCCGTTGGCCCGATACACTTTGCTTTCCGTTCCATCGACAAACGCTTTCCATGCCGGATACCAGTTGTCGCCCAAAACCAGCATACCATCGGCCGCCGATGTTGTCTTCAGGGCGATAAAGCCGTTTTCATAAGATTCAATGTTGACCATATCGTTTATACCCGCCAGGCTGTCGGCCGCCTGCACAATTCCGGGATCCTCGGCCAATCCAACGTATTGTTGAGGATTAAACGATGAGCTCAATATTGTTTGATTGAGGATGGAATCATCCGGCTGGACGATCCAATTATGCACAATA
>JAAEQF010000714.1 GCA_024231695.1 FCB group bacterium
CGATATGGAAGTCGCCGAATCACACCGCCGCAAGGGGATCGGAAGAGCGTTAATCGGCAGACTCAAGGAAGAAGTCCGGGATCGGGACGTTATGAAGATGTGGGTTATTACGGAACGCTCGAACACGGCCGCCGTGCACCTATACGAATCCACCGGCGCCGTCCCGCAGGAGGTTGAGGATGCGGTGGTGTTTGAATATGGGGAATTCTAAGATCAAGTAAGGTAGGACCGAGACTATTTCTGAACCAATCCGAGGCTATCAACTAACGCTCAACCCTCTCCTCCGCCGGGTTGGGATGATAGTTCAGTTCCTTTAAAGGCCGGGAAAAACCCTTCAGCTTCCAAACCTTCTCATGATATCTACTCAGCCCACGGTAGACAGTGGTCGAGCTGTCAAAGCGATAGACAGGGAGATGCGCTCCTGACAGACCCTCCTCGTAAAATGACAGATAAGCAGCATCATTGAAAATGAAGAAGCGATGGCAGCTGGCTTCGCGGTGAAGCCTCGTTCTAATGTTATTCATCGGCTCTGCAGCCAGCTTCAGAAGGCCATCAACAGACAGCTTGAGACCGTCGCGATACCGCAAATCATCCTCGGCTGGAAGCTCCATACCACGGTCTCCAACTACGGGATTGTCTCCAGAAGAATCGCCAGGGTCGGCCATCAGCACTTTGACTATGCCCTTATGTTTCTCAAAGCATTCTCGGAACGCTCCGCCGTGATCACTGAACTTCATTCCGCGCATGAAGAACAAGCGTACTTCGCCGCTGGCTGCGAAATCCCTTTTTATATCTTTGGCGGCGGCCGCCTGGTTGGCATAGACTTTTACCAGAGTGCGAGAAAACAGTCGCCGAAACAGTCCTCCAATTGCCTTCCGAACTGGTGGAATCGCTCTCACGATCACAATAGCAACCACCTGAACAATGAGAGCTGTTAGTATGCCGACAGTAAGGTTGTCGTAATCCAAGGAATACCTCCCCATGATATATAAGTGTATCTATGAATACACATTATATACAACATGATGTGTCATCCTGTCAAGCCCCCAGCCCGATTCTAGGTGGTTGCCTTGAACGAGGATCGGCCCTATATCCCCCCGCAACACAAAAACCATAAGTCCTGTAGGTCGGGTTCCAAAGGGTTGTCAGAGCCTTTGAAACCCGACAATTGATTGGTAATGTGTGGAGTGTTGTCCGGTTTCTCGCGGCGGCTTTGACCCGCCGCTCGGAACACCGACCTACGAGAACCGTCAGGATCACAGGGATCCTGACCTACCGCGGAGAGGAAACTGTGCACCCGCTGACCTACTGCGGCACCAACTCCCCGATTTCGAAAGCCTGCTCGGTAAACCGACCGGCACGAATCTCGATAACCGCTAGAGCGTTTTCAAAAAAGCCCGGCCCGGAAGTATCAGCCGAGGGGATATAGCGCCCCACAGTCTGTACCGTCTCGGCCACCACCACCAGCCGGTATGTACCCGGTCGCGCCTCAAGTTCATAGCGCCCTAGACTATCGGTGCGGGCGACAGCAATCATGTCACTATCAACGAACGTATTCCCCGGTCGCATCAGGTATACCAGGGCTTCGGGCAACGGGCG
>JAAEQF010000715.1 GCA_024231695.1 FCB group bacterium
CTGCGTCCGAACGGATCATAATAGTATTTGGCTATTACTGCTGCACTTCCATCTTCTACCCGAATAAGGCGATCTTCCTGGTTATAAACGTAATTGTTAACATCCCCTCCCTCAGTCTTCCGCGTCATGTTCCCGTTGTCATCATAGACATAAGAAACACCCCCATAAGACTGAAGTTCGTTATTCTGATTGTATGTCCATGTTCCGGCAACATCACCAGAGGTCAACCGGTTCCCCACCGGATCATAGGTAAACGCTTCATCATTCTGAGTCGGATTATCCACATTGATGAGCCTGTAAAGGTCATCATAATTATACTGGTATGTCCCCCCGTGTTCTGTAGCCTTTGAGGTGACATTATCCATCTGGTCATAGGTGTACTGATAATTCATCAGCTCATTCTGACCCGGATCTTTGGAAACAATGGATTCCACTCTCATGAGCGGATCATAAGTGTATTTCCTGGTGCTACCTCCAGGTAGTGTAATTTCCGCTGGCCTGGTCCAGTTATAGGAGTTGTAGGTAATTGACCCTGCACCCGGTATCTGAACAGACGCAAGGTGATTGTTAGAATCGTAAGCATATTCATAAGTTATGCTGTCAGGTCCGGTAAAAGTTTTTTTGAGACCATTCTTGTAATAAGTATAGGCGTTTGTCAAGGAAAACGAACCATAATTGACAATCTCAAACGTCTTCCTATAAAGATCATCATACACATAAGTTGCTGATGTTGTTGCATCATCATATGATTTAAGATTTCCTACCTTATCATAATTAAAGCTCACTGTTTTAACAGGTTCCGCA
>JAAEQF010000716.1 GCA_024231695.1 FCB group bacterium
GGGGACATACGCCAACCACCGGAACACCTTCCCTACTCACTAAATCCGACTGCTAATAATATCTTCTCGGGTGAGGTTGCCTGACATTAATATTTCCAAACTCTTGTCGCCGCAGTTGAATAGAAGATCAATGATAGACAGATGAGAAATAAAGTCGCCATGAAGCTGGGCGTAATGCGGATGATTATAATCTTGAAAAATGATGTTTACTCCGGCGCGATCAAACGATTCGACATCGGCATAGTCGCGGCCAAGCGTTCCGAAGATATAGGTCGTCGCTTCCAGTTGGCGGCACATATCCAGCACCAGATCGTTTTTTTCGCCTGTGAAATCATAATCACCGGCATCGAGGAGTTTAACGTTTATGCCCAGAGTATCCCGAAACCATTTGAGCATATATTCGTTGAGTTTGGTTAACGATGTCCATTCTTTCTTAACATAAACGTCTTCGAAAAATGATTCGTAGTTTTTGAAATAAGGTGTTTTCTGGTAATTCAGACGGATCGTTTTCCAGTGTTTCTTCTGCCAGAAACTATCCTTGATTTCGATTTCGCTGATTGCTTTATCTCGATGCCCCTGCCCCAAAACCGGCACGGTCAACATCGTCTCCCCGGCCGAAGTCTTGATCCGATTGCGATTGTTCCAGTCCTTGGGCAGATATTGAACTTGATTGAAAGAAACGAAAACATCGGCCAGAGCGATTTTGTGAAACAGGCCCAGCCAGGGTAGATACACCGGTTGATGAGCGGTTAGGATCATGTCACACGGCCCTCAATACCCGGCTGATGCGACTGAGAATTTTATTATCGGCAACCCTCGGATATATCGGCAAAGACAAAGTCCCGGCGCTCAACCGTTCAGCAATTGGAAAGGGAGTAGCATCGAGCTTGAGATAATTGTGTAAAAGCTCCCACTTCTCAACGGGAATGATAGTCTCGATATTTTCAGCTATCAGGTCAGCCTTGATTTTTTCGATCAGCGTCATCTCGCCTTTGATGACAAAACGATAGAAGTTAAGATGACAACTATCAGATCGAACGCGTTGATAATCCCAACCTTTTTCCTCGCATATTGCCCTATAAGTTTCACCAATCTGGTTCCGGGCCTTAAGAAAATCGGGCAATCGTTTCAGTTGGACGATACCAACCGCCGCCTGAAGATCGGTCAGATGAAAATTGAATCTAGGATAATAATCTTCGCGGCCATCGAATTCTCGATAATCACGCGCCCGGTCCGTTATATCTTTGTTTTTGGAAACCAGCATTCCGCCCTGACCGGTGGCGATCATCTTGGAGGGATAAAATGAAAATATACCTATATCGCTGGTTAGCCCGACCGCTTTGCCGTCGGAAGACGATCCCAGCGCCGTGGCGCAATCTTCGATTACCGGCAGGCCCAGTTTGGTCAAACCAACCGTATCCGCCGGATAGCCGAACATATGAACAACGATAATCGCACCGGTCTTGTCCGTTATCGCCGCTTTTACTCCGTCCACGGTCAGGTTGAAATCGGTTTCATTGACATCAACCAGAACCGGCAGGCATCCTGCCATATGGATCGCATTCAATAGAGCCGAACAAACATAAGTGGGAATAATAATCTCGCTGTCCGTCGGAAGATCGAGCAATTTCAGGGCTACATACAAAGCGGACGTGCCGCTGGATAAAGCAACTGCATTAGTTTCGGGCAAACTGGCATAGCCAGCGAAGTTACTCTCAAATTCAGCCACCCGACTGCCCTGGGCAATCCAGCCCGAACGGATAACTTCAGCTGCGGCCTTTTCTTCATCGAGGCCCAAAGTCGGCTGGTTATGCGGAATTTGCGTTTTGTCTGCCATTTTATTTATTTCTCTTTGAAATACCCCGGCTTGATTCGAGCCGGATTGCCGACGATCAATGAATATGGTTCGATCCGGCCGCCGTTTATCAATATCGTGCCGGCTCCAACCACACTGTGATGGCTGATATGAGTTCCTCCGCCGATAAAACAATGCGATCCGACAAAAACATTTTCTTCCAGCGTTATCGGCTGGCGGTCGATATCCTTCGCTGTCCCAAGCGCCAGTCGATGCGAATCGGCGACGTTGATCGAAACATACGAGGCGATATCGCAGTTGTTACCGATAATGATTTTGGATCCTTTGGCATTGACCTCGCTGTAAGCCCCGATATAGACGTTTTCCCCGACTTCCGGGTCGCCGTTGATTAGGGCCGTTGGATGAAAGCGGTTGGGCCGTAAATCCAGGACATCGATCAAAAGAGCCAGAAGCTCTTCTTTGAGCCGAGGATCGTCTTTCATACTTTTTAGCATATTCATGATTTCATCTTTATTCAAACTTGGCCCCTTTATTTCATGCTATCCGTTATGGCCGCGGCCGGTAGCGGCGGCTCTTATCCAGAGCTTCAATCGGCGTCCACATCCGGTATCCGGTTTTCAGAATATCGGCCGGAGAATAAAACTTTTCATCATGTTTCACCCGGCGCACTCGCAACGATCCTCCCCGGCAAGCCAGGCGGACATCGCCGTTATCCAACACGGCAATAACCAGACCGTAACAAAACGGATGAAAATGTTCACGGTCGAGTATGTCGGCTTCCAATATATGGATGGTTTTTTTTCGGTAAACGGTAAAAGCCCCCGGATACGGATAGGAAAAAGCTCGAATAAATTTCTCCAGATCATCGATTTCCCAATTGAAATCGATGGCGCCATTGACCGCCGATTTCAGCAGTGGGAAATAGCTGCTTTGCTTTTCGTCCTGATCGGTTAATTCGATATGTTTTCCCTGATGATCATTCAAAACTTCCAAAAACTCGACAATCGTTTCCTGAGCCAATTCTTCGCAAACTCGGCCGAACACCTCCGGCGTAGGTCGATAGCTGACGAATTGATTCCGTTGAAGGGCGATCGGGCCGGCATCGACTTTATCGACCATCTGATGGATGGATACACAAGCATCGGTGGCGTCGTTCAAAATCTGCCAGGAATAAACTCCGCCACCGCGATGCCGGGGCAGATTGGATGGATGGTAATTGAATACCCGTCCCTCGAAATGATCCAGAAAATCCGCTTTGAATATCCATTTGGAACCGACGGTAAGACAGACATTCGGTTTTTCGCGTTGAATGAATTCGATCACCTCGTTATACGAACCGGCATCAACGGACACAATTCCCAAGTTTTGAGCTATATCAAAAATGGTTTCGTCGGAGGCCGCCGACCAGCTTTTGTCCCATTCGCCGTTACTGATCAGACAGGATGATTTAAACACAGAGGGGAGTTTGGTCAGAGTAAATCGAGCCTGATTACCCGCTCCGAGAAGCATGAATTTTATCCGATCCGGCAATCGTAGTTCCATCAGCCAATGCTCCCTTGATCCATGAGGCTGTTTGCGAAAAAGAATCCCTGTCTCTAAAGAAGAAATTACCTTCTCAGTATTCGGATGTCAACCATCAAGCTCGCGCCCAATCATTGTAACCTGCCTTCCGGAAAACAATTCCCGCCCAATCGGAAAAAACCGCCGCTTCCCGGTCGACCCCAATTTAGAATCAGAGCAAACCTGCAAAGGCGACTCGTAACCCAATGTCCGGCAACGATATAATTATGCGACCGAATCGGCGTTTTTGGCATCGCCGTTGCTAAAGTATGGGCATGAAGACAAAAAAACATATCACCTCGACGGTGATGCTAAGGAGCGAAAAATGAAAGCGATAATTACCGGGATAACCGGTCAGGACGGTTCGTATCTGGCCGAATTTCTTCTTTCCCGCGGATATGAAGTTCACGGCCTGATCCGCCATTCCTCCGGCAACCGCTGTGAACGAATCGACCACATCCTCGACCGACTCCATCTTCATCAAGCCGATCTACTCGACGATCAGGCGATAGTCAATCTGGTCGAACAGGTTAGACCCGAAGAGATTTATAATCTGGCCGGGCTGATGACGCCTTCTGAGGGCTGGACTGAATCGCTGATGTGTTCGCGTATCAATGCCATCGGCGTCACTCGTTTGCTGGAAGCAATCCGGCTGGTCGATCCGTCCATCAGGCTTTTTCAGGCTTCCACGGCCGACATGTTCGGGCGCATCGAAAAATCACCACAGACGGAAACCACTCCTTTCCGCCCGCTTACGCCTTATGGCGTCACCAAACTTTACGCCCACTGGATGGCTGTCAATTACCGTGAAAAATACGGTCTCAAAACCTGCTGCGGTATCCTTTACGATCATGAATCTCCTCGCCGCGGTCTCGATTTTGTCACTCGCCGCATCACTCACGCTGCTGCCTTGATCAAACTCGGACTCAAAGACAGGTTGACCCTGGATCATCTGGATATGCACCGCGACTGGGGTTTTGCCGGCGATTATGTCCGTTCCTTCTGGATGATGCTCCAGAACGACAGCCCGGACGATTATGTCATCGCCACCGGGACCACTCACTCGCTGGAAGAATTCTGCCGGCTCGCATTTACCGCCGCTGATCTTGACTGGCGCGATCACGTGCACATTCGAAACGCTTTCAATAAGGGGATTCAGTCTCCGCCATTAACCGGTGATAACTCGCATGCCCGGAAAAAACTGCTCTGGGAGCCGGAAGTTTCATTTGAAGACATGATTACGATGATGGTCGAAACCGATCTGGATCGCTATTCGCTGCGCGGACGGATGGAATCGACTGGAAAAACCACTCAATCCTGGCAAAGGAGTCTGGTATGATCTCGGCTAATAATTCAACCGCCCCAAAAATGAGAATCAATCATCAGGCCACCGGTCGTTTGCGCGTGCCACGGATCGTGCAGTTATCCAGCATGGAGGCTGACAGTCATAGTAGTGCCACTCGCACCGCCGAAAAAATGGCCGCCGCCGGACGGGAAAATATCCGTTTCCTTAACCGCCACCTGAAAGCTTATGATCAATTTCTGTGCCTGACCCCGGATGTGGACAATGTCCTTTATCTGGCCTATACCATAACCGTCCGCGATGACGCTCCGTTTACCGCCGATGACCTGCGTATTCATCTGGCCAAGGCAGGTATCGAATCCAGACCGAATTTCGGCTTTGTGTTCGATGCTGAGGCTTATCACCTGACAACGGCTAATGACCGATTGAAAGCGGTCTCCGGCACCGACCAGAAATCTTTCTGTCTGGCCTGTCACCAGTTTCTGACCATTCTCGATCTTCAACATATTATCGAAACTTGTGATTCGTTTTTGGGTCGGATTTCCCAGCAGGCGAATTAGGTAATCGGGACTAAAATAATGGTCAAAAACGCCGATAATTATCAAAAGCCTTACACCGGGACAAAGGTTAATAAAAATGCAGGGCAAGAATATACAAAGGGGGCACCTTTGATGACATTAATTGACGGACGTTTTGCCGGAGATACAGGCAAAGCCGAGTCCGGCCGGATTCAAAATTCGGGAGGACGGCTTTGATTCTGAGAGATCGACAAAACCTTTGGCGACGACTTAATCTACTCAGCGACCTGGTTATTACGTTGGCCGTCCTGTTTTTAGCAATTTTACTTTTAAAACCGCCCATTGACGCAATCACTGCCAAATTCATCTATCTTCTGACCGCCGTGATCTGGACGATATTCCTGTTCAGTCCCGCCGGTTCTTACCTCTATCGCCTGAAATCTCCGGGATTGATTCTCAAGGAACTAATCTGGGCGTTGGGTAAATCATTTATGGCCTTTACCGCCATTATCTTTTTTCTCGATATTCAGCTTTCAGCCAAAGTTCTGTTGCTCTTCTTCGCCGTGGATGCCGTAGTCGTGGCCCTGTTTCGCTACGCTCTTTTCGTGTTTCTCAACAGCTATCGCCTCAGGGGCCGGTCCTATCGCACGATGATCATTATCGGCACCGATGAAGGCGCTCAAAAAATCGCCGACCGGATCTGCGACAACAAACGCTGGGGAATACAAATCCTCGGATTTTTAGATTATAACCGCACCGGATTGTGGCGCTATCGTGACATTCCACTGATCGGTCATCCGGACGGTCTGGGAGAGATTATTGCCCGGAACCAGGTGGATTTCGTCATCATCGCCGTCGATAACAAAGACCTGCCGCTGACAAATCATGCCTTTGCTGTCAGCGAGGAAATGGGCGTCACCGTCTGTATGCTTCCGGAGATGTATTTCCATCCGATTTCCAAAGCCGAATCAACCAGTTTCATCGACTTCCCGGCCGTGGTTTATTCCTCTACACCCAACAATCAGGGCCAACTGGCGCTCAAAAGCTGCATTGATCGCATTGGTGGAGTGTTCGGGTTCATGCTGGCCATACCAATCGGCTTTCTGGCTGCTCTGGCTATCAAACTGGAAGACGGTGGACCGATCTTTTTCAAACAGATTCGATCCGGCCGTAACGGCAAGACCTTTACCATGTACAAATTCCGTACCATGGTGACCAATGCCGAAAAACAGAAGGAAAAACTTCTTAAAAACAACGAGATGTCCGGGCCGGTTTTCAAAATGTCCCACGACCCGCGCATCACCGGTATCGGCCGATTTCTGCGCAAACTCTCCATCGACGAGCTGCCACAGTTTATCAATGTGCTGAAAGGCGAAATGTCGTTGGTCGGACCGCGCCCGCCTTTGCCGGCTGAGGTTATCCGGTATGATCGCTGGCAAAGACGCAAACTTTCGGTGAAACCGGGACTGACCTGCCTCTGGCAGGTCAATGGCCGCAACCATGTCGATTTCGAGGACTGGATGAAACTCGATTTGGAATACATCGACAACTGGTCATTGTGGCTGGATACAAAAATTCTGATCAAAACCGTTCCGGCGGTTTTTAAGGGAAGCGGAGCTTCCTGAAAATTCTCCATTCATTGAGGAATGGACAGATGAAAATTGGATTTTCGACAGTAGTAGGCTTTTTGACGGCGGCGCTGGTTTTGCTTCCCGCGCTGACAACAGCCGCCGTCATTATTCCCCTCGGCCACAGCCCGTTCGATTTCGAATACGAACGATTCTATCGCGCCGGTGTGGCTGCGCAAGGATTTGACTATCTTCCATCAACCGGCCCGTTTTTGTTGAATCAAGTCGAAGAGATATTTAATATTAAAGATAATCCAGCTATTGATCTGCTCGAGATCAACAACACCTCGAGTCTGCGCCTGCTCGGTATCGGCAGTGAACGATATGTTACCGCCCGGCACCGTCAAGGCGACGATCTTCCGGTTATCCGCGCCGGGTACACCGCTCGGCTCAGCCGCTATTTCAGCCTTCTGGCTCTGGTCTCAATGGATCGCGGTAAGGCTATCGATCCAGAATATACCGGCAAAAAATATCGCGGTCTGGCCGGTGAAGTCGAAACCGCCGGGCTCTTTTTTCAAAACGATGATCTGCATCTGGCTCTTGGTCGGTTCCGAACCTTTTGGGGTCCACAAAAAACCAATTTACTTTTGTCGCATACCGCCGAACCGCTCGACCAACTTTCTGCTCGATATGAGAAAGGCCGCCTGATTCTGAACTTTCTCTTTGCCCGACTGGACGGCAGCCACCCGAACGCCGCCGATTCTTTGCGTTTTCCCGGAAGGAGTTTTTCCGACAACCGTTATCTGGCCGGACACCGCCTGGATATCCGATTTCATAAGCGTTTCCGAGCCGGTTTTTTCGAGACCGTGCTTTTTGGAGGCGAAGGCCGTCCACCGGAGTTGTATTATCTCAATCCACTCCAGTTTTTCCACTCGGCTCAGCTAAATGAAAACGAGGACGACAACACCATCCTCGGATTCGATTTTACCGCCTTATTGGGAAAAGGCGCAAGCGCCTACGGTCAAATTTTGATCGATGATTTCCAGATCGACGATGCATCACAGGGCGATCAGGAACCGAACGAGATGGCCTATATGCTCGGGCTTTTCAAAACCGGACGCGTCGGAACATTTTTGCCTGATCTCAAAATCGAATACGTACGCATCGCCAACCGGACTTATCATCAGGCCGATCCGCGCAACCGCTATATTTACCGCAATAAACTACTCGGTCATCCTCTCGGTCCCGATGCCGATTCGCTGTCGTTCAAAGCCCGCTTCTGGCCGAGTGACGGCTTCTTCGCCGAAATTGAATTCGCCTACCGCCGGAAAGGCGAAGGTTCTATCGAGGCGCTCTGGGATGAACCGTGGCTTGA
>JAAEQF010000717.1 GCA_024231695.1 FCB group bacterium
CATATTTTACGGGCCAGTGAATAACCGTTGGTGTGCAGTCCCATCGAGGGCAGGCCGAGGACGATATCTCCGGCAGCGATCTCCGAACCATCGATAATTTTTTTACAATCCACCACACCGACGATATTGCCGACCAGGTCATATTCGCCTTCACCGTAAAAACCGGGCAATTCGGCTGTTTCGCCGCCCAATAGCGGCATATCGTTTTCCTTGCAGGCCCGAGCCAGTCCCTCGACTATGTCGGCTACAACCGATGGGTCCAGCTTCCCAACCCCGATATAATCCATGAAAAAAAGTGGTCTTGCGCCTTGCACCAGAATATCGTTAACGCAATGATTGACAATATCCTGCCCGACAGTATTATGCACTCCCGACATAAACGCCAGTTTCAACTTGGTCCCGACGCTGTCGGTGGAAGAAACCAGAACCGGTTCCTCGTAATCGGCTGTGGGTAATTTAAAAAGCCCGCCGAACGACCCGATATCCGAAAGAACCTGTTTATTGAAAGTTGACTGAGCCAACTTTTTTATTCTGACCAAAGCCTCATCGGCCGCCTCAAGACTGACTCCGGCCGCGGCATAATCAAGTTTATTATCGTTTTTCATAGTACCTGCCAAGTTACTCGCCCGGTTCAAACTTGTCAAGCAGTATGGTCGCTCAGAACCTGAAATTATAAATCAAACGGCCGAAACGATCCATAGATTTACGCTTTGCCCTCCCCCCTTCATATATTATTATACGCCGGGAATAAGTACCGCGGCGAATGGTCCGAACTCAGCTATAGGAGAAAACATGGGCAATTTATATACCATACCCGAGCTCTATGACATCGCATTTGATTTCCGCGACGTACCGGCTGAGGTCGATTTCCTGTTGGAAAAAACCAAAATGCACTTGGGCCGCAACGCCGAATCGACTATGGAACTCTCCTGCGGGCCTGCCTATCACACTCGCGAAATGGGCAAACGAAAACTGCTGGCCCACGGCCTCGACCTCGAACCGACCATGGCCGAATATACCCGCGGCCTTATCGCCAAAAATCAAATAGAGGCAAAAATTATCGAAGGCGACATGCGCTACTATCGCTCCGAGCAAAAATACGACCTGGTTTACATCCTGATGGCCTCTTTTGCCCAGCTTTTAACAAATCAGGACATAATCGACAATTTAAACTGCACGGCCGACATGTTGACCGACGGCGGCATTTATATAATTTCCACCGCCCACCCGCGCGACTTTTTCGGCGATCAGGAACCCTCCACAAAACTGAGCTGGGAAATGACCCGCGATTATATCACCGTCGAAACCTGCTGGGGCGGAGAAAAACAGGAGTTCGACCCGATGACCGAAATCGACGACATCATCGTATCGTTCAAAGTCACCTCCCCGGTCGAGGTCAAACATTACGAATTCCCGGAACAGATGCGCCGCTGTTCGATAAAAACATTCGAAGCCCTGGTGGCTTTGTCGGGACGGTTTGAAATCGTCGATCTCTACGGCACACTCGACACCGGATTAAAACTGACCAACGACAAAAAATGCTGGCGATTTATACCAATACTGAAAAAGATCAAATAATTCAGCGATAATTCGCCTGGAGAGTATCAATAAGTTTTTGCATATCTTCAGGTAATTCCGAACTGATTTCCATTTCTTTGCCCGTCACCGGATGATCAAAACGCAAACTCTGGGCATGAAGCGCCTGACGGTCGATAATTTCCAAAAGCTCCCGGCCCGAAATCCTGAGTGACGGGTCAATACCTTTTATCCATTTCGTCCGGCCGCCGTAATCGGGATCGCCCAGTACCGGGCGATTGAGATGAGCGAAATGAACGCGTAACTGATGCGTCCGCCCGGTCACCAGTTCAGCATCGACCAGATCAAGAAAACGAAATCTTTCGGTCACTTTGTATTTCGTTATGGCTTCGCGTGAGGACACATTCGTGACCGACATTTTTTTCCGGTCTTTCAGCGACCGACCGATCGGCAGATTAATCGTAGCTTCGGTTTCCGGCAAATGCCCGCAAATCACCGCTTTGTATATCTTGGTGATTTTCCGCTCGGCCAACTGCTCCCGAAGTTTTCGCGCCGTCGAATCATCAAGCGCGACTATCAGCAGCCCGGATGTATTCTTATCCAATCGATGCACTATCCCCGGACGAATATCTGTTTCGTCGTCTGATATCCGACCGAACCTGTACAGCAGGGCATTGACCAGCGTATGATTGGGATTGCCCGGCGCAGGATGAACCACCAACCCCGGCGGCTTGTTAACGATAGCCAGATATTGATCTTCATAGACAATATCGAGCGGGATATCTTCCGGTGTCAGATCCGGCTCAGGCGGCGGCGGGATAGTCAGTTCGATATTTTCACCGCCCCTGAGTTTATATTTTTTACTGACCGCGCGGCCATCGACAAAAAGCAGTCCATCGGCAATAATCTGCTGAATAAACGAACGAGAAAAATCAAGCTCTTCCTGTTCGGCCAGATACTTATCCAGCCTGATAGCCTCGATCCGATCAGGGACGACGACCGTTATCTTTTTCTCATCGTCGGTCATATCTGCAATCTATAATCCCATATTCGAACCGTCATGGCGGGCGATATTCAGCATTTCGCCGACGGCCCGTTCCATACCGGTCAGGATCGAGCGAGATATTATCGACTGCCCGATAATAAATTCATCTACTGCGCCCAGCCGAGCCAGTGGCGGCAGGTTGATATAGTCGAGCCCCTGTCCGGCCATAATCGCCATATCAGCCTTGGCCGCCGAGCGAGCCGCTCGCTCCAACCGACCCATTTCGATTAACCCGTCTTCTTCGGTATCCGAATCGGCATACCCGCCGGTAAAAAGTTTGATCGCATCGACTTTCATCCGAACCACTCGTTTGACCGCCTCGCCGGACGGATCAATCAAAAGACCGACCTTGACTCCCACCTCCTGCAACCGCCGAGCCGCTTCCTCCAATTGATCATGATCGTCGGTCAGGGCCAGTCCTGACTGAGTTGTGATTTCCTTGTCGATTTCAG
>JAAEQF010000718.1 GCA_024231695.1 FCB group bacterium
ATGGGAAGACGTGTTGGTTACGCCAGAGACATCAACGACATCGAGAACGCTGCCGGTGACATCTCTGACTCCAAGGACATGGAGAACGTTGCCAGAGACATGGAGAACGTTGCCAAGGACTTCGAGACCCCAGGAGAGACCAAGGTTGCTGGTGACTTCGAGAACGCCGCTGGTGATCTTGAGAACATCGCTTCCGATTTCAACACCCTCGGTGAGATCGAGAACCAGGCCAGAGACATCAAGGACACTGGTGACATTGAGAACAGAGCTAGAGACTTCGAGACTGGTCGCGATTTCGAGCTCGCCGACAAACGTCGCGGTGGATACGGTCACGGCTACGGCTACGGCAGAGGTGGCAGAGGCTACGGCGTCGGACAGAGAGTCGGACTCTACGGTGGCTACGGTGCCGGAAGACTCGGTGGCTACGGCGGCTACGGCGGCTATGGTGGTCACTACGGTGGCAGACGCGCATACGCTGCTGACATCAGCGACATCGAGAACAAGGCCGGTGACATCTCTGACTCTAAGGACATGGAGAACGTTGCTGGAGACATGGAGAACGTCGCCAAGGACTTCGAGACCCCAGGTGAGACCTCCGTCAATGGTGACTTCGAGACCGTTGAGGGCTACGGCTACGGCGGCAAAGGTGGCCACGGTGGCATGCGCCTCCAGAACAGAGGCTACGGTGGCTACGGAGGCTACGGCGCGGGCTACGGTGCTGGCCTCGGCGGCTACGGTGGCTACGGTGCCGGAAGACTCGGTGGCTACGGCGGCTACGGCGGCTATGGTGGTCACTACGGTGGCAGACGCGCATACGCTGCTGACATCAG
>JAAEQF010000719.1 GCA_024231695.1 FCB group bacterium
GGCGGTTGAGGAATCCACACTTCCCTCCACCGCAGCGTTGGGCATTTTGCGGCGCTGCGGCCCCTCAACGCATGCGTGCTGCACCCCCGCAGTAGCCAAAACTGTGTCGCTAGCCGTACTACCATTGCTAAATACCATTTTGCACTACGAACAGGTGTGGGCGGACGTGGCGGTTGAGGAACCCACACTTGGCTGTACCGTTGCACCATAACCGTGGTGCGTTTGAAGCCGCTAAGAACGTAGCAGCTTTCCCTCCACCGCAGCGTTTGTTCGGCATTTTGCGCCGCTGCGGCCCCTCCACGCATGCGTGCTGCACCCCCGCAGTAGCCAAAATTGTGTCGCTAGCCTTACTACCATTGCCGAACACCATATTGCACTACGACCAGGTGTGGGCGGACGTGGCGGTTGAGGAATCCACACTTGGCTGTACCGTTGCACCGTAACCATGGTGCTTTTGAAGCCGCTAAGAAAGTAGCGGCTTTCCCTCCACCGCAGCATTTTTTAGGCATTTTGCGGCGCTGCGGCCCCTCCA
>JAAEQF010000720.1 GCA_024231695.1 FCB group bacterium
ACGCCGGGGCATCAGGTTCGATACGGTTCGTTCGGAAACCTCGAACCCCAGCCTGAGCAATTCCCCATGAATCCTGGGCGCACCCCAGTTTGGATTGGCTGCAGCCATCCTCCTGACCAGATCACGGATTTCACGACTGACTTGAGGCCTTCCCGGGCCTTTGGATTTGAATTTCCAGAAAAATTTGAAACCCTTGCGATGCCAGTGGATAACAGTATCCGGCTTTACAATGACGAGAGATTTGCGGGAAGGAGTCCAAATTCGGGAAAGCAAAACCCAGAAGAGCCGATCCGCCATTCGAATTTTCGGCCGCTTGTTCGTCCTTTTCATTACGGCCAATTGTTGGCGAAGTGCAAGGTTTTCGGCAGCGAGGTTTGAAATGACTTTGAACTTCGCCCATATGAATAAAACAAGATTTCTTAGCATTTTCATCATGATGCCAACTTGGCAGGTGCATGCAAATTTGTCAATGATTCCTGAGAGTAAGAATAATTGCGAAGGAAAAGGGGATATCAAAAATCAGATTAAATTTATTGAAGGGTTGTTCGCCTTCGCCGCATAACGGACTCATCTTTGATGGTGTTTCATAACCC
>JAAEQF010000721.1 GCA_024231695.1 FCB group bacterium
GATCCCTGTCCATCCCGTGCCGGCCCACCGGGCGAGCCCGCCCGCCGCCATACCGGTCGGGCCTGCGGAGTCGAACCCCCCGCCGGCATAAAGCGCCTCGCCGTTGCCGTCGTCATAGACCGCCAACGCCCGGACCCGGCCGTTGGGACCCGAATCGTCAGGACCACGGACCGCCGACCATGCGGTGCCGTCCCACCGGGCGACGTGGTCCACCGGCTCCCCCCCCGCAAAGTTGAAGAAGCCTCCGGCGTAGAGTGCTTCCCCACTCCCCTCGTCGTACCCTGCCAGCGCCTGAACCGGGCTGTCCGTTCCGGTGCCGGCGGGGCCGACGAGCGGGGACCATGCGGCGCCGTCCCACTTGGCGATGTAGTTCACCGGCAACCCCCCGGCGGTGGTGAACTCCCCGCCGGCGTAGAGCGCCTCGCCGTTGCCGTCGTCAAACGCCGTCAAAGCAAAGACGGGGCCGTCGGTCCCGGTGCCGGCGGGGCCGACGAGCGCCGACCACGCGGTGCCGTCCCACCTGGCGACGTGGTTCGCCTCCACCCCGCCCGCGGTGGTGAACTCGCCGCCGGCATAGAGCGCCTCGCCGTTGCCGTCGTCAACCACCGCCAGCGCATAGACGGGGCCGTCGGTTCCGGGGCCGGCGGGGCCGCTGAGCGCCGACCACGCCGTGCCGTCCCACCTCGCGATCTGGTTGACCGCGACCGTTCCTGCGGTGGTGAACCACCCGCCGGCATAAAGCGCCTCCCCGCTACCATCGTCA
>JAAEQF010000722.1 GCA_024231695.1 FCB group bacterium
CAATTTGTCCGCGGAAAGATCATCTTCGGTCAAACCGTTGCCGCCGAGATAACGATCCATGATATCGGCAACTTTCCGGCCGTCAGCGATGGCGTCGATAACCGAAGATGGCCCCCGGGTCGCATCACCGGCGGCAAACACTCCCTTCGGCCCCAGAGCAAAACTATCATCGATTTTTAAAACTCCACCGTGGCCATTCGTCTGGAAATCTTCACCGGAAAGAAAATCGGAATCGACTTCCTGTCCGATGGCGATAATTATAGTTTCGGCTTCAAACCGCCTGATCTCGCTATCATCATAGCGGGGATCGAAGTGTCCCTGTTCGTCGAAAACCCGCGTACATTTTTTAAGTTCGATACCATTTAAACGATCATTGTCGGCCATGAAATTCTTCGGCCCCCAGGAGGGATGAATCTCGATTCCTTCTTCTTCCGCCTGAGCGATCTCCCAACCGTGTGCCGGCATCTCATCACGGTTTTCCAGACAAACCAGTTGGACCGGGGAGGCTCCGAGGCGCAACGCTGTCATGGCCGCATCGATAGCGACATTTCCGCCGCCGATAATCACCACCGGGCCGGTCAGGCACGGTTCCTGAGATTGTTTGGCCGATTTTAGAAAATCAAGAGCCCCGTAGATGCCTTCAAGTTCCGAGTTCTCAAGAGGCAAGACTTTCCCGGCCGACGATCCGGTTGTGACCAGAATCGCATCGAATCCTTGTGCCTTTAGCTCCTCAAGCGGTCGCTTGCTTTCAAGGCTGTGATTCAAGTGCAGGTCAATATCCAGATCATCCAGAACCGTCAGTTCCCGGTCCAGTACATCCGGGGGGAGGCGATAATCGGGGATGCCATAGCGCAACATTCCACCCGGTTTGCTTTCGCGGTCAAACAGGCTGACTTGATGGCCCTGACCGGCCAGATAATAGGCGGCGGTCAGACCGGCCGGGCCGGAACCGATAATCGCTGCCTTTTTTCCGGTATCGGGCTTTCTGGTAACTTTTCGGGCGGCTTCGATTTCAGCCTCGGCCGCGAATCGTTTCAGATCGCATATAGCGACAGCTTGATCGAGTTCACTTCGACGGCAATTATCCTCGCAGGGATGAAAACAAACGTACCCGAGAATACCCGGAAAGGGAACGCTGGTCCGAATGATATCCAAAGCCAGTTGAAATTGTCCGGCGGCAATGGCCCGCAGGTAACCGGGGATATTTATTCCGGCGGGACAGTTGCCGATACAGGGCAGAGGCGAGTCGCGATGAACGGCCGGGACTCCGTCTTTGTCGAGTAATGCGCCCGTCGGGCAAATCTCCACACAGGCCCCGCAAAAGCGGCATTGCGCTTCTTTCATTCCGCCGCCGCCTAAAGTTCCAACCAGCGCTCTATCTTCTTTCCAGATCGCGCCGAGGATATCATGATTATGAAATTTCTGGCAAATGCGAACACAGCGCAGACAGCCGATGCAGAGGCTATAATCGCGCTCGAAAAGCGGATCATCGGGAGCCGGGGTTTTTGGTGAGGGTACAAAGCGGGGTGTGTCGCCGGGAATCCCGATATAATCGCTGACTTTTTCCAATTCGCAATGGCCCAGAAGAACACAGCAACGTTCCTCCACCGGGACATTCGAGGAACAATCGGTTCGACTGCAACCCTCTTTTTGGGCGCAGGTCAAACAGGCATGCGGGTGGTCGGCCAGAATTCGGGATAAAGCTTTTTTTCGCAGCCTGATTACTTCCTCGGTGTCGGTTCGGACGACCATCCCATTTTCGACGGTTGTATGACAGGAATTGACCGGCTCGTCCCGGCCTTCGACAGCTACCAGACAAAGATTGCAATGCGCATCGTCAGCGGCTTTTACTTCCGGTTTTTCTCCGGCTAAAAGAACATCGGTCTGATAGACCCCCACTGACCAGATCAAATCACCTATCGGGGTCAAATCGGGATGACCGCACATCCTCGGAATATAAACACCGGCCGCATCGGCGGCATCGAGAATGCTGTCGCCTTCGCGGTATTCAATGGCTTGACCGTCAATTGTCAGGGTCGGCATAACCGCAGCCCCTATTTTTTTAAAAGTTTCAGGGCGTCCTTGATATTTTCTCCTGCCCGCAATCTGTCCCCGATCAATTCGTTGCGCCTACCATGAATGACTTATGGCTCCGGCCGTACAGGACGTAACACAAGGCAAAGGCGGTCGATCGGAAACCGGTTTGCAATCGCCGCAATCGTATTTGATTTTCTTACGGTGGTCTTCCTTGATAGTGGCTACTTCGTCATCGTAGTCATCGATGATGATTTCGAACAGTTTGGCCGGACAGGCGTTCAGGCACGGATGATCGCCGCATTCGATACATATATCAGTATTGATAGTAATATAAAACTCACCACTGCCGTCCATGTACCCGTAATTGGCCTTCATTGGGCCACCTTCTTTCGCTGTTTTTCTACCAGCGCTTTGGCAAAAAGGGCCGCGCCCAGCGCTCCAGCGATTTGTGTGTCGTATTCGGAGGTCAGGGCCGTCAATTTGAGTTCTTTTTCCAACCGAGAGACTACGCCGCTGTTTTTGGCGATACCGCCGGTGATGGCGAATTCTTTTTGCACGCCAACTCGATCCAGAAGCGAAACAACCCGGTGGGCCATGGCCGAACAATAGGCGGCCAGTACTCGTTTCTTCGACCAACCCTCGCGCAAAAGCGAGGAGGCCTCGGATTTAGCGAAAACGACGCAGGTCGAGGAGACCGGCGGCGGTTCTTTTTCGACATCGAGCGACAAGTCGCCGACATCCTCGATGGAAACGGCCAGCAGATCGGCGAATACTTCCATGCCCCGGCCCGTACCGGCCGCGCATTTGTCGTTCATTAGAAAATTGGTAACCTTGCCCTTTTCGTCGCACAAAATTGCCTTGCAGTCCTGACCGCCCATGTCCAGAATCGTCCGCACCGAGGGACCGTACATGAAATTCCCGCCGCGGGCATGGCAGGCGATCTCGGTGATAGCTCTATTGGCAAAGGGAACATTGACCCGCCCGTAGCCGGTACCGACCGAATAATGAATATCTTCCAGAGTCAAGCCGGTGTTTTCCATAGCCCAATTGATCGCGTTGCGGGCGCTGTCGGGACTGTCGGAACCAGTGCGCATGCTGGCATAGGCATACAGTTGGCCGTCAACCATGATGACCGCCTGCGAACTGACCGAGCCGACATCGACTCCGGCCGTGATCGTTTCGGCTGCTTTAGGATTGATGTTTTCGTCATGCCAGTTATATTCTTTCCACCGCCAGAATTCTTTTGCTTTGTCAGCCATCACCGGCTCCTTTCGCTTGCAATAACCGCCGCTCCCAATGCCCCGACATAGTCCGGGTCTTCCGGGACGGTCACTTCGGTTTCCAGTCCGCGTCTCAGTGAGTCCAGAAATCCTGGATTATGAGAAACGCCGCCGATCAAGGCCACTTTGTCGTTGATCCCTACCCGTCGCACCATGGAGACGATGCGGCTGGAGATAGCGTCGTGAACAGCCTTGGCGATATCATGCTTGGGTGTTTTGGCATGAACCAGAGAGACGACTTCGCTTTCGGCGAAAACCGCGCACTGAGCGTTCATCGGGATCGATTCTTTCGACTGCAGGGATAGTTGCCCGAATTCCTCGATGGAAACTTCCAGCGCCCGCGACATGGCCTCGGCGAACGCGCCGGCCCCGGCGGCGCATTTTTCGTTGACGGCGAAATCGACTACTTTGCCGTTCTCGTCAACCTTGATTCCGCGCCCTTCTTCGGCGCCAACATCGATCACCGTACGTATGTCCTTCAATAAATGAGTTATCCCTTTGGCCGCCGATCCGACGTCGGTGATATCAGAATTAGTATTAGGGGCTGCTTTTCTTCCGGCCCCGGTCGAGGTGACATGATCGATGGCCGCTATTTCGATACCGGATTCGGTAGCCGCATTTTCCAGACATTTGGAGGCCGAAGCGGTCGGTTCAAACCCGGTGGCTTCCATCGCCTTGCCTTTAACGGCTCCATCCTGCATAATGACCACTTTGACAAATTTGGCGCCCATATCTATTCCGGCTGTAATCATCGTTCCTCCTTCAATTACAACAGTTTATACCCGAACGGATCGCCTAAACGATTCCGGCCGGCTTATTCGCCATATCTATGCCCAGAGTTTCCATGAACGAATCAATTCTTGTTACTACCCGCTTTTCGTCGAACTCCCGCTCGTCGCCCATGTTGCCTTCAAAGGTCATGACCGGCACTCCGGCTTCGGCAATGCCCAGCCGATTTTCCATAATGCCGCAGGAGAGTCCCTCGCAACCACGGTTCAGGTGAAGCATGACGCCGTCCAATTCCCATTGTTTGACAATCTGGAGCATCATTTCGGTTTTGAGGTTGGGATCGTAAAAATGCTGCCATTCCGGTTTGGAAAGATTCCAGTCGGCCAGGACACGCAACGCCTGATCGCGAGTGGTGATACTCTCGCCCTTCTGCATCGGTGTTGTCCGTGGACCCCAGAGTCCGTCCGGCTTGGTTTCCCAGATGCCGATCAGGCCGAAAGTATAAAGCGATCCGACCGAGATGGCTCCGAATTGCTCCAGATAACGGAAAATTTTCAAGAAACCCCAGGGCGGCTGGGTGTCTGACATCAACCGGCACTTTTCATTGGGCACGGCGGCGATATTGTTTTCCACCCGGTGTTTAACTTCATCGCGAAGCTCTTCATAGAAATCGGCGATTTCCTTCGAATGCTTGGCCAGCGTCCCATGAACATACAGAGCATACATCGTCTTTTCATCCAGTGGAGCCGGTTTGGCCATATTTAAAAAGCAGATTTCAGCCCAGGTGGAGGTTGACCGGCATTCGTTTTCCACAGCTTCGATAAGCAATTCATCCTGATACTTGCGGCCGGTGACTTTCTCCAGCCATTCGATCGATTCATGCATCTGGTTGACGACAAACATCAACCGGTTTTCGTCGAGGTCCTTGTAAGGCCCGACGGAAACGTCGATGCAGAAATATGGGATCTTTTTGTATTCAGCCACATGTTGATACCATTTGGCATGACTGCAACAGATATGATCCTGAAAACAGAAATCAGGATTTGGATATTCGCCTCCAAAAGCGTATTTGCCGAGGTACATTGACCCCCAGTAATTGCGCATATAACTGCACAGATCGCGAGCCCAGCCTTTGGCTTCCGTCGCTTCCAAACATTCCAGCGATAACTTTTTGTCAAAGGCCAGAGAGGCCCCATACGGTTCGCCGGTGATATTACAGACATCGCGCCCCAACCCGGCCGGAATGGCATCGAATGCCCAGGCGCCGCCGGTCCAGCGCAACCCGCCTTTGCTCTGTGCTTCCTGATAATCCTTGTAATACTTAAGACGCAGCTCTTTGGCTTTGGGCCAGCATTTCAAAGGCGCTGTTTTATACTCAGCCATTTATCTGACTCCTCTTGATTATTGGCCTAAAATAGTTCCTCGACTCCCAGCATTTCCAAAAACGCTTCCACCCTGATCTTCATCTGACCCACAGGAACGGTGACGTCCAGTTCCAGAAACAGGGTCGGGTAATCATGACCGTTTAAGAATTCCTTCAGCGGAACCATGTCGCATTCGTGCGGATCGCAGAATTTCTGTTGAACGAGAATGACACCCTCCACGTTGTAATCCTTGGCCAATTTCAGAATATGCGGGAATCGGCTACGTTCTTCCCAGTCTTTGGTCGGACAGGTCGGCCGGTCGATATACCGCGCGGCCAGATCATTCATGATATCGCCGGAAAACTCGGTGGAATTCCAGAAATAGCGGGAGCCGGTGCAATGGTCGTCAACGACCACGGTGGCACCGACCGATTCGACCATACCTATAAATTCGGTGTCGTCGTTTTCCGAACCGACAATCATCAAGCGCCCGCCCGTTTCGCGATCGAGTTTCCGGGATTTCAGTTCCGGAAGAATCCGTTTCAATTCGGCGTTATGATCTTTTTTGTCCACGAAAAACGAAGAGGCGACCATGACCATCGCTTCCAGTCCGGTCACCGGCGGGTTCGGTCCCTGGCGCAGTTCATAAACTTCGTGCAACAGTCGCCGGTTTTCATTGTAAAGCTCGGCCGTTTCCTTGAGTTTCTCGTCGGTAATCTTCCGCCCTGTCCATTTTTCCAGAGCCTGCCTGAATTTTACCAGTTCCGTCGAATAGTAAGAATAGGCATGCTTGGTTTGAACCTTGTTGGGCATATAGATGTAAAATTTAAATTCCTCCGGGACATGGTTGCTCCAGGAGGTGAACGTCTGCCGCAGATGAAGGCAGGACTGAGCCAGAACGATTCCTTTCATGTAATCGTAGCGGCCTTTGAGGCCCTGGGCCAGGACATCGCGGCAAAAGGGACAGAACATACCGAATATATGCGGTTCGGTGACGTCCTGGGGTTCATGCGAACCGAGCATTCTTACCGGCAACAATCCGGAGGCATAGATCAATTCTTCAGGGACATAACTGCAGAAGCAACCCACGGCCTCACCGTTGTTTTGCGCAATCCATTCGCGAGCGTAATCATGACGATTCTCATACCAGTCAAAAAACTTAGAGAACATAATCCTCCTGCAATGTTTTAATGTTCGTTTATCCCATTCAGAAAGACTCTCAGAAAATGAGAGGATAATTTATCGATGTCAGCGTTTTTTTCGGCATCATACCACATATAAGACCAATTCAGCGATCCGAACAGAAACAGTGTGGCCGTGTCGATTTCATATTGCGAGCCGCGATGAGATTCATTGACCGTTTCGCGCACCAGGTCGAAATATTCCTGCCGTGTTTTTAAAACTTCGCGATAATACTTACCCGACAGCGTTTCCATCTCATGAACGCAGACTTTGAACTCATCCATGTTAGCGACGAAAAAGTGGAAATGATTGTCGATAACGGCCTTAAGTCGGTCTTCCGGCGAATCGGCTTGTTCCAGCCTTTCCTTCAACAATTGCACCAGGGTAGAGAAGGCGTGCTGCTGGATGGCATACAGCATTTCGTCTTTGTTCTTGAAATAATAATAAATCCCCGACAGACCGATTTTGCCTTTGGCTGCTACTTCGCGTACCGAGGCGCCGTCAAATCCTTTTTTGGCAATAACTTTCGAAGCCGCTTTCAGAATCGACGACAGCCGCTTCTCATAATTAGTATGACGGCGAATAGCTGGTGCTCTTGACCTTTGGGGACTGATGGCTGATCTCCTTAAAATAAAAGAAAATCGAACGTTCGTTCTAATTATACACTAGTAAGGGAGGGTAAGTCAAGAAAAAGTGACGATATTTTTATTATTTATTGTGACCTCTTTGGCCGAAATTCCCGCATCCGAAATGGTTAAATTATAAAATTTGTGATTGGCCATATCAATGGAATTAGTAGATTCCCAGGGTATCCGGTGGCCCACCCCAACTTGTTGGGGTGGATTTACATCGATGATATAGAATTAGGATATAAACGCGATATAAACCCACCTGGAATCCGCCAAAGGCGAATTTCAGGTGGGCCACCAGTCACTTCAGCTGAAATACCGATATCCTAAATAGCCGGATTATGAAATTTGTGATTGACCATATTAATGGAATTGCCAGATTACTGGTGTCCGGTGGCCCACCCCAACTTGTTGGGGTGGGTTTACATGTGAATATGATGGTACCTTTATGGCCAGACTTAAACATTTTGACAATCTTGGTACGGCTCGCTTTGTTACTTTTTCGTGCTTTCATTATCATCGACTCCTAACCGATGAGTCGGCTGTTATCGTTTTTCTATCGGAAGTGGAGAAGGCCAGAGAAAAGTACGACTTGTCAATACTTGGTTATGTGATAATGCCAAATCATGTACATCTTGTTCTAAACCCACATAGTGAGATACAGCTTGGTCCCGCAGTAGGTAGAATCAAGAGCCAATCAGGGAAGAAAATAATTGGTCTATGGAAAAAGTCACGTCCGAGCAAACTTGTGAAATTAGCGGTAATAAGAGATGATAAACCGCGTTACGCCTTTTGGCAGAGGCGGTGTTACGATCACAATTGCCGGACGGTTGAGGCCGTAAGAGAGAAGATAAATTATTGTCACATGAATCCGGTCAAAGCCGGATTGGTTGCCAATCCTGCGGACTGGCCATGGTCCAGCTATAATTGGTATCATGGAATAAAGGATTCTAAGGATTCTATTGTTGCTATCGATGAAATTGAATTATAATATAAACAGAATATAAACCCACCTGAGATGCGCCTGCGGCGCCCTTCAGGTGGGCCACCGATGAAACATGAATTGATTAAGACGCATAAGAATGCGTGCATTAATCAAATAAGACTGAATATTGATAATCCCATAATACTTGATAAATACAAATGGGTTGCTCAATACCACAATTATAAACTGCGAGAGTTAGTTAATCCTCGGCATTTTGATGATGGAAAACATCAAAGCATTTTAAATGATTTGACAATTCCTTTATCACTATTTCCGACATTTGAGCGATTCTGCTAATCAGTTTTTGCGGCAAAAGGAAATCCGTCCGGTGGGCCACCCCAACTTGTTGGGGTGGGTTTACATCAGGGGAAAGGCCTCGCCTTCAGTTTGCTATTGCAGATACTATACGATATTTCCATAATCGAAAATATTTCGTAATTTACGATGAAGGAAAGGGAAAAGGCTACGCCTTCAGTTTGCTGTTGCAAATCCCCTGTGTCGTTTCTATATTCGTAAAGTCCGATTGTTGCCATAAGACCAATATCAACCCGATAGGGGATTGCCCGTGATTCTGCCCCGTTTTGATGTTCTCGTACCGGAAACCGTGGAACAGGCCTGCGCCATGCTGGCCGAAAATGCCGACCGCGGCGTTCGGGTTCTGGCCGGCGGTACCGATATACTGGTCGATCTCCGGCGGCCGATTATTCCTCAGCATGTACCTCGCTGCGACGGTTGCCCGACGCACCCACAGGGGCAGGTTCTTTCCACTATCGAATGCGTCGATTCGGACCGGTTGATGTCGGCCGAAGGATCACTTCGCGCCACTCTGGAAGATCCTCGGAAGGGCGCACCGGCCGTTCTTGTCTCCCTGCACAAGTTGAAAAAACTAAAGGGGATAGAAGAGCTTGCCAATGGCCGGTTGAAAATCGGAGCGTTGACGACGATCAGCGAGATCGAAAGATCAGATATTGTCCGAGGCCATTGGACGGCGCTGGCCGACGGGGCCGACAGTCTGGGCAGTCCGCTGGTGCGCAATCGCGGTACGCTGGGCGGGAATATCGTCAATGCTCGGCCCGCGGCTGATACGGCCATCCCGACTATTGCCCTGGGGGCGGAGTTGACCTTACAAAGCCCATCAGGAACTCGTATTGTTCCAGCCGAAGATTTTGCTCGCGGACCGGGGTTGTCGGTTATTGAACCGAATGAAATTATGACCGAAATTATCTTCCCGGCCAATGTGCCTTATTCCGGCAGCGCCTATTACAAACTGGCCAATCGTAAAGCGCTGGAAATCTCCACCGTCGGCGTGGCTGTCTGGCTGGCACTGGAAAAACCGGATGGAAAGGTTACTGATATCCGCGTCGCTCTCGGCGCCGTCGGGCCGACACCGATTTTGGCACCATCGGTACAAGATGTAATTGTCGGTAAAATCCCGGATGACAAAATTTTGCTTAAAACGGCCATAGCGGCGCGAGATGATGCTCGCCCGATCGACGATCACCGCGGGTCGGCCTGGTATCGGGTGCAAATGGTAGAGCAATTGACTTTGCGGTTATTGCAAAAAGCATTGAATCAGGCCCGGAAAGAGCTATGAAAAAAATTATCTCCATGACTGTCAACGGCATCCTGTATGAGCAGGCGGTAGAACCTCGCCGAACATTGCTTGAATTTATTCGCGAAGACCTGGGCCTGACCGGAACCAAGAAAGGTTGCGGTATCGGTGATTGCGGGTCTTGTACAGTGCTCCTCGATAACGTGGCTACGTTCAGTTGTCTTACTCTGGCTATACAGGCCGATGGCTGCAAGGTCGAGACGGTCGAGAGTCTGGCCGAAGAGGGGAACCTCAACCGCCTGCAGGAAGCTTTCGTTAAGCAGGGCGCTATCCAATGCGGCTATTGTACACCGGGAATGTTGATGACCTCAACCGAACTTATCCGGCGCAATCCCCAGCCGGATGAAAAGGAAATCCGCCGGGCCATATCCGGTAATCTGTGCCGCTGTACCGGTTATCAGAAAATCGTCGAGGCGATTCAGACTGCCGTGGAGGATAAGTCATGAGTGATTATCGTATCCTCCATACTCGAGCACCGCGCGTTGATGCCGCCGACAAGGCGATGGGCAAGGCCGTCTATACCGATGATCTCAAACGCCCCGGAATGCTGGCCGCCGCTATCCTGCACAGTCCGCTGGCTCATGCCCGTATTCTGAATATCGACACTTCCCGCGCCGAAAGTTTGCCCGGTGTCATAGCCGTCGTTACCCATAAAGAAGCCGGGACCACGCCCTATGGCGTCAGTCCTGCCCGGTATGACGAGACTATTTTCTGTCATGACAAGGTTCGCTATGTCGGTGATGAAATCGCTGCCGTGGCCGCCGTCGATCAGGACACGGCTCTGGAGGCGGTCAAACTTATCAAGGTTGATTTCGAGGAACTGCCGCTTATCCTCGATGGCCGCACGGCCATGGATGAAGGTCAGCCTTTGTTGCATGAAATGCACAAAGACAACATCTGCGCTCAGGTGCACTGGAATTTCGGCGATATCGAAAAGGGGCGCGAAGAATCATATCTGATCCGTACCGATCACATGACCAGCAAAATGCAGGACGGCGCCTTTATCGAACCGCAGAGTATTCTGGCCGAAACCGATGCCAAGGGCAATCTGACCATGTGGAGTTCGACGCAGGCTCCTCATTATGTCCAGCGTACACTGGCGATGGCTCTGCATTTGCCCTTGCACAAAGTTCGCGTTATCAAACCGGCCGTCGGCGGCGGATTCGGACCGAAAGCCTCCTGTTCCAGCGCCGAACTGGCAACCTGTCTGCTGGCGATGAAAACCGGCCGACCGGTCAAGCTTACGTTCGACCGCGAACAGGTATTTTTGCATTCGCGCGCCCGCCATCAATTTTATCATACCATGACCACCGGTATCAAAAAAGACGGCACGCTTTCATTTTTAGAACATAACTGCCTTCTGGATGGTGGAGCTTACGCCAGTTTCGGCATTGCGACGATATACTATTCCGGTTCGCTTCTGGGTGGGCCGTATCGGCTCAAAAATATGAAATACGACGGTCACCGGGTAGTGACCAACAAACCGGCTTGCGGCGCTCAGCGCGGCCACGGTGCGGTTATCGCTCGGGCGCTATTCGAAGTCCAGCTTGATCGGCTGGCCGAGGAACTCGGTATGGACCCGATCGAAATGCGTCTTAAAAACGTGATGGAAGCGGGCGAAACGACTTGCAACGAACTTTTCGTCAGCAGTTTCGGGATGCGAGAAGCACTCGAAGCCGTCCGTGATTCCGCTGCCTGGAAAAGCAAACGATCACAGAGTGGCCAGATAAACGGAAAAGGCAAAGGTATCGGCGCGGCCTGTGGATTCTTTGTTTCCGGTGCAGGATATTCCATTTATCGGTCGCGGACTTATCATTGTACGGTCATCACCAAAGTCGATGAGGTCGGCGGCGGCGTTACCGTCAGTTCCGGATCGGCCGATATCGGTCAAGGGTCCGATACGGTACTGGCTATGATTACCGCCGAAGAGTTGGGGATTGGTTTGGATGATGTCCGGGTTGTCTCCGGCGATTCCAATCTCAGTGTCGATCTGGGAGCTTACTCCAGCCGCACCACGTTGATGACCGGCGCGGCCTGCCGCGAGGCGGCGCAGCATGCCAAGCGTCAAATACTGGAAGCTATCGGCGGACTTTTGAGTAAGCCGCCGGAAACGCTTGATCTTAAAGATGGGACGCTTCTTAGTCTCTCGGGTGATATCGACTTTTCAGAATTGCGTAAAGAATATCTTCAGGAGCACAAGGGCTTTACCGATCTGCCCGAAGGTCCACAATTGACTTTCGCCGAAGCCAGTCGGATAGCATTTTTGGAACGAGGCGCTATCGTCGGGACCGGCAAATACAAACCGCCGAAATTGGGTGGATCGTTCAAAGGTGCGGCTGTGGGTACATCGCCTGCCTTCGGTTGTTCGGCGCAGGTGGCCGAGGTTTCTGTCGATCTGAAAACCGGCGAAATCACCGTGGACAAAGTCACCGGCGCGCATGATTGCGGTTTTGCCATCAATGTCACCCAGGTCGAGGGCCAGATGCAGGGCTCGATCATGATGGGCATGGGTGAGGCTTTGATGGAAGAGATCATCTACGACAAAAAAGGCCGGATCGTCAACGCCAACCTGGCCGAATACAAAATCCCCACGGCTCTGGATATGCCGCCGCTGGAAGCGATTATTATCGAATCGAATGAACCGCATGGGCCGTATGGCGCCAAGGA
>JAAEQF010000723.1 GCA_024231695.1 FCB group bacterium
CCGGTAATTTCGGTGAATACTCGGTTTTCGGGGAAGGAGAATCAACCTTCTGTATCGCCAGTTCTCCTACCAAAAAAGAATATATTGAATGCTGTTTCCGTGCCGCCGGTAGATTGACCCGTTCTTTGGCCGCCAAAGAGGTTGGCGACATTATCGGGTTCCGCGGCCCTTACGGTAACCGCTTCCCGATTGAAGATTTTTATGGCAAGAACATCGTCTTTGTGGCCGGCGGTATTGCTTTGCCGCCGGTTCGCTCAGTGATATGGAACGTCCTCGATTTAAGGGACAAATTCGAAGAGGTAACTATCGTATACGGCGCCCGGACCGAGGCCGACCTGGTATACAAACACGAGTTGGCGGAATGGAAAGAAAGGTCGGATGTCAACCTTGTCTTGACCGTAGATCCCGGCGGTGAGACACCGGACTGGACCGATAATATCGGTTTTGTGCCCAATGTATTAAAAGAGGCCGCGCCCAAGGCCGACAACAGTATCGCCGTGCTGTGCGGGCCGCCGATAATGATCAAATTCACCTTGCCGGTCCTCAAAGAGCTGGGTTTCAAGGAAGAAGATGTCTGGACCACTCTTGAGAACCGTATGAAATGCGGTTTGGGAAAATGCGGCCGCTGCAATGTAGGTGAGATTTACGTCTGTAAAGAAGGACCGGTCTTCACGGCCGCCCAGGTAAATCAGATGCCTAATGATTTTTAGACCGCATAGATTTAACGATAATTTAAGGCTCGGTTGATGGCATCACCAATTCAACCGAGCTTTTTTTTTGACACAATATTCGCTTCCTCATATACTGTTTATATAAGAAATTAC
>JAAEQF010000724.1 GCA_024231695.1 FCB group bacterium
GTCGTATTTCTGTTTCCTTTACTTTTCCCTGTACTTGGACCTTGGATGGCAGAGGACACGAATTAAGTTTCGTGCCTTGGTGCCGGGTTAGGACGAAAACCAATTGGCGGCGCCTGAGGCGTCAGAGCAACTTCTAGCGCAGTATTGCACTGTAGTCCCTCCCAAGGGGCAAGCGGATGTTGCTCAGGCCGTTATAGTTGTCGCATTATCTTACAGGCGATTGAATTAAGTGGGGCCGTTGGCAGACCGTATCTGCCCCTCTGCTGTCAGGGTGGGGTGGACTCTGATGGTAGTTGTGGTGGTAAAAATCCATTAGGATAAATCAATGGATGGGGGCGCGACGCGCGCCCTTTTGCACATCCATCATAGGAGCCTAAGCGTGAGCGTTGTCTCACCCTTAGTCTCGTAGAGCAACACGCCACAAGAAGTCTAGGAGAAAAAGGCTCGATGCGCAAGCATCAGCACCTCCAAAGGAAAAGATCCTTAGAGAGTGCGGCAGCCATACTCCAGGTCACACATAGTATCAACTCAACTTCAAACCACAATCCAATACCAATCCACCCCACCCCACCCCCACTACAACAACGTCACTCACCGCCACCCCGCACCACCTACAACCACTCACCACACACCGCCCACCACCTACCACCACCAACCATCCACTACCAACCACCACCCACCACCCACCACCTGCCACCACCCACCACCCACTACCACACCACCAACCACCACCCAGCCACCACCCACCACCCACAGCCACAC
>JAAEQF010000725.1 GCA_024231695.1 FCB group bacterium
CAAGAAGGGCGACCATCTGGCCGCCCTTCTCTATTTCCGTAGTCTGGGTCGTCCCAGACTTACACAATACTATAGTCGGGGTCGCCCTCGACCCCGACATTATCTGTGATGCCGAGTATCACTACCCAACATTCCTCTTACCTTAAACTACCCTCGTAGGTCGTCGTCAACTGCTTCGCCTTGACGTGTTCCAACGTATAATCCGGTAGCAGCATCGGTGCGATGCGGTCGGTCTCGACGCCTTCATCAACCATCTCTTTATGGAATTTGTTGACATGCTCGAGGTTCAATTTGCCGTCTTCAGCACTGTTCTTGGCATACTCCGCCGCGCTCTTACCAGCTATTCGGCCATAGACCATAATATCCAGCAGAGAATTACCCATCAGACGATTCTCACCGTGTGTACCGCCGCCCACTTCGCCACCCAGATAAAGACCCGGAACGCAGGTTGCGCCGTCAGATGTGAATTCAAGACCGCCATTCTGGTAATGCAACGTCGGATAAATCAGCATCGGTTCTTTACCGATATCGATGCCAAAGCGAGAATATAAGATATGCTTTCCGGGGAATTCCTTCTTCACATAACCTTCACCGAACATATTATCTAACATCGGACTATCTAACCAGACGCCGAACTTACCGGTCGGTGTGGGAACGCCCTTGCCCGTTTCGACGCATTCACGAATAATGCAAGCCGCTTCGATGTCACGCGGTTCACGTTCGAAAACAAACTGGTTGCCATCGACGTTGACCAGATTGGAGCCAGCGCCGCGGAATTTTTCTGTAATCAGGATACCTTCTGCCTGTTCCGGGAAAACGATCCCGGTCGGGTGATACTGAACTGTATGCAAGAAACAGACCGGCACACCCGCGCGATAGGCCATGACGATACCATCGGCGGTCGCGCCATAATGATTGGTGGTCATGAAACCCTGAATATGCAGACGACCGCAGCCGCCGGTAGCCATGACCACAGCCTTGGCCTTGACGACCGTATATTCTTCGGTTTCCATGTTATACAGGACTGCTCCGGCACAATGGCCATGCTCATTGAGAATCAACTCCACTGCCGGAGAAAATTCGATCACCTGAATGTCGGCCGCCCGGTTGCGAGCTTCGTCGCGGACGGTGCGCATCATTTCCGCGCCGGTGATATCGGCCGCATAATGCATCCGCTTGCGTGAGGTTCCACCGCCATGGATAGTCTTGAGCGTGCCATCGGGGTACTTGGAAAAGTTACAGCCCAGGCTCTCCAGCCATTTAATGGCATCGGGAGCCTTATTCGCCAGCGTTTCCACCAGTTCCGGCACATTTTTAAAATGTCCACCGCCCATGATATCGAGATAATGATAATAGGGGCTGTCTTTATGGCCTTTGGTCGCGGCCTGAATACCGCCCTCGGCCATCATCGTGTTGGCGTCGCCGTGACGAAGTTTGGTGGCCATGATAACCTTGTGGCCGTTTTCCTGCGCCAAAAGGGCCGCCGCTGTGCCCGAACCACCGGCACCGATTACCAGCACGTCGGTTTCGTATTCGACCTTGCTCAGGTCGATATCGGCCGGATTGACCCGGCTTTTGGCCTCCAGTACATTGGCCATTTCGTGCGCGATCCGATACCCTTTGCTCGGTCCGACTTTAAGTTCCCGGCGTCCTTCTTCCTTGACATCCGGATGATGCTGAAGCATGTCCGCCCGTTCATCAAGGCTCAAGAACGGAACTTCTTCGTTGCGCTTTTTGCGCTCCACGCGTTCGGCGCGTGTCGATTCGACAACTTTTATCAGTTGTTTAAGTTCTTCTGGATATGGCATATCAAACCTCTATTTTTCCGTTCTCTATTTCGATTTAAAGGTGCTGGCTATCTTTCGGCGTCCAGTCCTCGCCCCCTACCGCCGGCTCCATCTCGCGCTCCTGATAGGTGGACTTGAGCGTTTCCAAATCCATCCCCTTCAACTGACCAAGGCCTTCTGTGAACCGTCCGGCATCGATATTGGCCGTCATCGTCTTCAGATGTTCGGCCGGAGGAGTCAGATAGGTTCCATTCAGACGGCGAGCCAACTGAGCGATATGATACTGCGGCAATTCACCCATGCAACGGCTGGCACACAACCCGCATTGAATACAATCGAATGAAATCTCGGCCGCCGCCTTGATATCACCGCGCTTGAGAGCCGCGATATAGTCCATGACCTCGACGTCCATCGGACAGATCTTGGTACAGGCGTTGCAGGCCACACAGCGGAATAGTTCCGGATAAAGCGCGAAAACCTCTTCCGGTGTCCCCTGCAGGGTCTCGAAACTGTACGTCCCGCGCAGAGCCGGATAAAAGGGCAGCTGCGTCAGATACATATCCGGTTCCACGACCGTCTGACAGGCCAGTCCCGAATAAATCTTATAATCCCCGGCTTTGCGATAAACGGTACTGCAGGCGCCACAGACGCCTCCGCGACAACCGCAGCCGCGAATATATTGGTACCCGGAATACTCCAGCGCTTTCATGATCGTCAGCGATTCGGGTACTTCGTACTTTTTCCCCATGACATAGATGGGGATCATTTTGGCTTCCACCTGTTTGGCTTCCGTGGTGCTCATAATAACCTCTTAACCTCTATATCAAATTTCTATTTTCTAAGCCAGATTAGCCGGCCGCCTTCAACAGGTTCTTATCCTGTAAAAGCTTGGCCGAACTTTCCCGATTCAACTCCAAATGCAAATCATCGCCGCCGACTCCCAGAGCCACGGCCAGAAGCTGAGTGAAATAATAAACCGGGACATCCTTCATCCCCTCGAACTTGCCCATCATCTCATCCTGCTTTTTGCCCAGGTTGTAATCACACAAGGGACAGGCCAGAGCCAATGCTTCCGCTCCGTGCCCGGTGGCATCGGTCAGGATATCATGCGACAACGACAGCGCCGCTTCAGGGTTGCCGAGGATCTGATAGGTTCCACAACATTCGATAGCCGCCGGGAAATCGACAACATCGGCCCCCAGCGCCTGTAAAAACTGATGTAACACTTGCGGATTGTCGGGTGTATCGACGGCTACATCGCGCGGACGCAAAAGCGTACAGCCGTAATATGGCGCAACCTTCAAACCGGCCAGCGGAACTTTGACCTTTTCTTTCAACTTGTCCCAGCCGTATTCGTCGCGGAGATAATCCAACAGATGAACGACTTTGACTTCACCGGCGTAATCAATCTCTTCGTCCATGAAATCATTGATCGTTTTGCGCTTTTCCTCGTCGTTTTTCATCAGTTCGTTGGCTCGCGCCAATGTATTGTAACACATGGAACAAAGAGTCAAAACGGTATCATGCCCGCGTTCCTTGACCCGGATCAGGTCGCGCACCGGAGCCACGACATGGATCAGATCGTCATCGGCCAGCGAATAGACCGCTCCGCAACAGTTCCAGCGCGGCAATTCCTCGATTTCGATTCCGAGTGATTCCAGCGAGGCCAGCATTGCCGTTTCCAGGTTTTTGGCCCGGGTTTTAAGCGTACATCCGGGATAATAACTGATTTTCATAGATTTCACCTCACCCGGTCAGCTTGCGAAAACCGGATACCATCGCGATCTGCGGCAGATCGATCACTTCTTCGGGCTGAAGATTCGACGGTTCGATTTGATTAACGTTCCGGCGCAACACGACTTGCCGCAGCGCCTCCATAATCTTGGGAATATCAATGCCGCGCGGACAACGGACTTCACAGGTGTGACAGGAAGCGCAGACCCAGTGAGTGTTGACTTCCTCCAACGCCGCCACCTGACCCAACTGCAACAAGGCCATCAGTTTGCGTGGCGTGGCGTTTATATGCGCATTCATCGGACATGATCCGGCGCAGGTCCCGCATTGAAAACATTGATTGAAATTCTCACCGCTGATATCTCTAATCCGGCGCATGAAAGTCCCATCAACGGTTCGTTTGGAAATTATTATCGCCATAGGTACCTCTCACATAGGTGACAATTGGCTTTGGTACTATATGTTATCCCTTTGCGTTGGTGGCTCATAAAAGGGCCGAAGATCTTTTGCAAAGGTCCGACATTGTCATTACCTTCGTGAATATTTTCACAAAACAGTGCTACCTATCAAGGGTTTAATATACAAAAGACGGCTTTAAAATCAACAACTTTGCTGATTTTTCCACAAGTTTTTGCTGATTTGTGGCCGTTTTTAGCCCTGTTAAGATTAGTATAGGACAATGATTATGCTGTTACGAGGTCAATAATCAGGTTAAACACGCGTAAGCGATAAAGTGGCTCCGCCTGTGATCGTAATTTTTACAATACGCAATAATAATACTTGACATTGGGTAGTAATAATCTATATTGGTTACTTAATCGCTCTACTATTACGGACTCTTTTCATTGTGTTGCCTATATTACGGGAGGGGTAATATTGTCCTTTGGCAATTTACGACCTGGTTTCGTATTTGATGACCACACTATACAAGGGACTAATAAGAGGCCCATATTAAAGGGAATTATTTGAATAATTCCTAAGAAAGGAGAGTTAAATGTCGTTAACTATTGATTCGCTGTATCGGCAGAACCTTGAGTTGCAGGATCGGCTTCGTGTTCTTGAAGACACATTGCAAAGGATAAAGCCGGGACAATGGACTGATCCGCCACCTTTCGATCGTAGTCGCTATGCAAGCCGGGATTATGTAACCGACCCACCGCCCGATCAATTTCAGACCAATCCGATTGTCGATCCGGCTCCCTATGATTTTCGCCACCGCTACTGTGGGTGTCCTTATCATCGGCATTGGCCCCTGTGGCCCCCGTGGCCACCGCCGTATGCTGACCCGGTGCCAATGGACGCCTCCCGACGTGCGTTCACTCAATCAGACGCTCGGGAAAAAATGATGTGGCCCCAACCGATACCATGGGATCCGATGCCCTTTGAGTATTTCCGCATCCCGATAGTTGATTTGATTCGCAAATTCCGGGGAAGCGATAAGATCACTATCGACAATATTGCCGATCTTCGAATAGTCGATTTGATTCCCGGAATTATACCTGGCGGTGGTGTAACAGATCCGGGGCCTGAGGACTGGTCGCGACTTTCCAAAGCCGACCTGGAAGCCACCCATCACCGGATTAACTCTGAACTGATTCGATTGAAATCGCTGGAAAAAAGAATATCCGAAATGGTGATTGTCGGCAATAAGGCCAAAGGCGGGAAAAGGAAATAGTAATCCCTTGAGAGGAACATCAAATGAGTCGAAAGATTAGGACGGGAAAAACGAATATTCTTCTGATCGGATTTCAGGATCAGGATAACCTTGGATTGCGATCGTTAATGTCATCGGTTATGAAAGCAGGTTTTTCTGCTAATATCGTTACCTATCCCATCGAAGCGGCTCAATTGATGGTTTTAATTGCAAGCGAGAAGCCTGATATTATAGGCTTCTCGCTGATTTTTCAATACCTGTCACGGGAATTTGGTTCGCTTATAACTACTCTTCGCAATAATGGGATTGAGGCTCATATAACTATGGGAGGACATTATCCAAGTTTTGAATATGAGGAAATACTGCACAGTTTTCCGGGATTGGATTCAATTGTCAGATTCGAAGGGGAAGCGACTTTAGTCGAATTGATGCAGAAAATAAGTATTGGAGCTGACTGGAAAACAATTCGCGGCATTGCCTACAGCGATGAAGGCAAGATCGTAGCTACTCCCCTGCGTCCACTGATTAACCTCGAAAAAACTCCTCTCCCTTACAGAGGTGATATAGATTACAGCTCTCAAGAAATGCCAATGGCTTCTATTCTTGGGAGTCGCGGTTGTCCCATGAAATGCAGCTTTTGCAGTATTCGCCCATTCTACGAAACTCCCGATGGACCGATCAAACGATACCGCCCCCCCTCATCTATTGTCGAAGAGATAGAGCAGTTATATCACAAACGAGGTGTGACTATTTTCCTTTTTCAGGACGATGATTTCCTGGCGGGAGGGCGTAGAGCCCGTGATTGGGCGACAGATATTGCTGAGGGTATCCGCAAAGCAGATTTGGTAGGTAAGGTTGCTTTCAAAATCAGTTGCCGATCAGATGAAATTCGCAAAGATACTATTGCCTGTCTGAAAGCGGGCGGGTTAACTCATGTGTATATGGGAGTGGAATCAGGAGATGAACAGGGCCTAAGGAATATGAACAAAAAACTTACACCCGATACCCATCTAAGGGCGGGAGAAATATTAAGGTCATTAGATATATCTTTTGATTTTGGGTTCATGCTCCTTGATCCTTACAGCACTTTCGAAAGTACTAAAAATAATATTGATTTCCTTGAAGAGTTTACAGGAGATGGCTGGTCTGCGGCAAGTTTCTGCCGCATGCTCCCCTACGCCGGTACTCCAATTAAAGAGAAGCTTGTAGCAGAGAATCGGCTGAAAGGGACTGCCTTCGAACCGGATTATCATTTTCTCGAACCTCGTCTCGATTATTTTTATGAGTGGATGTTAGGGACTTTTTACGAACGCAATTTTACGAATACCGGACTTTGCCATATTCTGAAAATTTTACTGTTTAAACTCCAGTTAAAACTCAATACACACAATCGCTTCACCCCATCCGAAAAATCTTATGCCCGGCATTTGACGGCAGTTGCCAATGGGGTTGCTTTTTATACTCTGAAATCAGCGATTACTTATATTCAAGGACGTTCGTTGAAGGATCTTGAAAACGACCATGATTACCTAAAGAATCTGACCCGCAATGAACTGGCGGAAGAACAAAAATTGATTAATGAAGCCTCAGCCTTTTACTCATCAATAGTGATGAAAAGATAATTCACAGGCACCGCAACCATTGCCGGGTGCCCCTCGCCTTCAGGCTTGGGTGTAAATATCTACCACTAAATGACACTTGTTACCCTGACTTTGTTTTGGGACAGTACCCCACCCATTGGATGGGTTTTGTTTTTGTTTTGCTATCTTTGATATTGAATGACAATTTCGCTACATAATCGCTACTGATCCCGAACTCGCCTCATTAAGTAAAAAATAAGACGAACGGCCTATAAATATGCCTATTAAGAAAATGAAACAGATTCACACTTTCGCCTTAACTCATACACCACAATACTTTTACAGGCTAAACGGCAATGTTTTTAATCGGTGTGAGAAGTGTGTCCCAGCATCAGCATGAAAACTTTTTTTGGGACCCCCTAAAAATGAGCGACCAAAGCCAAATTCCCAAAAACCTAAAGTCTGGCAAGATGTTAGAAGTCTCAATTTTATGGCAGGTGTATGACTATGTGCCTGAAGGCCTGAGATTGCCACGTCGGACTTCGGGGCTGTCGCCCCTTCGCCCTCCTCGCAATGACAACGGAGGTAATGGATTGCCTTACCGATGGGCCGGGTTATGGTTATCAACACGACAGTCAAAGAGCGGCGATGCCGTAAAAAATATGAACGAACCCAAAACGAACCCATCGCCTTACCCACTACGCGGCTGTCACTTACAGGAGATTTGGCTTTTTTGGCTTTTCGAAACGAACCCACGCACTCGTGCGCTCCCTGTTCGGCCGGCTTCGCTTGCCTCACTATGGGCATATATTGGGGTCATACTGGCGACAGCCAAAAAGTGGCGAGCCACAAAAAATACCCACCCGTCCATGATGGACGGGCGGGTAGGTAAAAGTGATTAGGCTATGTCTTTAGTCTCTCAGCGGGCCACCGCAACCGGCTGGTGGCGGTTGAATCCACTGATGACAATAGTACGGTCGGGGACCGTTCTTGAAGACATAGTTGATCATATAAACCGCGTCGCCGACATTAATCGTGCAATCGTAGTTGGCGTCGCCATTGCAGAGCGGGTACGGAATAGGTGCCGGACCGCTCTTGAAGACGTAATTGATGAGATATACCGCATCTCCCACATTGAGCGCACCATCGTTGTTGGCGTCGGCGATAAAACAATCACAGGGCTGCGGATTGACGCAGGTACAGTCTACAGGATCGGGACCTTCATCGAAGATATACGCAATCAGGTATTCGATATCGCCTTCATCAATCCAGCAGTCGCCATTGGGATCGGCATTGGCCAATACCGGCGGTGCCGAGCCACCCTTATACAGATAATTGACCAGATAGACAATATCTGTGGATCCGATGGTACCGTTATTGTCGACGTCACCCGGGAACTGCTCGTCGCAGGTATCAGTGACATCACCGTAGATGGCAAAGGCCAGGTTGACCGAGAGAGGATGGTTCGGATGCAAATCAGGATATATCAATTCCTGCCAGTTTGCAGGATCACCCGGTTCATCGCCCCACTGCCAAACAGCGTCATCATTCCAATTGAACGCGATCGGCGTGGTTTTCCAACCCCAGTAGGCATCGACCTGCTGACCTTCCATACTGGGCTGAATATCAAGCCAGTATATAATCGGATCAGTGGTAGTCCCCAATTGGATAAACTGGTCTTCCGGGTCGAAAGTAAAGATATACTCCCAACATACGTGATCACCAGGGAACACGTAAGCGCCCGGACCCTGATCGTGAGGCCAGAAAAAGCCTTCATCGATGTCGGTGGCATAGGGCCGGAATTCATATTGACCCGGGAAGCTATAACGCATCCACAAAAGATCGCCCGGATGACTATAGGATTGATCGACACCAGCCGGGACATCAGCGTGGATACTTAAAGTAAACGGTATACTTCCGGGACCATCGAACGGCAGTTCATCCTGATACCACGAAGCCCAAACGTGAATTTCAGTTATGGGTCCGGAATCGGTGCAGAAGAAATCGTCCGCCAAAAGGATGCTTTCAAATGTCGGATAATAAGTGCCATATACATCCATGCCGGTCGGATCCAGATCAGGCCGCTGTTCCCACTTGAGTTCGAACGGGACTTCGCAGGCATCATTAACACCGTCGGCGTTGGCATCACCCAGACAGGCAGGTGCGCCGGTCGGTGATGGTATTCCGCCCATATCATCGCAGCACAGTGGATCGACATCGACGCAACCTCCACCCGGCAGACAACAGGCTATGGTTACTAAGCCGCAAGTAGTCCCTGCTCCCTGTGGCGTTCCGCCGAGCAAGTCAACACAGCAGAGCGAGTCGGCCATAACACAGGCACCGGTAGAAGTACAGCAGGCTTGCATACCGCCGCAGGTCGATCCCGTCCCCTGAGGTGTTCCACCCAGTTCGTTGACACAACAGATGGAATCGGCCATCGTGCAATTATATACGCCAACCCCATAACAACAGGCTTGCCATGAGCCGCAATCAGTATCGTCGCCGTAATAAGTGCCAAGATAGTGATTGGCACAGCTATCGGCCGTGGTCACGATACAGGTTTCATTCAAGCCCGGCCCGGGCACAGGAGAATAACAACAAGCTCCTGTAGGTTCGGTAACATCCGGTTCACCGGTGATCACGAACGACAGATCAAGCGAAGACACACAATCATGTGATATCGAGCCATAGACGACGAAATTTTCGCCGCGAACGTCCACCGATACCCATTCCGGATTGTATTCCCAGAGTGTATCATATATTTGGAACAGCTCGGGATAAACATCGCCGGCATAAATTATCCGACGTCCGATATAAAGGCCCTCGTCAACATCGGTTGGCGGCGGGTAGCGGTCACCGGGAGGGTTGCCCTCGAGAGACCACAGGTCGGTTGACCAGTTGATGGCGATTTCGATATATCCCGACTGACCGGGATCCATGAAATTGGTGTTGATCTCGAGGTAAATCGGCTTGATCCGCGTGGAATCGAACGGATGGTCGTAGAACCAGACATTCCACCAGTCTGAATCATAGTGATACCATTCGTCATTGAAGGCATTCTCACCCGAGCCACTTACGAAATTACCTTGAGGATCAATGGTTAAGTCAAAGTGATTGGTAATTGGAATACTGGGTTCATACATCTCTGTCCAGCTTAAATTACCCCACTGAGCCCAAACAGCGTCGTCGTTCCAATGGTTAAATGAAGACTTCCAGCCCCAATGGGTCATCTGTGGATCGCTGACATGAGCCGATATATTCACCCAGTAAATTGTACCGGAATCCTGCATCAGCCAGTGTTGCTCAGGCAGGTAGATATTGTACTGGAAGTAATGAGTGTTGTCGTTGGGGAAAACCTCTCCAGTCAACGGATCATACCAGCCTTCACTGGACGGCGGATCAATCGGGACGATCACGAATTCAGACACGTTGAAATCATCCAGAGTGGTACCGGGCATGCTGTGCATACCTTGCGTGGGGTCGGCCGGGATATCGGTATGGAAGCTGATAGTAAAGCTGTCGACAAAACCTTCGACATCATGCCTCCATGAACCCCAGAAATGAAGGTCTTTGACCCATCCAGTTTCAGTGCACATCCAGTCATCGGCCAGAATTGACGGCACAGTAGCATTTACATCCCAGCCCACTTCATCGGGAAGCTGCGGGAAATGCATTTTGTGCGGTTGACCGGGATACCATCCGGGGCCTTCGCAGGCGTCATCGGTGCCGTTCAGGTCGAGATCACCTAAACAGGCCGACACGCCGCTCGGCGAAGCAATACCGCCCATTTCATCACAACAGAGCGGATCGACATCTTGACAGGTGCCGTCGGGCAGACAGCAGGCCACGGTTATACCGGAGCAAGCTGTTCCCGCTCCCTGCGGTCGGCCGCCGGCATTGATGCAGGCCATGGCATCCATATCTTGACAAGTGCCATCAGGCAAACAGCAAGCTTCGAGCGCCGGAGGTTCGCAGGCATCGTCGATGGTATTGAAATCACCATCGCCCAGACAAACACCGGACCAGCTTGATGGCGTTCCGCCCATTTCGTCGCAACAAAGCGGGTCGACATCAGCACAGCCGCCGCCGGGCAGACAGCAGGCGATAGTCGTGCCGGAACAGTTGGTACCTGTCCCCTGCGGTGTGCCACCGAGGGCATTGAGACAGCAGAGCGAATCGGCGTCCATACACGTGCCGTCGGCGAAGCAACAGGCCTGCACAGAACCGCAGGTTGTTCCATCACCCATATAGGTTCCGCCATAGGTTTGGCCGCAATCGGTGGCTGTAGTTATGATACAAGCAGCGTGAGAGGACCCGCCAGTGGGATCATAGCAGCAGGCTCCTGTCGGTTCGACCGTTGGACCGCTGATAACAAAAGCCAGATCCAACGTCTGTCCGTATCCGACCGGCGGATAAGCCGGGCAATAAGTCGGGGCCGGACCGGTGCCATTCACATATGCCGTCAGATATGTCAAATCGGTCAGACCGACGGCGCAATCGCCGTTGGCATCAGCGGAAGGATAAAAAGGTCCGGGTACACTGTACGGTGGTGCTGGTCCTCCATACAGAAAACCCTGGAGATAGGTAACGTCGTTGTTATCCACTACTCCATCACTGTTAACATCGCCGGGGATGTAACTATATGACGGCGGTTCATCCATGTGAATCCAGTTGTAGGCCGGGGCCAAACTCCAGACGGCATCATCATTCCAGCGATCAAGAGTGGTTTTCCATCCCCATTCATTCGAACCAGGAACCTCGGCCGAAATATTCAGCCAGTAAATTCTTCCCTCATCCTGAAAGAACCAATCCAACTCGGGGATGAAAATGTTAATCTGATGGTAGTTCTCGTGATCCGGATCAACCCATAATTCGGTGGAAGGATCATACCACCCTTCCACTCCGGCAGTCCATTCGGGTGTTGTATTTACAATGAATTCCTCTGTATAGTATTCCCACAGAGGTGGATTAGCCGGCCTACTGTAGGTCAGCGGGTCTTCCAGATTTGGATCGGGGATATCAGCATGAATACTCAAATGAAAGCCAGTAATCGTGCCCCAGTCATCCCATCGCCACGATCCCCAGAAATGAATCTCGGATACTGGCCCGGATTCTGAACACATCCAGTCGTCTGCCAGAAATACGGGATAGGTGGCTTTGACATCCCATCCCTCAACATCCGGCAACTGAGGATTATGCATTTTGTGTGTGCCGTCGGACATCCAGTCGGCAACGGCGGGAGCGGCAATCAGCCCCCAAACAACAATAACTGTCGCGAAAATACAGACAATTTTTCGCATACGGTCCTCCTACCCCTAATAGTTTAAATTGTTCAAAAAACAGATGTTTCGATATCAGTAACACTGCCCAACCAAGACGGTTCTGAGCACATGGTGTGATGGGCCAGGGAGAAAATACTCCCGTGGTTTGAAATGATGTATTAGCGAGTTGATTGCCCTATAATAATATAGGGCGGAGTTGAATTTCTGTCAAGGTTATTTTATTACAGCAAATCACAACATTTTCCTGATATGCGATCATAAACAAATGCCCGCCAGTCTCTTGGGGACCGGCGGGCACATTTGTGCGGATTGTTGGGTCGAGTCACTTTAATCTCTCAATGGACCTCCACAGCCGGCCGGCGGCGGCTGAATCCACTGATGACAGTAAGGCGGACGCGGGCCGGCTTTGAAGACGTAGTTGATCATGTACACCGCATCGCCGACGTTGATCGCACAATCAGAATTGGCATCTCCGTTGCAGAGCGGATATGGCACCGGCGCCGGGCCGCTCTTGAAGACGTAGTTAATCAGATAAACCGCATCGCCAACGTTGAGCGTAGCGTCATTGTTGGCATCGGCGATAAAGCAGTCGCAGAGCTGCGGATTGACGCAGGTGCATACGACCAGTGGCGGACCACCAGTAGCCACAAACGACGACAAATCTTCAACATCCTTTTCGTCAATATAACAATCACCATTGACGTCGGCATTAGCCAAAACGGTCGGAGCCGGACCGCCGCCATATAAATAGGCTACCAGATAGACAATATCGGCCATTTCTATCGAGCCGTTGTTATCGACATCACCCGGATATTGTTCCTCGCAGGTATCGGTGACTTCACCGTAAATGGCAAAGGCCAGATTGATCGATTCCGGAGTCCACATATGTCCCTCTGGATATCTCATCTCTGTCCAAGCTAGCGGAGGTACTGGTTCGGTTACCGGAGCCCAGACGGCATCGTCGTTCCAGTTAAATTCAAGCGGAGTGGTTTTCCATCCGAAGATGAATTCTCCCTGGACATTATGTAAATCGGCATTGACATCGAGCCAATAAATCAGCGGATCGGTAGGCGAACCGAGCTGGACAAATTCCTCGCCTTGAGGCATATAGAAAATATACTCCCAACAGACGTTGTCGGCCACCGGTTCGTATATGCCACTAAACGGGGAATACCAGCCTTCGACGATACCGGACATGTACGGCATGGCTGTGTACTGACCCGGTTGGAACGTGTACATCCAGAGCAGATCACCGGGGTGACTCCATGGCGCGTCAAAACCGGCGGGAACATCACTGTGCAAACTCAAAGTAATCGGGAAGCCTTCCGGACCTACGGGTGGTACCTCATCATGGTACCACGAAGCCCATACATGAACTTCCAAAATCCGACCGGAGTCGGTGCATAAGAAGTCATCGGCCAGTACCACTACCGTGCCATCGAACATGTAACTGCAGAAGACATCCATACCGGTCGGATCCAGATTCGGCGGCTGTTCCCATTTGAGCTGCGGCGGGGTTTCGCAGACATCATCGATACTGTTACCATTGCCGTCACCAAGGCAGACTGATCCCTGGCCTTTGGGTGTCCCCCCTTGTCCCAGACAGCAGGTCGGGTCCATATCGGCACAGGTCCCATCAGGGAAGCAGCAGGCTTCGATTGATCCGGCACAGGTCGTACCCGGTCCGCCCGGTGTTCCTCCCAGGGACAAACAGCAAAGGGCGTCCATGTCCTGGCATGAACCGTCGGGGAAACAGCAAGCTTCGGTACCGGCACAGGACGTACCGGTCCCCATCGGGCTGCCACCCAGTTCATTGAGGCAACATAATGAATCGGCATCTACACAAGAGCCGTCAGGAAGACAACAGGCCTGTACAGAACCGCATGTCGTTCCGTCACCCTGATAAGTGCCGGCATAGGTTTGGCCGCAATCGGTGGCTGTGGTCACGATACAGGCAATGTGATCCGGACCACCGGTGGGATTATAACAGCAGGCTCCTTCCGGTTCGGCTTCAGGGCCACTGATTACAAAAGCCAGATCGAGCGTTTGCCCGAATCCTACCGGCGGGAAATCCGGGCAATAAGTCGGCACCGGACTACCGGTTTGGACATAAGATCCCAGAGTGCTCATATCAGTCATCATGACCATGCAATCGCCGTTGACATCAGCGGCGGCATAAAAGGGATAAGTAGTTCCCGGTGGAAAATAAATCGGAGCAGGCCCACCCCCATACAAAAATGCCTGTAGCCAGTTGACATCATTTATATCAACAATGCCATTATGGTCCACATCGCCGGGGATGTAATTATAGGAAGGTGGTTCGTCCATATGAGCCCAGTTGTAATCCGGGGCCAAACTCCAGACGGCATCGTCATTCCAGCGATCAAGAGTGGTTTTCCATCCCCATTCATTCGAACCGGGAACCTCGGCCGATATGTTCAGCCAGTAAATCATTCCCTCATCCTGAATGAACCAGTCCAATTCGGGGATGAAAATATTAATCTGATGGTAGTTCTCGTGATCCGGATCAACCCATAATTCGGTGGAAGGGTCATACCAGCCTTCCACTCCGGCAGTCCATTCGGGTGTTGTATTTACAATGAAATCCTCTGTATAGTATTCCCATAGAGGTGGATTAGCCGGACTACTATAGGTTGTCGGGTCTTCCGGGTCGGGATCCGGGATATCGGCATGAATACTCAAGTGAAAACCGGTAATCGTACCCCAGTCATCCCATCGCCACGATCCCCAGAAATGAATCTCGGATACTGGCCCGGATTCTGAACACATCCAGTCGTCTGCCAGAAATACGGGATAAGTGGCTTTGACATCCCATCCCTCAACGTCTGGCAACTGAGGATGATGCATTTTGTGCGGTTCGTCAGAAAGCCAATCGGCCACAACGGGCGCGGTTGTCAATCCCCAGACAAGAATGACGGCCGTAATAATGGTGATAGTTTTGCGCATAGAATTCTCCCACCCAAGGTAGATTAATAAGGACACCTGACGGCTATCTGCATGGCGTCGTAAAAGCCATCATTTCTTACCCAGATGTAATAAATCACGGATGATGTAGCAATTGCGGGGTATGATTTCCCCGCTGAAACTACATGCTATATATCGACTAAATTCCTATTCATTAAATATACTTTTTTGTGATAAATTTGTCAACAATTATTATCGGTGACCGGGATGCTCAAGGAATTGGAAATCAGAATTCCACACGTTCCGGAGAAGCCTATCTATCAAGTAATCGCTTCGGATGGTTCGTCTTCACCGCCCTGGTGACTTAAGGATTACTCTCTGGTTTTTCAAAATTCTTGATCGTCAATTCACCATGCATATTATAAATGCTCCCCCCGGCTTCGGCCCAGGCTTTGAAACCACCGGCCAAATATTTGACCTTGGAAAATCCCAGTTCAGTTAAAGTGGCGGCACCGAGCGAACCCCGAGTGTCCATTTTGCAGTATAGGACCAGGAGGTCACTTTCTCCGCCCAGCTTGCCCTTGGCCGCGACAACTTCCAGTTTTCCGCGGGGAATCCAGCGCGAATTCTTGATATGCCCCTGATCAAATTCGGCCTGCGTGCGGATATCGATAATGGCTAGAGAATCATCGGAGGCTATCATTTCTATCAATTCCTCGACAGATATTAAATCGGCCGTGCGTTTGGCCTCGATAACCAGGCTGTCTTTGACAGCGGCGATATCATTTTCGGCAGTCGATTTATTACAGCCAGTGATAATTAAACTAAAAACGATTACGATCAAAACGGGGACTACAACCATTGATTTTCCGGACACAAATATCTTAAACATACGCTGATCTCCTTGTTAGTAGCGACACTCCGATTTCAATATTGCTCGGCGAGCAACTCGGTCAACAAAAAATACGGTCCATAGCCCACATAAACGGCTTAAGTCTATCCAGATTATTTTGTTGCATGATTCCATCTGGCTATTATATTGCGATTGTTAGAGATAAAGAAAACCACCAATTCTGGCGATTTCTTACATAACCGGGATTCCGCCCCCCGGACACGTCATTGGGAGAACATATGCGTATTTATAAGACGCTGATGATATGTGCCGTAATATTATGTACAACAACACTATATGCCGACAACACAACACTGATTCCGGGTCGTGAAACCATATCGGTTGCTCTGGAGGAGTCGGATATTTATCGGACTGTCCTTCGTTTTGATCTTGGCAACTTCTCCAAGGAATCGGTTGAAATCAACGGCGAGACCCATTATACGATTTCTTTGGGGCGGGAAAACACTACAACCATCAAAGGCGATCCGGCTCTACCCCGGATTTGCCGCAGTATTATTATTCCAGATAACGGCAACGTACGAATTGATATACTGTCCTCTGAATATGTTGATTTTCCCAATACACCAGTGGCGCCATCCCGGGGAATCATTTATCGCACCGACAATCCGGCTGATATCCCGTATGAGTTTTCGCCGGTTTATGAGGCGGACAGTTGGTATCCCCATCAAATCGCTGACGTTCGCGAACCGTTTATTCTTCGTGATTACCGAGGCACGGTAGTTGACGTCTATCCTTTCCAGTATAATCCGGTCAGTCGGACGCTGCGGGTTTATACTTCGGTAACCGTGGAAGTGACCACCGACGATAAGAGTGGGGCTTCGGCCGTTGCCAGTTTTGATGATGGGATCGGTCTGGTAAGCGCCTTCGATCAGTTGTATGCCCAGCGTTTTATCAATTACGAAACGGCTCAGACTGCCTATACGCCGATGACGGAACAGGGCGATATGTTGATTATTACCCATGATGATTTTCATGATGCCATGATGCCGTTGATTGAATGGAAACGTCAGAAAGGGATTAAGACGACAATCATTGACGTTTCGGCCATCGGGAATAACAGCACAGCCATCAAGGCGTTTATTCAGGATTTCTATGACAGCACCGATCTGGCCTGGATCCTGCTGATCGGCGACGGCAATGAAATCGATCCACCCTATGCCTCAGGCGGCGCATCCGATCCAAGTTATGCCAAGCTGGCCGGGAGCGACGACTATCCCGATGCATTTATCGGCCGTTTTTCAGCCCAATCGGTGGCTGATGTCGAAACTCAAGTGGAACGGACTTTGACTTATGAGCAAAATCCGCCCGGTAGCGGCTGGTTCGGCAAAGGATCCGGGATCGCCTCAAGTGAAGGCGCCGGTATCGGACACAACTTTGAGATAGACTATGAGCATTCCGGATTAATGCGTACCGACCTGCTGGGTTTTACCTATACCGAGGTCGATGAAATATATGATCCGGGAGCGTTGGCTTCAACTTTATCCAATGCCCTGAACGCCGGCCGCGGTCTGGTCAACTACACCGGACATGGCAGCACCACGGCCTGGGCAACAACCGGCTTCTCCAATACTCACATCAACAATCTGACTAATAATAATATGCTACCGCTGGTGATCAGCGTCGGTTGTATCAACGGGAATTTCGACGGATATACCTGTTTCGCGGAAACCTGGCAAAGAGCTACCAATGCCGGATCACCCACTGGAGCTATCGCTTCTTACATGTCTTCAATCAATCAATCCTGGGCACCACCGATGGACGCGCAGGATGAGATTGTCGATTTACTGGTAGCGGAAAGCATGATTACTGTAGGCGGTCTTTGCTACAGCGGTTCCTGCAAAATGATCGATCTCAACGGCTCCGACGGAGTCGAGATGTACGACACCTGGCATATTTTCGGCGATCCGTCTATTCAGGTCTGGCATACCGATCCACTAAGTTTGTCATCGGTTAGCCATGGCTCGGAAATGGCCATCAACGCGACGACTTTTGATATAGATCTGGGTGGAGTCGAAAGCGCTCTCTGTGTTCTTTATGCCGATGGTATCAATTACGGTCAGGCTTATTCGGGTTCCGGCGGTTTGACAACTATTAACATCGATCAGGTGTTGCCGATCGGCGAGGATATTATCCTGACTGTCACGGCCGATAATTATTTGCCCTACACGGCAACATTGCAGGTCATCTCTCCTGACGGGCCTTATGTCGTTTACGATCAAACCCTGATCAACGATTTGATCGGCGGCAATGATAACGGCGAGATCAATCACGGCGAGAGTATAAATCTGGATTTGCAGTTAAAAAACGTGGGTCCGGCCGAGGCGGTCAATGTCAGCGCCATTTTATCCACTACCGATTCCTTTATTGTGATTACCGACGCCGAGGAATATTACGGCAACATAAGTGGTGACGATACGGTCAATATCGCTGAAGCATTTGGATTCGACGTCTCTCAGGATATTCCCGATGGCCATCTTATTCCGCTGACCTTGACAGTTAGTGACGATGCTGACGGCATTTGGACGAGTGAAATTTACCTGACGGCCCATGCACCGATACTCGGGTTTCTTAATGTGGCCATTGATGATACCGAGGAGAACGACAACGGTGTATTTGATCCGGATGAAACGATCAAATTGGCGGTCACATTGGAAAACACTGGCTCCGGTATTGCGGAAGGACTAACGGTTACGCTTTCCAGCCTGTCTTCGTTCATCACCATGACCGATAATATAGGGACTTTTTCCGAGATTTTACCTTCCGGTGGCACAGCCGAAAACGGTCTTGATAATTTTACTATTTCGGCATCAATTATCTGCCCACGTGGTGAAATTGTAGCTTTTGAATTGAATATCGCCGACGGCCTGGGTTATGCAAAGACAATCGAATTCGATCTGACAATCAGTGATCGCGAAATAATCTGCCTGGATGACTTTTCGGTTGATCTGGGCTGGACCGGTTTGGGCGGTTCCGGCGAATGGACCATTGGTCCGGCGGTCGGTGGCACCGGCAGCGATGGTTACGGCAATATTGACCCAACCATGGATCACAGCCCATCGGAAGACAATCAGGTTCTGGGTAATGATTTGACTACCGACGATGGCGACTACAACTCTTATCTGAGCAATACCTACTGGGTAACTTCACCGGTTCTCAGCTGTCTCGATCATGACCGCGTGGTTCTAAGTTATTATCGCTGGCTGGGAGTCGAAAACGGTTATGACAACGCATTGATGCAAGTCTATGACGGCAGTCAATGGGTCACTTTGTTCGACAATGGCAGTATACTTTACATTGATTCGAACTGGGTGTACGAGGAATACGATTTATCGGCAACCGCCGATGGCAATGCCGAATTACGAATTCGTTTCGGTATCGGTACCACCGACGCCTCATGGAATTATTCCGGCTGGAATATCGATGATTTGATGTTACGAGGATTCAACATCCGGCCGATGTTCATTTGCGGCGATGCCGATGGCGATGAGGAGATTACTGTGGGAGACGCCGTCTATTTGATTAATTACGTGTTCAAAAACGGCACCGCCCCGCCGATTATGGTGGCCGCCGAAGTCACCAATGACGGCGTAATTAATGTTGGTGATGTCGTATTTTTGATTAACCGTGTTTTTAAAGATGGACCGGCGCCGCAGTGTCCCTGAATATACGCGTGACATCCGATCAAAACTACTAAGCAATTGGGGAGTCGGCTCGGCTCCCTTTTACATACTTTGAGGACGGTCTTATGAAAGCGACAAAAGTGTTCAGCAGCCTTATATTTTTCATCTTCGTCGCGGTGTCGTTTTTATCGGCCGGAAACAGCCCGATCATCCAGTCCCGGGTTTTTATCGAAACGAAAACGGAATGGCTGGCTCTGCGCGGTATGCATCTCGATCAGGTCTGGAGTGGCGAAAACTATATTGAAATCGTGACTGACCGGGAGGAACTTAACCGGATCGAGGCGCTGGGCATAAAAACCCAGATCGTACATGCTAACCTGACGCAGCACCTGCAATCACGTCTCCCCCAGCGCGGTATGGGCGACTACAAAACCCTGGCTGAGATCAACGCCTATCTTGACAATATAATCGCTTCCTATCCCGGAATCGTTTCGGCCAAAACTTCTATCGGACAGACAATTGAAGGTCGTGAAATGTGGGCCGTAAAAATATCTGACAACCCCAACATCGATGAGGACGAACCAGAAGTGTTGTACACGTCCTGTATCCATGCCCGGGAGGTGATCACGCCGGAAGTGTTGTTTTATTTTATTGATCATCTAACACAGAATTACGGAACCGACCCGACGGTTACCGATCTGGTTGATAATCGGGAATTGTGGTTTGTCATCGTATGCAATCCGGATGGGTATTATCATAACGAGGTTATCGAGCCCCTCGGCGGTGGCATGTGGCGCAAAAATCGGCGCGACAACGGTGACGGAGAATTTGGCGTCGATCTCAATCGTAACTGGGGTTATATGTGGGGTCTGGACGACGTTGGATCGTCACCCAATACAGAAGATAATACTTATCGAGGTACCAGTGCTTTCTCCGAACCGGAAACACAGAACCTGAAAACCTTCACCGAGGCGCATGATTTTGTAATTGCCGTTTATTACCATGCCTATTCCAATCTGATTCTGTGGCCCTGGGGATATGATCAGATATACACTCCCGATGAAGCGATCTATGCCGCTTTCGGCGACAGCGTGCAGGCCATGAACGGTTATGCGCCGGGACCAGGATGGGTGCTGTATGTAACTAATGGAGCCAGCGACGACTGGTATTATGGCGAGCAAACGACCAAGGAAAAGATTTACAGTTTTACCTTCGAGGTCGGTAGTTACGATGATAATTTCTGGCCTCCGGCGAACAGGATAAGCGATTTGGTCTCTGAAAATCTGGAACCGAACTTATTTATCGCTGATATCGCCGACCGCATGGAAAGGCTGGCGCCGCCGGTCAGTCCGGTAGTAATGGTTGCCGACACTGTACCCGCGAATGGGTACGATGTCGATTGGAGCCATGATGATTCCATCAATACGGCCGTAGAATACGAATTGAATGAGTTGAGCAATTATCAGATCGTCACTGATGCGGCCGATGATTTCGATTACTGGGAGAACAAGCAATTTAGCAGTTCCTCGAGTAGGTCCTATTCGGAGTCCTACAGTTTTTATTCGGGAGCAAGCAACGGTCTTTTCCGGCATATCACACTGACCGAAACATATCTGGTGCAACCCGGCGATACGATTCGCTTCATGACCTGGTACGATATCGAAATCGACTGGGATTATGCCTATGTGGAAGTTTCAACAGATGGTGTGAATTTTGAATCGATTGAAGGCAACCTGACAACCACCACTAATCCCAACGGCAACAATCACGGGCACGGTATCACCGGTGTTTCAGGGGGCTGGGTCGAGGGACTTTTCGGGCTGGACGCCTATGTCGGTCAGGAAATATACTACCGCCTGTTATATAATACCGACGGCGCAGTAATTGATGAGGGGATTTATTTCGACGACATCTATCCGGTTTGCTTTTATGCTCAGGACACGGCTTATACCGTCGCCGCCCCCGCCACAAATCTCTCGTTTTCGGATAAAACGGAAGGTGTTTATTTTTACCGAGTCCGCGCTCGCGATGTTGAAAACCAGTGGAGCCAGTATTCCAACTTCGCTGGAACGGTGGCCATAGTAACCTTTATTTGCGGCGACGCCAATGGCGATGAAACCCTCAATGTCGGTGACGCCGTTTATGTCATCAACTATGTGTTCAAAAACGGTGCCGCACCTGACCCGCTGGAGGCCGGAGATGCCAATTGTGACGGAGTTATCAACGTCGGCGACGCCGTCTATCTGATCAACTTTGTCTTCAAAGGCGGCCCTGATCCTTGTGCCAGTTGTCCCTGATTCCGGAATGGGCTCGCCACAGCCCATTTTTGTAGTTGACCATATTTTATCTGAGCATATATTGAAGTATGCCCTGATTTAACTCGTACCGCCTACTTAATAGGCGCAGGGCAGAATATGAGTCATTTCATCAAGTTGTCTTATCAAAGTTTAGACAAGGCAGGAGGGATTATCATGAAACGGGTAAGAACAGCGTTTTTCGTCGTGGCTCTACTTGTAGCTGCGATAGCGCCGGCTTCGGCCCAGCAAAGCCGTACCGGGCCGGTTCCACCGCCCGGTACCGATCGTGGCTTGATTGAGCCGACTCGAGCGCAAGTATTAATCTCCGGTGTTCCAACTTATATCTGGCATCACGGCTGCGGTCCCACCGCCGTCGGGATGGTCGTTGGTTACTGGGACGGTTTGGGGGCCTCACAGCTCGTTGACGGCGACGCCTCCACGCAAACGGCAGCGGCCAACACCATGATGACCAATGATGACGGCAATGGAAGCTGCGGGGGCATGGATTCCAATCACTTCCAGGATTATTCCTGTCCCAAGGATTATTCACCCAGTCCGCTTCAGACGGATCGATCCGAAACGGGAGGGGCGCATACCGACGATTGCGTAGGCGATTTTATGTACACATCGCATAGTTACCGCAGCAATTATTATGGTTGGAGCTGGTTTAGCCATGTTCCCCGGTCATTCACCGAATATGTCGATCTGGTTGCTCCCGGCTCGAATCCACAGGCGACCAACCATTATTATGGCACCGGACTTTGGGCCGAATATGTCGCCGAAATTGACGCCAATCGCCCGGTGGTTCTTCTGGTTGACACCGATGGCGACGAATATACCGATCACTTTGTGACGGGAATCGGTTATAACGACGTGACCATGCAATACGCGATTTATGACACCTGGGATCACTCGACACACTGGTATAACTGGCATGGCTTGCTCTCCGGTTCGCCTTGGGGAATATACGGAATAACCAAATTCAGCGTCGAGTATGGTCTGGAAATTGAATCGAGTCTCCCCTATCAGAATCAGATCGATGTATCAACAGTCACTGATATATCGGTCGTCTTCAACCTGGATGTTGACCTGGCGACATTAATCGATGCCAATTTCATGGTTTATGGTTCTCTGACCGGTCTGCATCCGGGGACATTAAGCTACGACAGCCCCTCACGCACGGCTACTTTTGATCCGACCGATGATTTTTCCGCCGGCGAACTGGTGACGGTCACGCTTACCACCGGCTTGGAATCGGCGGCCCTTGGTTATCCCCTGATGACAAATCATCTCTGGTCATTTACTACCTCTACCAGCGGGGGCGGCGTTTTCGTTCATGAAAGAAGCCTGGTCACGGCCAACGACCCCAGGGAGTTGTGCGCCGCCGATTTCAACGGCGACGGTATTATCGATTTGGCTGTCGTATGTGATCTAAATGTATCGATATTAATGGGCCAGGGTGACGGCAGTTTTGCCGCAGCGGCGGATCACGTTATCGATCCCATGTATGGCTTCGGTCTGGCTCCCGGCGATCTTGACCAGGATGGTGACATCGATCTGGCTGTGTCAGTGGAAAGCTCCGAGTATATGCCATTTATTTTTACCCTGCTCAACAACGGCGACGGAACTTTTGTGTCATCCATGCTGTACCCGGTGTCAAGCGCCAGCGGAATGCCTATAATCATCGATCTCGACGGTGACGGTGCGCCGGATATGGCCAAAGTCAATACCTGGAATCATCAGACAGGCGTATTCATAAACAACGGCGATGGAACCTTTGCCGCAGAGGAAATATATCCGGTCGCCACCGCGCCTTATGCCCTTTGTGCCGGTGACATTGAGAGTGATTATGATTTCGACCTGGCGGTGGCCGCCGTTCAATCGGATGACATCAGCACTCTGGCCAATAACGGCGACGGAACCTTTGGCACGGCCGTATCTCATGCCAACGCCTGGAACGGGTACGACATATGCGCCGCCGATTTCAATGGGGATGGGCATATCGACCTGGCCAATGCCTCCGAGGACGGCGAATATATGGGCTATATTCATACCCTGCTCAACGATGGTGAGGGCGGATTTAGCAGAGATGGCGTGCTGTATATCGGCGGGTCGGCCATGTCGGTCGCGGCCGGTGATCTGGATGGCGATGGCGATATCGATCTGACCACCGGTAGTGAATCTGACCAGGTTTACATTTTAACCAATTACGGTGATGGAGTTTTCTCCAAACCGATCGTGTTTCCTTCGGGAACCTACCCTCACCCGATTATTCTGGCCGATTTCAATAATGACGGCACGCTGGATATGGCCAAATCGGTTGGCGGTATCGACGGCGTTAAAATCTACCTGAATTACACCTATCTGTGCGGAGACGCCAATCGCGATTACTCGCTCAACGTCGGCGATGCGGTCTATATCATAAATTACGTCTTCAAAGGCGGTCCGACTCCCGAACCGCTTGAATCCGGCGACGCCAATTGTGATGACGCGGTCAATGTCGGTGATGCCGTTTATATGATAAATTTCGTCTTTAAAGACGGACCGGCCCCATGTTGTCCTGAGTAAAGGTATAAGACAGTTGAAAGTCCTGCCGGGCCGGAAGCATTTTCCGACCCGGTTTATTTTTGTTTCAGATAATAATCGAGATAAGCGCTGCCTTTTTCGGTCAGATCATAATAGGTATGATTGCGATGTTTGATCCATTTCCCGGGGACGATATTTTTTCGATATTGGATCATTTTCGGTTCGACCCGTTTGAGCAGGGTTAATTCGCGCAGCTTCGTATGGCCATCATGAACCTCGCGACGATCAAGATTGAGCATGGCTGCTACTTTATTGGAATAATCAAAGCCGTAGCGGCGGTGATGTTCCAGCAGCCGAAAATCTATATCATCGAGTAAATCATAATCCTCATCAGGAGAATACTCCGCATCGCCAATAATATCGGGCCAGGCCAGCATAATCAACCGTGACGGATCGGCCTTGCTCAGGTTGGAACAATCAGCTCGATGAACCTTGATAACACCGTCATGGCTGAAATAACCGGTGATCGGGTCAGTTGGTTGAGGGTCACAGCAATTGGCGCTGATATAATTTTCTTTTAGATTCATAGAAAAAGGCCCGGCAACTCTGCCGGGCCATTATCGGTTTAACTGTTGTAATACATCTCAAATTCGAACGGCGTCGGTCGAATCCTGATCTCATCGACCTCTTTGCGCTTGAGAGCAATCCAGTTTTCCAGAAGATCCTCAGTGAAGACCCCGCCTTGCAGCAGATAATCATAATCGGCTTCAAGGCTGTTGAGGGCTTTATTGAGCGAAGTGGGCAATTGGTGAATTTTGGCCAGTTCATCATGTGACAGATCATCGAGATTCCTGTCCAGCGGCAAGCCGGGGTCGATCTTGTTTTTAATGCCGTCGATACCGGCCATTAACAGGGCCGAATAGCCGAGATAAGGATTCATGGTAGCGTCACCGGGGCGGAATTCAAAGCGCATTGTTCTGGGATCGCGCTGGTATCCGGGAATACGGATACAGGCGGTGCGATTACCGACCGAGTAGGTGCCGGCCACCGGCGCTTCGAATCCGGGCACTAGCCGCTTGAAGGAATTGGTGGACGGGTTGGAAAAGCCCAAAATCGAATCAACGTGGCGCAAAACGCCGCCGATGAAATAGAGACCTGTTTTGGAGAATTTAGCCGGACCCTTTTTATCAAAGAATATCGAGCCTTTATCATCGGCCAGATAAAGGTGAACATGGAAGCCCGAACCAGGTTCGTTAAAAAGCGGTTTGGGCATGAAAGTCGCCGATTTTTTCATCCGGAAACACTGGTTCTTGATAAAATACTTGACCAGCATGGACTGGTCGGCCATCTGGGCCAGAGGCGCGAATTCGACTTCGATTTCATGCTGACCGCCGCCGCCGACTTCGTGATGGTGATATTTCAGACCAACGCCGACATCGGACAGCATCGAGGTTATCAGGGAACGGATATTGAAAGTCCGGTCCATCGGCGGAGCGACATGATATCCCTTTTTGTAGGGGATTTTATAACCGAGGTTTTCCTCTTCGCGGGCAGCATTCCATTCCGCTTCCTTTGAATCGATATAATAGAAAGCACTGTCGGGCCCCTGGAAGAAATTGACTTTGTCGAAAATGTAGAATTCGAATTCCGGTCCGATCACAGCCTGCGTTCCGCGAACGTTTTTACGCAGATATTTCTCTGCATCGGAGCTCACGCGGCGCGGGTTACGGCTGTAGGGGCTGATGTCCTTATCGATATCGCAAATATCACAGATAAAGGAGATGGTCGGTAGCTCAAAAAAAGGATCGACGAATACGGTTTCGGGATCAGGAATGGCGATCATATCGCCCCGCTCAATCGAGGAAAAACCGGGCAAGGATGAGCCATCGACGCCAACGCCGTTAGTGAAGAGGTCGTTGTTCAGGCTTTTTATCGGCAGGGTTATGTGATGCCAGGCTCCGGGAAGATCGACAAATTTCAAATCTATATATTCGGCCTTATTCTCCCGGGCATATTTTTTTAGTTTATCCAATTTCACTTTCATCTCCTTTTCACGTTCAGTACTACTTCAGCGAGCGTAAATTAATACATTTTTGTGGAAATGCAAGCGCCGAGAGCACCGCCCAAGGCTTCGCTCCCTATTTGTCATCGTCGACGAGCCCAAAAATATTGATTGCGAATTTCCTTGAATTTGGCCTTCTTGGGTAATAGACTCATAAAAAATTACGGGCCGAAGACGTTCCATCTTTCACTTTGAGGAGCCGTCATGAAATTTATTATCCAGTTTTTCCTGATAATCTCGATCCTGACCGTTGCCAATTTAACACCGACGGCAACAGTAATTGCCGGGGCGAATCCTTCCTATTCCGCGAAAGCAGCCGTCGATACTATGCCCTTCTATGCAAATGGAGATTATGACCCGGCCATTCCTCGCCCGGACGATTTTTTTGAAAATCATATTGGTCAATGGCCGCTTCGCTACCATGAATTGATTGACTATCTCAAGGCAGTTGAAGCAGCTTCGGATCGGATTGCAGTGGAAATTCATGGGGAAACCCATGAAGGGCGACCTCTATTCAACGTTTTTGTTTCCTCGCCCGAGCGGTTAGGCAACCGAATTGAACTAAAGGAAGACCTCGATCGATTGGCCGATCCGCGACTAGTGGCAAATTCGGCTGAACTGGATGGATTGATTGCCGGTTTGCCGGCCGTGGCCTGGCTCGGCTATAATATTCATGGCGACGAAGTCTCCGGAACCGACGCCGCTATACGTCTTGTCTATCAACTGGCGGCGGATCGGACAGAGGCAACCCGTGATTTGCTGGACAAGCTGTTTATAATAATCGATCCCTGTGAAAACCCGGACGGCCGCGAGCGTTACCTGTCCATGCTGGAGACATACAAAAGCCACGTTCCCAATTACGACGCTCGGTCAATGCAGCATGACGGCGTCTGGCCCTGGGGCCGAGCGAATCATTATCTTTTTGATCTGAATCGGGATTGGATTCTTTTGACTCAACCGGAAACCAAAGGTAAAACCAAAACGATATTGACCTGGCATCCGCAATTGGTTGTCGATGCCCATGAAATGGGCTCAAATTCCAACTTTCTCTTTTCGCCGCCGAATGAACCGATTAATCACAATATCCCGAACAATGTCCTGAAATGGTATAAAGCTTTTAGCCGCGATCAGGCGGCTGCTTTCGACGAGCGCGGCTGGCCGTATTACACCGGCGAATGGTATGAGCAATGGTATCCCGGTTACGGATCATCCTGGCCGACGTATCATGGCGCAGTTGGTATTCTTTACGAACAGGCCGGGACATCCGGATTATCCGTCAAACAGCGCGACGAATATATATTGACTTTTCACGAGGCGATCAATCATCAGTTTACTTCCTCGCTGGCTAATTTAACGACAGCTGCCGGCAACCGCGAGGCGCTACTGCGCGATTATCATCAAGCCCGCAAGAATATCATTGCCGAGGGTGAAAAATCAGGATTGCAATACCTTATTGTTCCTGATGGAGATCGAATCAAAACCCGCCGTTTTTTCGAATCGATTATCAGTCAGGGGATTATCGTTGAACGGGCGAAAGGCGATTTCACCGTTCCGGTCTGCACCGACATATATTTGGACAGTCATAAATCAAAAAATTTCCCGACTGGAACCTATATTATCAACACCGCTCAACCACTGGGAGCATTGATCAAGGGAGCGCTTGAATTCGATCCGCGCCTGTCTTATGATTTTCTCAAAAAAGAACGGCGCGAGATTGAAAAATTCGGTGACTCCAAATTGTATGAAGTCAGCACCTGGTCGGTACCTCTCGCCTACGATATGGACGCTTATTACACGACTTCCGGATTTAAAATCGAGACCGAGACAGTGACCGAAGTTTTATCCGGCGAGGGCCGGTTGGCCAATCCCGAGGCCCGGTTCGGCTATGTTATTGATATGGAGGGCGAGAAGACTTTTCTGGCGCTGACCCGAATATACTCCGAGGAGTTGATTGTTTATTGTGCCACTAAACCGTTTACTCTGGAAGGGCACAGTTACCATCCGGGAGCGCTGGTTTTGCGCGTTCGCGGCAATAGTAAAAACCTCCCGACAATAATGAAAAATATCGTCAACGAAATTGGTATTGACATTTACGGCGTCAATACCGGCCTCTCCACCGACGGTTCACAACTTGGCGCAGGTACTTTCAGGCTTCTTTCGGAACCGCGTATTGCTCTGGTGACCGGAACGCCGATGGATTTCGGCTCAGTCGGCTCGCTCTGGTTTACCATCGACCGCGAACTGGAATTGCCACATTCATTGATCGCCGCCACCGGATTGGGTCAGGCCAATCTGGCACCGTTCAATGTGCTTGTTCTGCCCTCGGCCTGGGGAAATTCCTTTGCCGATATGGCCGGACCGGTGGCCAAAAAGAAGCTGGCCGATTGGGTGGCCGACGGCGGTACACTGATCTGCACCGGGCAGTCAGCCGTCTGGGCCGCCGACAGTTCCACCGGTTTATCGCAGACAAGGCTCAAACGACAGGCGTTGGACAAGCTGGACAAGTACGAACTGGGGTTGAGTCGTGAACGGCAAGCGGAGGCACCGGAAGTGGATACTCTGGCTCTCTGGTATCCGGAAAAAGTGAAAAAAACGAAAAAGTCTGAAAAAGCGCCAAAAACCGACTTGAAAGAGTTGGAAGAGATCGACAAATGGCAACGCAAGTTTCGACCGGGTGGAGTTATCATGCGCGCCGATGTCGATACTGAAGACTGGCTGGCTTTTGGCATGAAAAAACGGGTTCCGGTGATGGTTTATACTCGCCATGCCTTACTGGCAAATCCACCGGTAAAAGCAACAGCCCGTTTTGCCGACGAAAACGATTTGCGGATGTCGGGGCTTCTGTGGCCGGAAGCTCGATCTAGATGGGCGGCTACCGCCTATGCCACTCATGAACGCAAAGGGGGCGGTCAGATAGTTCTATTCGCCACTGACCCCAACATGCGCGCTTATTTTCATGGAACGCGAAAAATGCTGGCCACAGCCATTCTCTATGGTCCGGGTATGGCCGGAGCCTATCCGCCCTATGGCAATTAATTCTCGCCTGACAGAGTAAGACACCAAGGCCGGTTTTAAAAACCGGCCTTTTTTTTCTCTGCTGTATAATGCAAAGAGGATTGACAGAATCAAATAATTGGCTATATTGTAAGGAGTTAGGCGAAGGAAAAAACTTGGCCTTTCCTCACCGCCATATTCACCACATTCTACCGGCGATGATTTCGGTTCGGGGAGGATCCATGAAACAGAGGCATTGTCCAGTTATATATAATCGGCTTTCCGGTCGATATAAATCAATAATAGCACAGGCGCTCAGGAAAGGAAGTCTTGGTTTGAACGGGAGAATCATCGGGGAACGGGTTTCCATATTTTACTTCATTATTATCATCGCTATGTTCAGTTCATTGGTTTCGGCCGAAACAATAACCACCGATTATTATTTCAACCGGCCGGAAATAGCTGACATCAGGATTGAAGGTGATTCATATCAGCGAATAATAATGGACGATGCCTACAACGGTGGCGAAATCGGCCATCCGGCTCTACCGGTCAGGGGCGCGCAAATTCTTCTACCACAAGGTACAAAGGTAGAGAGTATTGAGATCGTTCCCAGCCAAATTATTTCAATAGGCGATGATTATTTAATTGAGCCTGTAGCCCGGCCATTTAAACTATCGGAAGCGCCAGAGGGCGTTGTCGCACCTATACCTGACCCGTCGATATACAAATCAGAAACGCCATATCCGGCAGCACCGCATGTGGAAATCGGAACGCATGGTTTTCGGGGATATAATATCCTCACGGTCGCGCTTTACCCGATGCAATATATTCCGGCGACTGGAGAGTTGGGTTATTTCGACAAGTTGACGGTTGTAATCAATACCATACCCTCGAATGAACCTTCGCCTCTTTTCCGCGGTCTGGATCTGGATCGTCAGGATGTCAGCCATAAAATTGATAATCAGGAAACAACCGATTCATACAGTTCGTTTGCCCGCGGTACCAGAAGCGCCTATGATCTGCTCATTCTGGCCGACCCGAGTCTGGTTGCTTCCTTTCAGACGTTGAAGGATTACCACGACACTACCGGGATATTGACCGAAATCCATACAACGACCGACGTCGGCAGCACCGATCCTGAAGACATCCGCGATTATATCCGCGACCGTTATACCAATGACGGCATTTCCTATGTTTTGATCGGCGGCGACGATGATCTGATTCCGGCTCAGGATTTGTATGTCATGTCCTGGGATGGCGCCGACAATGAAATCTCGACCGATATGCCCGGTGATATTTATTATGCCTGCCTGGACGGTACCTACAATTACGACGGCGATGCTAACTGGGGCGAACCAACCGACGGCGATGGCGGCAGCGACGTAGATTTGGTCGCCGAAGTGTATGTCGGACGGGCCAGTGTCGGTACGACGGCCGAGGCTGACCGTTTTGTCAACAAAACAATTGAATACCTGACGACAGCAACTCTCAATCTGGACAGCGTCTTGATGTGTGGCGAGTATCTTGGTTTCGGCGGTGTATCTGATTATGCTGGGACCATGATGGATGAAATGGTTGACGGTTCCAGCGCCAACGGTTACACCACCGTCGGTATCCCTTCGGCCGAATATTCGATAGACCGACTTTACGATCGCGACTGGAGTGGTAACGATTGGCCGGTATCGGAATTGACTGATCGTATTAATAACGGCCTGCATATCATAAATCATCTCGGCCACGGCAGCACGTCCTATGCTCTGAAAATGACCAGTGGTAATGTCATAGGCATGCTCACCAATGATGATCTGTTTTTTCTTTATTCCCAGGCCTGTTATTCCGGTCAGTTTGACGGGACGGACGGGTTTGCGGAATATATGAATATCAAGACCGACCACGGCACCTTTGCCGTGGTTATGAACGCACGTTACGGCTGGGGAACCGGCTACACAACCGACGGACCATCGCAAAGATTCGACCGTGAATTTTGGGACGCTGTCTTCAACCCAGCCGAAGGCAAACCGGAAATCGGCCGGGCCAATCATGATTCCAAGGAAGACAATCTTCATCGCATAAATGAATCATGCATGCGCTGGTGCTATTACGAACTCACCCTCTTTGGCGATCCAACGGTAGGTATTAGAGGTTCGCGGGGCCTGCTCTTTTCCTATCCCGACGGTATTCCGGAAGTAACTCCTCCGGGGCAGATTACGACTGTTGGAATAAATGTAACCGGTTTCGGCGGCGGTACGCCGGTGCCCGGTAGTGGGCAACTTCATTATTCGCTCAACGGCGGAGCGTATCTAAGCGCCGCCCTGACCGAATTTTCACCCGGCAGTTATGAAGCCGTTCTTCCGGGGATTGACTGCGGCGATCAACTCGAATTTTATATCAGTGTCGATGAAACGATTATCGGTACCGTCAATGACCCTCAGCCCGCCGAGGCTCACCTGATGTCGGCCGGAACGGCTATGACAACCGCTTTTACCGATGATTTTGAAACGGATAAGGGCTGGAGCATCTCCGGAGGCCAATGGGCGCGCGGCATACCGACCGGCGGAGGCGGCGAGTACGGCAGTCCTGACCCAACCAGCGGCAGTAACGGTCCTAACGTATTCGGGTATAATCTCAACGGTGATTACCCCAATGATATGCCCGCCTATCATCTGACCAGCCCGGTAATCGACTGTAGTGGATTGAGCAATATTTATCTTGAATTCAGTCGCTGGCTCGGCGTGGAAGGCCCGGCCTATGATCATGCCTTGATTCAGATCAGCAATAACGGCTCCTCCTGGTCAACGGTTTGGAGTAATGGAGGGGAGATCACCGACGCATCCTGGACACCGGTCAGCTTGCGCATCGCCGAGGTGGCCGACAACCAGTCGATGGTCTATTTGCGCTGGACAATGGGTACTACCGATGAGGGTTGGGCCTATTGCGGCTGGAATATCGACGATGTCAGAATCTCGGGTTATCAGTGCCAGTCCGGGGAACTTGTTATCACAACTCCTTCGGTCTCCGATTGGACGGAACAACATGCCCTCTCGATTCAACTCCAGGCCGCGGGTGGAAGCGGCTCTTATACCTGGACCGACAAAAACGGCGATCTGGTTGGCACGGGACTGACTCTTGCGCCTGATGGCAACCTGTCCGGAACGCCCCTGGCGGCCGGGACAATCAGCTTTACGGCCGAGGTTACCGATGAAGGCAGTAATGTCGATGAACAACCATTCAGCTTCACTATCAATCCGCCGCTTTCCATTATTACGGCAACCCTTCCCGATTGGACCAACGGCGTGGTCTATTCAAGTCAATTGGAACTAACGGGTGGCACAGGTGGAAAGTTATGGATCGATAAATACGACGTTCTGAGCGGCAATGGACTAACTCTCTCCGCCCTTGGATTGCTCGAAGGGATACCCTCAGCTTCAGGCCCAATCAGCCTGACAGCCCAGGTTACCGATCAAGTCGGAGCGCAAACTGAAAGAATTTTGGGCTTTGAGATCAATCCTCCGGTAACAATCACAACATTGTCTTTACCGGTCTGCAGTACTCATTACGAATATGCCATACCGTTGTCTATGTCCGGCGGTACCGGATTGATCAGCTGGAGTGATAAAAACGGTGATTTGTCCGGAAGTGGTTTCGAATTGTCTCCGACCGGTACCTATACCGGTATGATTTCGATCCCTGATACGTTAGTCTTCACGGCCCAGGCTACCGATGAATTGGGTAGCACGGACGAGATAACCTTCAGTATCGAATATGTACGCCGGTTTGAATGCGGCGACGCCAATGGTGACAAAGTTATCAATGTCGGCGATGCCGTCTTCATGATCTCGCATGTATTCAAAAGCGGCCCCGCGGCCGATCCGCCGGAAGCCGGCGACGCCAATTGCGATGACAACATCAACGTCGGCGACGCGGTTTACCTAATCAACTATGTCTTTAAAAGCGGCGACGCACCCTGCTGTCCATAGAACAGACGTATGAATTCAGAATAGGCGGCCCTTTCCTGGCCGCCTTTTTTTGTGAAACAACACATTTAGTTACGACTCCCAAGTTATAATGCAACATAGCCTTAGGCCTCTTTGTGTTCAGTACTCAAACAGGTCGACTCAACGTATCCGTTTCATCCTCAATGGGTTATGACTTCAAGAGTAATACAGAACAGATTATGTCCAGTATATGTACAATGTATGTTCAAGATGTAGATTGGACTACCTTTACACGCACTCCAAGCAGTTACCAGACAGGGTCTTGTGGTATCGTTTCAAAGCCGGCACCAACTTTGCTTATGTGATTATTAGAAAATTTAAACTCCTTTGGAGGTTTATCAGATGAATAAGAAAATAACACTTTTGATTACGGCCGCTTTCATTCTTATGACAGGTATGGCCAATGCCGGTTTGACAGGCACATATTACAATCTCTCCGACCAACACCCGGATATGCAGCGATGGATTACCGGACTCGACCAGGGTTATGTTGAGAATTCTCTAACTGGCGACGCCCCAACACTTACTGCCTACGGCGCCTCTCGCGTGATTCAGTGGGACTGGTGGAATGCCGCGTACGAATCGTTCACCCGCATTGATTCTGACGCTGATTTACAAACTAACTTTCAGTCCGGTTGGTTTCCAACCAATGACGGACTGTCCGGAGACCCTTATCATTTTGCCGTAAAATGGTCGGGTAGCTTCTATGTAGCCTCGGATATGGCTTATACCTACCATATGTCCAGCGATGATGATTCATGGTTGTTTATCGACGATGCTCTCACTCTGGATCTGGGCGGAGTTCACGGAATGACCAGCACCAATTACACTGTGAACCTGACCACTGGCTGGCATGACATCGATATTTTCTTTGCCGAGCGTCATACGACAGCGTCAGGCTTCAGACTCAATTTCTTCTCCGATCTGGTTCCTGATGACGCTATTCCTGAACCCGGTTCAATGATTTTACTGGGACTCGGTCTGGTTGGATTTGCAGCTCGTCGTTTCAAAAAGAATTAAAGCAAGATTTACTTCATAAAAGTCTCTGAAGGCGGCCTTTTCTGGGCCGCCTTTTTTTTGATATTTCAGAACACACAGTCGACACATCCAGTATATTGTATTCTGGCCCTCACCATTAACATAAACATTTGTATTGCATAATATCGATGTATTTATATATTTAATTATGTGACACTACAGTTATATGACTGCATTTATCGACTGAAAAGAATAGAACACTTCTTAGTTGACTCATTGTGATTGCTTTAGCTGTTTTGATGCAAGGAGGGATATATGTTTATTCAACGAGTCATCCTCGTAATGGTGATTTCATTTCAATTCTGTGCGGTACACACATTTGCGCAGGATCCCGGGGAGTTGGATACTCTCCGGCTCAGCGGAGGACCACTGGTATTGGATGAATCGCGGGCCTTAACACTAACTATCGTTAATGATCAGGATTTGGGCGGCTTCAGCGGTGCACTAATAATGGGTTCCATCGACGGCGGAATGGCCGTTTTTGATTCGGTGATTTATGTCAATCGCATGGAGAATCCAGAAGTCTTTGAGTCGCGACTTTTTGAATTGGCGGATGCTCAGACTATAAAGATGGCTTTTTCACATGGATTTTCCACTTATATCGATTTTCCACCCGGTAATTCCGCCATGGCCTACGTTTATTTAACCGGTACAAGTCTGGGTGAAATGGTCATCGACAGCGGATACTGTCCCCCGGTTTTCGATTTTTTATTTTTCCTGCCTTCTGGTGCTGGCTTTAAGCCGCAATATCCGCCATTTACCGTCAGTGTCGTCGAAGAAGCTCCCCCAACCTGCGGAGATGCCAACGGTGACGGGCCGCTTAATGTCGGCGATGCTGTATATTTGATCAACTACGTCTTCAAGAATGGCGCGGCACCAAACCCGCTTTGTTCCGGCGATGCTAATGGAGACGGATCGATCAATGTCGGAGATGCTGTTTATATGATCAATTATGTATTTAAGAGTGGAAATCCTCCGATAGAGCCCTGCTGTCCGTAAAACGAGGCCAAAAAGGATATATTAAGGGCGGCCTGATCCAGACAGCCCTTTTATATTTATTGGAAGTAAATAAAGTTATTGCCCTCTCCCCTATCTACCGATAAATTCTCAGAAGTATACTATTAGAGAGGCAAGCAAATGATAGACATCACAGCTTTGACCACAAACGACATTGCCTTTGCCGTGTCGATGACCGACGCCGAAAAATGGGGTTATACCGCCGAAGATTTCAGGCGCCTGATTTCCATTGAACCGCAGGGTTGTTTCATCGCCCGTGAAAATGGTATGGAAATCGGCCTCGTCACCTCAACTTCCTATGACAACTTCGGATTTATCGGTTCGCTGATCGTAAAGGAATCGCATCGCGGCCACAGTGTCGGCGAACTGCTTATGCGCCAGGCCATCGAATGCCTCCATGACAAAGGAGTTGTCACTATTGAACTGGACGGCGTCTTCCCGGCTTTATCGCTCTATCGCCGCCTCGAGTTCACCGATAAATATCTGTCACTTCGTTTTAAGCGACTGCCCGACAAAAACGTCAAGTATAAAGAAGGCAAATCATCCCTGTTCTCCGTTGACGATATTGCCCTGTATGATTTGGCCGCCACCGGGTTACCGCGTCAGCATGTGCTGAATACCTATGCGGCAGAGTTTGAGCGGATTTTGTTCACGGCCGGCAATTACAAGTGCAAAGGTTTCGCCTTGGTTCGTTCCCGGGCTGGAGAAGCGATGGCCATTGGTCCATTGGTGGCTGATTCAGACAAAGTGGCTGAGAAAATATTGAGTGACATTCTCGACCGTTTCGGCCAGCGGCAATTGACGATTGGCGTACCAGCCGTCAGACCGGAATTCGCCCGCGTTTTACTTAGCCGTGGATTTATATATACCCAGCCGTCGGTTAGGATGTACCGAGGACCGCGCCGTGAGTATGAAAATCACATCCATGCTATCTTTTCAGCCGAAAAGGGTTGAAGCAACTTTTGATCTTTGGAGCACAGGTCAATAAAAAAAGCCCCTTTTGTGAAAGGGGCTTTTCTTCTTCATATTCTTAAAATCTACTTCATCATCACCATCTTTTTGGTAGCGATGAATCTATCGGCCGTGGCCTTGTATAGATATATTCCCGAAGCAACCCGGTTGCCATTGAGATCGTTACCATCCCAGCGAACCGAGACCGTTCCCGGCTCATCGTGGCCGGAGAATTCACGCACCAATTGACCGGCGATATTATAAACCGCAACTTTCCAATCGGTTTCGATCGGCAACGAAAGATTGAAGGTTGTCGTCGGGTTGAACGGATTAGGATAATTCTGCATCAAGGCGAATCGTCCCGGAAGATTTCGAGTAGATACATTCATGACGCTGCCGTAATAATCGGCCGCATCGACATCAATCAACGTGAGCGTTCCATTAATCGGAATCGTTACCAGCCGATTTTCACCCGGGATAATCTGGCCCATGCCGATATCATAAATCAGAAGTCGCAGTTGTCCGTCAACCGTGGAGTAGATCATTTCCATATCTGCGGCGCCTTCGCCCAATTCCGGCGATCCAGATAGTTGGCCCTCGAGTTCAAAGACCAGCAACACTGCTCCCATAGGCGTTGAGACGTCATAGTCGATGGTTGCTTCGCTATTTCCACTCCGGCTGACCAAATTGAACGATCCGGTCGGAATTGGTTTGGCATAGGCGTTGGCATCGCCGATAATCACTCGGACCAGATAAACCAGGTCGGCCACAGACAGGCTGGTGCCGTCAACATTCACGTCTGAGGCAGCAATGGAGCCCTCAACATGATCCTTGAAAGCATGCAAGCCTTCGACGAAGTAATTGGTTAACATAACCGCGTCGGCCACTTCGTTGGCAACCCCATTCAGATTGATGTCGCCGGCATCGTCAATGGAATCGGCACAGATAATATCGACTCCGCCGTTCCAGAATTCAATCAGGCGAATCGGCGCTGTTTTGTCGCCGCTCATACAAAAGTCCGGAGCTCCAACATGGGGGATGCGAGCATCCTCAGGGAACTGATCGTCATCATCTTCATCCCAAATCAGATTGCCCTCGAAATCGTAAACACGCTGTCCGAGATAAAGTGAGTCACCGTTGACATTGGAGAACGCGTTGTCGTTACAGTCGGCCCAGTAGAATTGGATCGGAGCATACATGCATTGGAAGGTCCGATCGTTGGTGACCAAAAATCTCAGTTTGGCCAACTCATGCGGATCTTCATCCGGAGGGCCGTAACAGGACGGATGATTGGGTCCGTCATTAATCTCAGCCAGAGCAATTATCCGTAGAAGACCGGAAGGACAACCACTGCCGCAATTACCGTCGGCTCCGAATCGGTAAGTGAAATGCTCCCAGCCACAATCCTCGAGCAATTGTCCCGGAAGAACCTCGACCGCCGCCAGGGCCGTGGCGTCATAGGCGATCAGGAATTCGAAGCCGCCCATTTGCAATCGGGAATCCTCGGTAGTAATGGATACGTCTTCGAAATGACCCTGAAGGGTGCCGTGAGTTTTTTCGATTTTGACTATCGGGCTTTGCAGAAGCGGGATAACCGTCACTACCGAGTTGCAGGTATCAGCTTCGCCGCATTCATCCACAGCGATGAGGATAACGGTATGATCGCCCCAGCCTGAAGGCGTAAAGCAAACTTCCGTTCCGGTGGTTGTCCCGGAAACACCCTCGACACTGCAGGAAGCCAGATTGTTGTCGAGATCAATGCACTCGAACCCAGCCACACAAATCTCTTCAAGAACCGCTTTATAGATGGCCACTGTGCCCGGACAGGAAGCTTCCGGAGCGCGATTGTAATTAACAATGATGTTAACCGTTCCGCTGCAGGTCAGGCCACAATTATCGGAACATTCAAAGGTGGCGCTGTAGGTACCCGGACCGGAAGTCGTGAAAGTCCAATTGCTGCCGTCGAAAGTCCCGTTGCCTGATATTTTTGCACAACCGTTCAGATTACCATCCGGATCGGTGGCCGAGACCGGGAAGGAGAAGGTAGTGTCACCGCAGACAAAGTAGGTGCCGCCTTCTGGCAGATCGCAGACTGGAGTCTGATTAAGACTGACTACTATCTTGGTCTGGCAGAAATGCGTTTCGCCGCAATTATCGGTCGCCGTCAGAGTAATGAAGTTATTCCCCACCACTGGAGTGAAAGTAACTTCATTGCCAACCAAAGTACCGTTGTCCACTTCGCAGGAAATCAGATTATCATCGGGATCGAAACAGGAGAATCCAGGGACGGTAATATCGGTCAGATCACAGACGAAGAGTGTTTGTTCGCCGGGGCAGGTCGCTATCGGCGGCCGGTTGGTAAATTCAACGGTGACCAAAGTCTGACATTCATCAACGGCTCCGCAGGAATCGGTTACCGTATAGGTTATGGCATAGATGCCGGCCGTGTCAGCCGTAAAGCAAACCTGACCGGAACTGAGAGTGCTAAAGTCAACCGTTTCGCTGACTATTGGGTTATCAGCATCAGTCGCGCTGAAAGGTCCGACACAGACTTCTGTCGGGCCGCATAGTTCGGAAACGGTTTCATTGGCCGGACAGGAAGCTACCGGCGGCTGGTTGAAAGTTACCGTGACACTGAACGAGTCGATGACACAGGAATTGGGGGGACTGGTGGATCCAGGAGGCGATGGTGTACCGCAACTGTCACAAACCTGAACCTTGAACCAGTAAGTGGCATCGGTGCCTTCATCCGGCGTGAAACAGAGTTGATCGCCGACAATA